>JAEDIW010000042.1 GCA_016296655.1 Treponema sp. | reverse complement strand
AGCAGATACTTTTGCATTGATAAGTTAGCAAAAGATCAAATGCGGAAACTCCAAGTCCGAAACTATTCTTCCCAGCCCTTACAGACATAACACCAGCCGTCCGCCTCTGAGACCTGTTCCAGTTCAGAAGGAGTAAGCTTTACCGAAGTAAAATCGTTTCCGCCGGCAGGATAAACAAAATCAAATCTTTTTAGCAAAAAGCCAGCCATATATAAAAAATTCAAATACTTTCCACCATGATTTGTTCTGGATAGCTGGGCTTAATGTGGATTTGAAATGTGGATTTGAATGTTTTCAATAAAATAAAAATCCGCTATTATATTTGCGTTATATGCGGATGAAAAAAATATTTAAAATTATTCTATTATTCTGTGCGGCTGTGCTGCAATCTGGATTCATTTCCTGTAAAAAAGGGCAGATTGTGGATGCTAAATCAGAAGATTGTTTTTCTCTTAACGTAAAAAAAAGCAGTGAATGGACTGACTGTTCAAAATGGCTTTATTCGCATAAAAAAATATGCGTTGTATTTGGTTACGGCTACAATGAAAGCTCGTTTGTAAAAATGGCAAAAGCTGTTCTTGGTAGTAAATTTGGTATGGCAGAAGAAAACGGTCTTGTAAAATGCCTTATCTTTCCTGAAGATTTTAAAACAGGAGTGCGTACAAAAGTAACCAATCTTGCTGATATTCTCGCAGATGACGAACTTGAAGGTTTGCTTTTGCTGGGGGCACCTGAAAATATGCATTCAGCGCTCAGTATTTTGCGTTCAAGATATGGCGGAGTTCTGCCATTTCCGGTTTTTTCGTTTTTTCCACAGGATGATGTGCTTGGGTCTGAATGGAGTTCAGACTTTGTTCTTGAAAAATTTTCCGTCCAGAATATTCTCAATGATGAAGAGCAACATTCTTTGAATCCTGAAAATGTTTTGCCCCTGATTGAAAATGCTGTTTTGTATATGACTTTTCTGGAAGGACCTCTTGCTTCGGATTCTGATTTGATTATTCATGTTCAGAGAATATGCGGAGCTTCGCGCAAGGTAAGTCATTTTGTAGACCCGGAGTCAGGCCTGCGTTCTGTAAATCATTTTGTATTTCAGGAATTAAGCGAATGAAAAACAGTACTAACCAGACAAATTTCTGCAATCCTTTGAGCCAGCTTGACTCTTTTTTAATTTCTACAGAGGAATTTCAGGAAAACCTTTCTCATGCAAAATCTGCACGGATTCTTGTTTTTTCAGATTCTCATGGCAACCGTCAGCAGCTTGAAAGAATCCTTTCATATTTTTCAGGCCACATTGATGCAATTGCCTTTTGTGGCGACGGCATCTCCGACTTGCTTTCAATAATTGAAGATGTTCAGGACTGTGCGCTTCCGTTTACAATCCCGCCTGTGACCGCTTTTGTGTGCGGAAATAACGATTCGTCAGCTTTTCCTATGGAATTTCCTGTAAGTTGCCGGCAGTCTGCATGTTCCCAGATTGTAAAGATTCCCCAATGCCTTGTGTTTACTGCCTGCGGCCACAAAATTTTCATGACTCATGGACATCGGTACGGAGTTTATTCAAGCCTTGAAAACTTGGAGCATGAAGCCCAGATTGTCGGTGCAGATTTTGTTTTTTTTGGCCACACTCATGTTCCGCAGTTCGAATACAGAAAATGCATTCTGCTTAACCCCGGAAGCATAAGTTTGCCTCGCAGTTATTCAAGTCCGTCGTTTGCAATGGTGACAATTTTCGCAGAAAAAAAACAGATGGAAGCTTCATTTTACAGGATAGAAAGGAGCGGAAATCAGGAATTTTATAAACTTTACAGTCCTGAATCTTTTATTCTGCATTAAAAGGATTTTTATTTCGTAAAAAAAACGCTTGTCCGAAAAACCTGATTTACTGAACCTAGATGTCCAGCCTGTCGAGCCATGAAAGGTTAAATCCTGCATAATCATGACCTGGAAAAACAAGTGTTTCTTCAGCTGCAATTTTTTTAATTTTTTCTATGCTCTTGATTATTTCAGCCTGACTTCCGCCGTATAAATCCGTTCTTCCGTAACTGCGGAAAAAAACTGTATCGCCAGAAATAAGGATTTTTTCCTGCGCATTATAAAAACAGCATGAACCTTTTGTATGACCGGGAGTATGAATTACAGCCCAGTTTGCAAAAGTTTCAAAAACCTGACTGCCGCGCAGTTCGTCACCGCACATTTTGATGCAGTAATCTTTTGAAAAAAAACTGTCAAATGTCTGACCGTCTTCAAATATGCAGTCAGCTTCCGGCAAGTTTGAAACATAAGGCAGAAGACTGGAACCTGCAAGCCCTTCAAGAAGCAGCCCTTGAATTTTTGCAGAGTTTGCGCCAATGCATTCAGCATCAGCCTTATGAATTGCAATTTTTATGTCAGGAAAAGATTTTTTTATGGAAGGAAGTCCGATTACATGGTCAAAATGCCCATGCGTCAGGACAACGGCAACAGGATTAAGGGATTTTTGCTTCAGATAATCCTGAATTACCGTTTCATCACCAGTAACAGACCGTCCTGCAGGGTCAACAATGAAAACATCCCTTTCATTAAGAGGTACAATCCAAGAGTTTACTGCAATAGGACCTGTCTGTAAGGCTTTCATTTTAGTACCGTTTTACTGAACAGAAGAACCAAAGGGCTCTTTGTCAGAGGCTGCTTTTTCTGCTGCTGCATAGGCTGCTGCATCTTCTGCACTCAGTTTGTCATCAGCTTCGTCATTCTGCATTTCGTCGTCAAACCCTTTCTGGCGGGAATAACTTACATTAAGTTTTCTGCCGCGATAGTCATATCCGTTGAGAGCTTCAATAACTTTGTCAGCATCTTCACTGAACAGCTGCACAAAAGAATAGTTTGCAAGAACGCGGATATCACCAATTCTGTCACGGTCAAGCTGGGCAACACTTACCAAAAGTCCAACTAAATCACGGGGATAAACGCGGCGATTGCGGCCAATTCCAATGAAAACTGTGGCTGCAACTGAAGGATCTATTTCAACTCTTGTTGGACGTGTTTCGGTTTCTTTTGGTTCTGCGCTTTCAGCAGTTGTGTAGGCAGGCTTTGCAGAAAAACTGCCTCTTGTTTCGCGGCTTTTCCAATCTCTTGTAGAGTAGCGTGAATCACGATTTTCGCGGCGGCTCCTGTAGCCTCCTGTCCTGCCGGTCATAGCCTGTTTTGCAAGATAGGCAGCAACATACATTCTCAAAGTGAACGGAACATTTTTCTTAAACTGTTTCTTTAAATCCGTTAAAACTTCAGGATCTTCTTCTGTTTTTACTTTTGAAACTGCATCCTTCAAAATAGATGCAAACAAATTCATATCAATTTCATCTTGATACTTGAAAGACATTCAAAACTCCTATTTAAAAATTGGTTTTTATCAGTTTTTTTTTCAGGGCCATTTTTTGTTTTTTTCAAAAACAAAAAACCGGGCTTTCCGGGGTTCCGCTTCCGCTCCATAAAACAGATAATGCTAAAAAACTGCTCATGTTAAGGAACCACTGAATAATCTTATTGGGGACTTTTCAGTGTTAACCTTGAAGGTAGCTGATTGTCCGTAAGTCAATTTGACGGAAAGTGCAGAGTAATCGATTCTGTGTTAATCAGCACTTGCCTGAAAGCATTCACAATTTTTCCTGATGCATTCTCTGTTTTACAAGCCCCTCCAATCCCTTGTCCATAACAGATGCAATCTGCAAAGCTGCAGTTCTGTTGAAACTGATGTTCAACCTGAATGTTAATTCTTCAAAATAATCTGGCGATATATCCTGAACCGATTTTTTTAAAACCCGAACGATTCAATAAAGGAATCATGGAATCAGGAATAATAACGTTTGCAATAATAACCCACTGAATTTTCCGTTTTCGCAAAAGTTCAAGACTTTGAGAAAGCAACATTCTGCCAATCCCAAGTCCACGGAAATTCTTTAATACAAAAAATGCCGACAAAACGACAGCTTTTGTTGATGAGGACGTGCAAGCCTGAAATGTAATGCAACCCGCAAAATCATCAGAAAAAGTTTTGCTGACAAGACCAAAATCAGAATCCTGCGACAAAAACTGCCTTTCCCATAAAAACTTAATGGCAGCTGAAACTTCTTCCAGGTTTTCATCAATACAGACTTCTTCCACATTGGCATAGTGCAGTACAGATTCTTTGTCCTTGGCAGAATCGTACCCGCGAAAAATAAAGTCATTCTGAACCAAATCTTCAAAATCTTCTGGTTCAGCTTCTAGAGCTTCAAGCCCCCAAAGTTCGCGCAATGCGTTGTACCATTCATTGACTTTTAACAGCATTTTACGTCTTTTGAACAGATGCCATTTTTTTTCAATTTCAGGGTACTGTTTTAAACAGCTCTTAAAATTTCTGAACACCCCCCTGCCAGAATGTAGAATCTGCTGAAGTTCGTCTTTTGCCAAAGGTGCATGCAGGCAGGAAACAAAGTCTTGTCTGATTTTAAAACCGTCAGCAGAAGTCCATTTTGGCAAATCTATGTATTGTTCATTATTAGTTGTATTTTGATCTGACTCAACGACTGACCTGCTTTTTGAGTCAAAAACCAAGTCTGAAGTCTGGTCATCCATTGCATTAAGTATTGAATCTTTAATGCTTTCTGTTAAATCAAAGTACATGATAATTTACCATAAATAAAATTTGTTTACAAACAAAATTTACAGGAAACCTTATAGACTGCTTCAGATGTTTTTTAAGTCAGAACGTTTGCTGACAATTGCACTTATGAGGCCGTACTCTTCAGCTTCTTTTGCACTAAGCCAGCAGTCGCGTTCTGTATCTTTTGAAACCTGTTCGATGGGTTTGCCTGTTTCATCAGAAATAAGTTTATTAAGTTTTGCCTTTGTCTTTGCCATTTCAAGGGCATGAATTTCAATGTCTGTTGCAGCTCCCTGCATTTCACTGAGCGGCTGATGGATGAGGTAACGGCTGTCTGGCAAACCAAGACGGCGTTCTTTTGGTGCTGCAAGCAAAATGAGTGCAGCTGCACTTGCAATAAGTCCCATGCCAATAAGGTATACTGGAGCATCAATAAAACGAATCATGTCAAAAATTGCAAACCCTGCGTCAACATCTCCTCCTGGCGAGTCAATGTATACATAAATCGGGTCATGATTGTCAGCTTCAAGTACAAGCAGCTGACGGACAATTTTTTCTGCAAGCTCTTTATTTATTTGTCCTGAAAGAATGATTTGCCGGGTTTTTAGGAATTTTTCCGCAAGGGCGTCTGAAACTTTATCCTTTTTGTCTTTCTGTTCATTTTCTTCTTCGTTATAAATAACGTCTGTTAAACTGTTCATTTTGTCTCCCATTGATGCTTTGCAAAAATACAAAATCGTAATCATAGTAATAATACTGAATAAAAGTATAGTCGGCAAGCGTTTTTGCTTGTGTTTTGCTTGTGTTTATGCACCTGAAAATCTGCACTCTGGCTGAAATTTTCAGTTTTCTGACAGAGTTACTGTTTTGTTTGTCCTGTCAACCGTTACAAGATACCAGTATTCTTTTCCAAAATTGCCAAGCGCATCTTCCCTGAATTTTCCGTAATCAGTTTTAAAGCGGGAATGTACATGCCCTGAAAAAATCTGCTTTACATTATTTTTGGCGAAAAGGGTTAAAATCCAGTTTCTTTCCATTGTATCCTGCAACTTAAAAATAATGGACAGCAAATCTCTTGCATCAATGTAAATAGGGCAGTGAATGAAAATTATTTTGGGTTTTGCATCTTGCTTGAAGGCAGATTCCATTGCATCGCGCTGGCTTTGTCCAAAGGTGTTGTTTGCATCATCCAGAAAATAATAGGAAAATGTTCCGTCTGTAAAGCAATATGACGACGTATATGGAAAGATATTAGACTTAAATCGTTCCCAGCCATTGTTATACAAATCATGGTTTCCCATAATTGAATAAGTTTTGAAATTACTGACACCGTTCTTTTCTTGTGCAAGTTCCTTTATTCTGTCTAGAAAAGAATTATATTTGCTGTCTTCTCTGCCTGTATGCATGTTGTCACCAAGAGAAACCAGAAATTTCGGACGTTTTGTTTCATCTGGATTTTCAAACTGCTTAGAAATCCATGCCAAAAATTTGTCGTCACATTTTCCAAAATCTTCCGAACCGACATGTGCATCGGTAAAAAGTGCAAAACTGTATTTGCTTTCCGTAAAGCTTGGAATTTGGTCTGCCTGCAGGATTTTAATTTCGTCCGCACGGGATTCAACAGATTCTTCGTTAAACAGAAATTGATAAAGGCCGAATTTACAGGAGCTGATGCTCAGCATGAAGATGAAAGTAAAAGGTACAAAAGATTTTTCCAAGAATTTATTCATAAACTTACCTGCTTGAAATCTCAAAGAAACTTTATTTTTTTGTAGAAGACCTGAAACAATATCCAATGGAAAATTTGAACCATAGGCCGCTTAAGTATGGAGTTGTTGTAAACTGGTCTGCAAATTTCAGCTCAATATCTCCTGCGAATTTTACATTATTCTTAAAAATCCTGGAACAGCCAAAATCATGAATCAGAAAATCAAAAAGATAATAACGATACATGTTAAAATTTTTTACATAATAGTGAAATTCAAAATCATTTTTAAACTTTTTGTCAAATAAAAGCCCCTGCATTACGGTATTGTCAACTAAAAATCCTACGGACTTTGGCAAGGCATAAATATTTGTGTATTTTCTGCCATAGCCGATTAAATATCTGAAGGAAAAATCCTTTTTGTTAGCATATCTTGCATGGCAGTTGAAAATAAAATCCTGTTCAAGAGCAATGTCTTTTTGATTCTGCAGGTGGTAAATCCCTTCGAATCCCAGTGCAAGATTTGATTTTTTCCGCTGGATTTGCAGAACTGGCGGAAAAAAAATGGAACCGGCTGTAAAATCAAAAACTTTTTCATAATTTTGAATGCCAGTGAAGGCTTTTGCACAATCCCAGTCTGCAAAGTATTCAAGTGAAAATAAATATTCATCCCGTTCAAAACCGCGTTCTGCCGCATAACTTAAATCTGTCTGAATTAAATGCTGTTTCGGCTTGAAGTTTAAGGCTGTCAAATCTATGCAAAAAAGTACGAAAAGCAGAAAGAAAAAACTTTTTTTCATGACATTGAATATTATCAGTAAAACAGTTGAAATTCAATTAAAGTTTTTAAGTTGAATCTGTATATTCTGGGCGCCTTTTTGATTTGCAAAAAGTGCCGGTGTGTCTGCGTTATGCATCAGCCGGCACTTTTTTGAAAAAGGTCAGAAATTAGAAGTTAAAAACGCTGCTCCAGTCGAAGACAGCACTTTCTTCAAGGGATTTTGGCCATTCAGAGCACCATTGTGGAACAGATGGATTTTCGATTCTGTCAAGGCTTGGAGTGTACGGTTTCAAGTCAAGCACAGGTGTTCCATCATCTGCATCAATGAACCCTATGCCGACAATTCCGTTGGATTCATCAATAAACGTTATGCCTGCAGTTGTTACTGCAATGGGATTCGGCCTTAATGGAGAGCGGGTTGCAAAAACTCCAAGTTCCTGTGGTGAGTTGCGGTAGGGCTTTTGTTCAACAAGATTTTCACGGCAGGCAGAATTGTCACATTTGTCAAACCACCAGAAAACCTGCACATGCGAAAAATCTTTGAGTCCTTTCAACCCCTCTGCATAGCGTTTTTCCAGAACAATACAACATTCATCGCCTTTGTTTTCAATCCGTCCAATGGGATTCATAATAAATTTTTCCATAAAATCTCCTGTAAAAAGTCAAGAAGATTGTTTCAACAATCGATTGACTTTTTATGCCGCTTCGCAATGAAATGAGAAGCGGCAGTTGATAAGGAAGTTCGCAACGCGAACTTGTGAATAAAAACTTTGACGCTATTTCAGGCAAAGTTTTTATTACACCTCCTGTAAAAATCATTGAAGGAACTGCCTGAAAAGTTCTGCCATGCTGAATTTTATTTCGGAATGACAGCACTTTACTTCTGGAACAGCTCCAGTGTTTTTTCCGGGCCCTGGAATTGTTTTTTCAGCTGATGCTGTACTTGTACATAGTATAAAAAACACTATCAAGTAGCTGTGAGATTTTTTATGTAAATTCAGGTGATTTTTTTGTAGATTTTTTCTCTTAAAAGCATGAATTTCCTGGCATGAAATTTTCCGTGCATTTTAGAACATTGGATTTGAAAACTTTTTTATATTGTTGTATACTATACAATTATGGGTGGGAAAATTACAAAAAAAGAAACAGCTGCTGAAGAAAAATCTGTAAAGGCAAAAAACACCGCCTCTAAGGCAGCTTCAAAAACATCAGAAACTGCAGGCACTGAAAAAACTGTCGGTGCTGAAAAATCTGCAAAAACTGTCAGGGCTGCCAGAACAAAGCCTGTAGCAGGCATTGATGAAAACGGAACCTTTCGTGCCTGGGATAATGCAAAAACTGTTGCCAAATCAAAAAAAACGGCAAAAGAGCAGGCATCTGTTTTTAGTCCAAAAACAACGGTTGAACAGTCTGAAAAAAAACTTGCCGCTGCAAAGGCCATTGATCCTAATGCAAAAGCCGGAACAAAAAAACTTGCAGACTACGGAGACGATCAGGTAAAACATCTTGACGCTCTTGAGCATATCCGCCTGCGTTCTGGAATGTACATTGGACGGCTTGGCGACGGTTCCAATCAAAATGACGGAATTTATGTACTTGTAAAGGAAATAATTGACAATTCTATTGACGAATTTATTGTTGGGTTTGGCAATAAAATTGATGTTGAAATAAAGGACAGCAGGGTAAAAGTCCGGGATTACGGGCGTGGAATTCCTCTTGGAAAAGTTGTTGACTGTGTAAGTGAAATAAACACAGGTGCAAAATACAATGATGATGTTTTCCAGTTTTCTGTCGGAATGAACGGTGTAGGTACAAAGGCCGTAAATGCCCTTTCTTCGTACTTCCGTGTAATGTCCATTCGGGACGGAAAATGTGTGGAAGCTGTTTTTGAGCAGGGCAGGCTTAAGTCTAAAAAAGCAGGCAACGTAAAACCTGGTACAAAAAACGGAACTTATTTTGAATTTGTTCCTGATGAAGCGATTTTTGGCAAATATTCTTTCAATATGGAATATGTTGAAAAACGTATCTGGAACTATGCCTATTTAAATTCTGGCCTTACAATCCGGCTGAATGGTCGTGATTTTGCTTCTCAAAATGGTCTTTTGGATTTGTTGCAAAAGGAACTGGAATCTGAAACCATTTATCCTATAGGGCATTATATTGGCGAGCATCTTCAGTTTGCATTTACGCATACAAATTCCTATGGCGAAAATTATTTTTCTTTTGTAAACGGGCAGTACACTTCCGACGGCGGTTCTCATCTGAACGCGTTCAAGGAAGGTTTTATAAAAGGCGTGAATGATTTTTTTCAGGCAAGTTATAAATCTGAAGACATTCGCGAAGGCATTACGGCTGCGGTGCTTGTAAAAGTAAAGGATCCTGTTTTTGAAAGTCAGACAAAAAACAAGCTTGGCAATACTGACATTCGGCAGTGGGTCGTAAGCGAAGTTCAGTCAGGTTTGGACAACTGGCTGCACAAAAATCCCAAGGCTGCTGAATGCCTCAAAGAAAAAATCGAAGCAAATGAAAAACTTCGAACCGATTTGTCTGCTGTAAAAAAACAGGCAAAAGAAAATGCCCGAAAGGTCAGCATACGCATTCCAAAGCTGGACGACTGCCGTTTTCATCTGCAGGATGGTCTGCTAGGTGACAATTCCATGATTTTTATTACCGAAGGACAGTCTGCTTCTGGAGTTATGACTCATTCCAGGGATGCAAACTATCAGGCGATTTTTTCTTTGCGGGGCAAGCCTGAAAATATGTACGGCAAGAAGCAGTCTGATATTTATAAAAATGATGAACTTTATCAGCTGATGATGGCTTTGGGCATTGAAAACAGTGTTGAAAATCTGAAATATTCAAAAATTGTAATTGCAACTGATGCTGATAATGACGGATTCCATATCAGGAATTTGGTGCTTACGTTCTTTCTTGGATATTTTGAAGAACTTGTTACAAGTGGCCGTGTGTGGATTCTGGAAACGCCGCTTTTCCGGGTTCGCAATAAAAAGGAAAACATTTACTGCTATTCGGAAAAGGACAGGGACGAAGCTCAGGCAAAGCTTGGAAAAAACTGTGAAACAAGCCGATTTAAGGGGCTTGGAGAGATTAACCCAAGTGAATTCAAGCAGTTTATTGCAGCAGAAACAATCCGGCTGACTCCTGTTGAAATCAGTCAGCTGAAGGCGATTCCGCAGCTGCTTGCCTTTTACATGGGCAAAAATACTCCTGAAAGGCGGAAATTTATTGAGCAGAATTTGCTGTCTAATGCGGAAATTGATGTCTGATTTGTGTGTCGGGGGCGTTGCGGGGTTCTCCCCGCTGGAAAGGGGTATGGCGAAACTTTAGTTGAGCCTAGGGGAAAGGCTTTTCCCCTCTTAAAAATTTTGAGGTAACTATGGCATTTGTCAAAAATCTGTTTGATAAAAATTTTATTGAATATGCTTCTTATGTAATACGTGACAGGGCAATTCCTGATTTGGAAGACGGGTTGAAGCCTGTTCAGCGCAGGATTCTGCATACGCTTTTTGAAGTGGACGACGGATATTTTCAGAAGGTTGCAAACGTTGTAGGGCGTACGATGAAATATCATCCTCACGGGGATGCGTCAATTTACGGGGCTTTGGTAAATCTGGCGAACAAGGAAATTTTCATTGAAAAACAGGGGAATTTTGGAAATAAATTTACGGGAGATCCTGCATCTGCTGGCCGTTATATTGAATGTCGCATTCATCCGATGGCAAAAGAATTTCTTGTAACTAACAAAGCCATTACGCATTATATTCCGAATTATGACGGGCGTGGCGAAGAGCCTGAAGTTTATAGGGCAAAAATTCCGCTGGCTCTTGTCATGGGAGCGGAAGGGATTGCGGTTGGCATGAGTACAAAAATTCTTCCATACAATCTGAAGGAAGTGCTTGATGCTGAAATAAAATGCCTGAATGGCGAAGATTTTAAAATTTTTCCTGATGTTTCAACTGGCGGTCTGATTGATGTGAGCAATTATAATGACGGCAACGGAAAAATCGTAACTCGTGCGAAATTTGATGTCAGCGATGAAAAAAAGATTGTAATTACGGAGCTGCCTCTTGATACAAATGCAAAAGGCCTGGTTGATTCGATTGATAATGCATACAAGGCTGGCAAAATAAAAATTGCTTCGGTGGAGCAGTTTACTACAGATCACTGTAATATTGAAATCAAGCTTCCCAGGGGTGTTTACTCAAAGGATGTTATAGATTCGCTGTATGCCTACACGGACTGCGAAAAAACTATTTCATGTCAGATGCTGGTAATCAAGGATAATATGCCGGTTGCAATGACAGCAACAGAAATTATCAGGTATTATGCAGGCAAACTTACGGCAATTATTAAGGATGAGCTTGAATTTGAAAAGGGGAAGCTGACTGAAGAGCTGCATATTCGTACTCTTGAGCGGATTTTTGTAGAAGAGCGCATTTACAAGGAAATTGAAAACAAGCGGACTGCAGAAACTGTTTCTAAGGCTGTAAAGGACGGGTTCAAACCGTTTAAAGCTGAATTGATTCGTGAAATTAATGACGAAGATGTTGAACATCTGCTGCAGATTCCAATCCGGCGCATTTCTCTGTTTGATATAAGCAAAAATCGTGAACAGGTCAAGGCTATAAATGAACGTTTGCGTGAAATTAACCGGAACTTAAAGAATTTGACGGCTTGTGCTGTTGAATATCTTGGAGGAATGATTCAAAAATTTGAAAAATTTGCACCTGAACTGCTGGTTCGCCATACAAAGATTGCAGAATTTTCTGCAGTGGACGTAAAGTCTGTCGTTCAAAGAAATCTTCCGCTGCGCTACGATGCAAAAGGCTATCTTGGAACGTCGGTTTCTTCAGGCGAAGAAAAATTCCGTGTAACGCCTTACGACAGAATTTTGTTTGTGCGGAAAAGCGGAATGTATATGGTTTGCGATGTACCTGAAAAATTATTTGTAGGACAGGGGATGTGGTTCTGTTCTCTTGCCGATAAGGAAATTCTTTCGAAGGTTCTGTTTACTGTTTTGTATAGAGATCCGGCGACTAAGTTCCTTTATGTAAAAAGATGCCGTATCGGTGGGTTCATTTTGAACAGGGATTATTTTTTTGCGCCAGATGGAATGGAGGTTCTTCATGTTGATACGCGTGATGATTTTTCGTTCAAAGTGCATTATGTAAAGAAGCCGCGCGTGAAAATTCTTGAACAGGTTTTCAAGGCTTCCAGCTATGCTGAAAAAGGTTTAAAAGCTCTTGGGGTTCGCCTTGAAGCGCGCGAAGTTGAAAGCGTTGAAGCAGAATCCTTTCAGGATGTGCAATTTTAAAGAGGGTAAAATATGAAAAATTACAGGCAAATGGCTCAGACGCTTAATTCCTGTCTGCGCGTAAATATGTGGAAAGCTCTTTTTTCATTTTTGATGATGTCTGTGCTTGAATCTTTGTTTATGACATCATTTTCTTTCTTCGCCATGCTTATAATATCTTCCAGGGAAAATTCAATTGCTGTTTTTGTCATTTCATTGATTTTTCTTTTTGTCGGCTTTGTTTTTGTGATGATTTTGCAGTACGGCTATCAAGTTCTGCTTTTGCGGATGCTCCGTAATGAATACGTAACGCTGGGTTTCCTGTTCAACGGTTTTAGGGAGCGCAAACGAATTGCAAAAGCATCTGCCTTGTATTCTTTAGGGTTTATTCTTGCGTTCATTTTTTGCCAGATTGTGGTTCTGGTTCTAAAAATCAGGAATCCTGATTTTTTTACGGGGCTTTCACTTCCTGAACTTGCCGGCAGGATTTTTGCTATATATATGATTTTTGTCCTGGTGCTGCTTGTTCCTTTTTCTTTTGTGTGGGTTTGTCTTGCAGACAATCCGAATGAAAAAGTCCTGCGGTGTTTTAAGAAAAGTTTTGTATTGATGAAAGGCCGGTGTTTCAGGTTCTGCGGATTTGTCATTTATGCCGGAGGATTTTGGCTTGCAGCTGCCGCCGTCATTTATGCGCTGTCTCTTTTTTTGCCGAAAAATCTGTCAGGAGCGGCATCTTTTTTGGCTTCAATTTTTGAATTTGCATATTTTATTGCTGCGTATACGGCATTTGTCCGGATGTGCATGGCTGTTCCGCTTTTTTACCTTAATGTTACGGGCAGCTTAGTTGAAATTGAAAATGCAGGAAAGTTGCCGGCGCCTGCAGCTTGCCTGCCAGAGTCGATTTCTGCCGAAGTTCCTGCAGATGCTGAAAATATTGAAAAAATTGCCACATCTGCTGAAACAGCCGCATCTGCCGAAGATGCAGACTCTGCCGAAAATGGCAGCGAAGGTGACTAATGAACATTCTGGTCTCCTGCGTAACTTCAGAAACTGTAATTAAAGGTTCCCGTTTTATAGCTGAACTGCTGCCATGTACAACTCAGGCAGAAGCCCGTGCGCTTTTGAAAAGGCAGAAAGAAAGATATGCTGATGCAACTCATGTCTGCCACGCTTTTGTTCTTGGCCCCAATGGAGAAATCCTAGGAATGAGCGATGACGGTGAACCTTCTGGTACTGCTGGCCGGCCAATGCTGGATGTTCTGAAAGGGCACGGCTGTACAAACACTCTTTTAACCGTAACCAGGTATTTCGGTGGAACTCTTTTGGGAACAGGAGGCCTTGTAAAAGCTTACGGTGGCAGTGCAAAAGATGTCCTTGAAAAAGCAGATGAACAGAATGCCTTTGAACTTCTGGTTGCAAAGCAAACGTTTACACTGACAGTTGCCTATTCTGTTTATGACGAACTGAAACGCTTCCTTTCAAATTTCCATGTTTATGACTTGCAGGAATCCTTTGCAACTGAAATTTCAATAAAAGGCCAGATTCGTCAGGATGAGGCAGAATCATTTTCTGCACGTGTTTTTGACATGACCAATGGAAAGACAAAACCCGTTTTTTCATCAGGCACAGACTGACTTTTTCTGTTTTGCCTGAGGAAACACTGAATAGGTCAAGCCCATGCACGCTTTCGCACAAAGCCTTGACTTCGCCGGCTGTTCTGAGTAATCGCTTCAAGTGTCCATAGGCTGCCCTAAATCTTGAACTGGTCGATTTCTTTTCCAATATCGTTGATTGCCTGACTCATCTGATTTGAAACTTCATTCAAAGAAATGCTGGTTTCATTGATTCTTCTTGCGCCGCCTGAAATTTCATCCATGCTTCGGTTTATCTGAGTTGTTGAGTCTTGCAGGTTTCTGATTTCCTGCAGAATCTGCCTGTTGCCCATAGCCATTTCTGAAGAAGCGGTTTTTACTTCTGCTGTGCTGTCGTTCATGGCACTCAGGGAATTTGTAATCTGCTGTGACCCAGTATGCTGTTCATCCATTGCGTATTTTATCTGATGGACAAGTTCATCCGTGTTTTTGATTTTTGAAGAAACCGATTCAAAAGCCTTGCTGCTTTCCGTTGAAGCTTCTACAACAGCTGCAATTGAGTTTTGAATTAATGTAAGTTGCTGACCGATGTGCTTTGACTGTGCGGCTGAAGTTTCGGACAGTTTTCGGATTTCATCAGCTACTACGCTGAAACCTTTTCCTGCTTCGCCTGCATGGGCTGCTTCAATTGCTGCATTCATTGCCAGAAGGTTTGTCTGTGCCGCAATGGAACTTACAGCAGCGTTTGCTTCCTGCAAAGTCCTTGATTCATTGTCAATTTGTGTAATTTTTTCGTTAACATCTTTCTGCAGTTTTGCACCTTTTTGTGCGTCTTCCTGCAGAGACTCAAAAGACGAAGCCATCTTTTCAACTGAAGAATTTACAGAAGCAATGTTGCCTATCATTTCTTCGACAGCTGCCGACGCCTGAGTAACACTTACAGCCTGTGAACCAATCATCTTTTCCAAAGCTTCAATATTTGAGGCAATCTGATTTACTGCTCCGACAGTTTCATGAACGCTGCTTCCCTGTGCTTTAATCTGCGCATTTATTGAATTTATGTTTGAAATAATCTGTGTAATCGAACAGGAAGATTCTTCGGCTTCAGATAACAGTTTTTTG
The DNA here is from genome assembly GCA_016296655.1 of Treponema sp. Classification (GTDB taxonomy): domain Bacteria; phylum Spirochaetota; class Spirochaetia; order Treponematales; family Treponemataceae; genus Treponema_D. The sequence continues at coordinate 6,580 of JAEDIW010000042.1, read as the reverse complement.
CCAGCTTCAATGAGATTGTTTTTTGAACCAGATATGAGCCTTATTATTTCATGCAATTTTTCCACAAAAATGTTAAATCCTTTGGAAACAGCACCGACTTCATCATGAGAATGAACTTCAATACGCTTTGTAAGGTCTGCCGTTCCAGAAGCAATTTCATTTAGCCTTTTGCCAACCTGATGAACAGGTTTGATAATCCTCAGCGCAAGGAAAATTCCTGTACCTATGGCTGCAATCAGCGTAAACGCCACCGTTGAAAATAAAACAATTCCGTTTGTAACAAGCGAAGAATAAATTTCTGCTGTTTCACCAGTTGTAACCAAAGTCCATCCGCATGAAAGAGGCATGGTTTTTGCTGCAAAATATTTTCCATGGTCATACAGCTGTATAAACGTTTCGTTTTCTGAAATTCTGCCGGCATATTTCTCAAAGCCATAATCTTTCCAGAAATTTTCCTGAGCAATTTTTTTGGAGTCAGGATTCGTAATGTAATAGCCTTGGCTGTCAATTAAAAAAGACATTCCAGTCGGCGTAAGTTTTGTTTCATTTACAAGTTCATTCAAAATTCCAATAGCAAAATCCAGACCCAAAATGCCTTCAAGTTTTCCATCATGCTCAAACCTCTTGGAAATAGTTGTTACAATACCACCTGTAGTTCCTGCATCCAGGTACGGTTGTGAAAAACACACGGCAGAAGTTCTCTGTGCATTTGTAAACCAAGGTCTGGTTGTCTGGTCAAAGCCTTCCGGCGGTTGCCATGAATTGTTGGAATGCATATAGCCACCATCCACAAGAGATGTCATGCTTGTAACATAAAACATCGTAAAATCCGACTGAGCTTGTGCAGTATGTTTCATATAAAGTTCAATTTTTTCTTTGTCATTCATGTCGCAGAAATCAAGAAAATTTATGGTTGCATTTATTGCATCGACAGGAGGTTTCAAAAAGCTCAGCACCTGAGAATTTATCTGTTCAATTTTGAGCTGTGTAATTTCAAGAATATGGTTTTTAATTCTTTTAAAAGTTGAAAAAAGCAGCGGAGTCGCCGTCATCAGCTCGCATCCGATTACAAGTCCAATAAAACTGCTGAGTAATTTTGTCTTTATTTTCATAAGACCTCCATTTTTTTTAATTTTTTATATGGGCGGCTTTTGCCTGGTTCGGCAGGCTCACCAGGCAAAACCAGGCTTTCCGCCATTGCGCTTTCGCTTCATCCGGCTGAAGCCGGACGCTTCGCGTGGCTCCAATCCTTGCCGCAGTTAAACTGCATACCAATTTGTAAAAAGAAAGGCAAAAACAGAATTCCCTGAACAAATATTCTAAAAAGTCGTTTTTTTTATGACAACTGGAAATGAAAAAAAAGAATGGGAAAATTTTAGATAAAGTTATAAAGCTGTTAAATACGAAAAAAGCCCAACAACCCGTGGAAATTTTACAGAATTTTCAAGTTTTATTCCATGCAAAATTTAATGTTTTTTTCAAAAATACACAAAAAAAATCTTATTTGAACAGCAAATCCTTTTGCATCACCTGTCAAAAAACTGAATTCTATACTATGATTTTCATGTATTTCTATTTTACAGCCAGAGGTTTTCCCATGTACAAAATGCTTTACGAAACACCACGACAGTTTGGAAACCTTTTTTTGTTTTCTGACGGACGTTATTTGACAGGAGTTTGCTTTGAAGGTTCTAAAGATGAGGTCAAACATTCAGCCTGCACTCAGATTTTGACAGATTCTTCTGCTGTAGACTGTTTTTGCCAGACAATCACCTGGCTTGACCTTTATTTTGCAGGCAAAGTTCCAGATTTTGTACCTGAGTTTAAAATTGAAAACCTAACACCCTTCAGACAGCAAGTTTTGAATTCCCTGATGAAAATTCCTTTTGGGCAGACTGTTACCTATGGTTCAATCGCCCAGGAATTTCTTTGCGCTGATTGCAAAAAAATGTCTGCACAAGCCGTTGGTTCAGCAGTGGGCTGGAATCCTATTGGAATAATAATCCCATGCCATAGAGTTGTCGGCTCTTCTGGAAATCTTACAGGTTATGGCGGTGGCCTTGAAAATAAAGCAGCACTTCTCAAGCATGAACTGTTTTACACCTTTAATCTGTCTGCAAGTATAATCAAGACGTAGCTGGGCTGCTCCAAAAGTGAACTTCATAATGCCATTCCGAATTTATTCTGGAATTTCTATGATATAAAGTGTAGATGCTGAAAAAAATTCTGCATGGCAGAACTTATCAGACAGTCCCTCTTTTGCGTAAATTCTTCTTTTCATAAAAATTGCAATTCAATATACTTCGCTTTATGACAAAAGATTTAACAAACGGGCATCCGCTTAAAATCATTTTTACTTTCGCATTTCCAGTTTTTTTGGGCTATCTTTTCCAGCAGTTTTACAATCTTGTTGACACAATAATCGTCGGGCAGTTTCTCGGTGTAAAAGCGCTGGCTGCGATTGGTTCAACAGGAAGTTTGAACTTTTTTATAATCGGATTCTGCATGGGGCTTTGTTCAGGATTTTCAATTCCAGTTGCCCAGCGTTTCGGTGGAGAGAACTACACTGCAATGCGGCAGCTCATTTTTAACTCCTGGATTTTAATTTTAGTTTCGTGTTTTGCGCTGTCAATTCCATCAGTTATGTTCTGCCGGCCGCTTTTGCTTCTCATAAAGACTCCGAAAGATGTAGTTGGGATGGCTTATTCCTATTTTGTGATAATTCTTGCCGGAATTCCTGTAACTCTTTTCTATAATTTCCTTGCTGGGATAATCCGCTCTGTGGGTGATAGCAAGACCCCGCTTTATTTTCTGATAATCTCCGCTCTTCTCAACATCGCGTTAGACTTAATCTTTATTTCGCTTTTCAATTGGGGAATTCCAGGAGCTGCATATGCGACAGTGATTTCACAGGGAGTTTCAGGTGTGCTTTGTTTTTTCTATATGAAAGCTAAATTTGAAATTCTGAGGTTCAGAAAAGAAGATAAAACCATTAGCAGAAAAAAAATAATGAACCTGCTTGGAATAGGAGTTCCTATGGGGCTGCAGTATTCAATAACCGCAATTGGAAGCGTAATTCTGCAGTCAGCAGTGAACGCACTCGGCTCGCTCTATGTTGCTTCGGTCGCTGCAGGGCAAAAAATTACAATTTTCTTCTCGACACCATTCGATGCGCTTGGCACAACAATGGCGACCTATGGCGGGCAAAATGTCGGCGCAAAGAAATTTGAAAGGCTCAACTCAGGACTTTTCTGGGGCTGTCTGATCGGATTTATATATTCTGCGGTGGCTTTTGTAGTTATGTTCTTCTTCAGCAGAAAGCTTGCAATGCTTTTTATAAATCAGAATGAAAGCTTAGAAACTGCCTCGCAGATTGCTGACAATGTAAGGATATTTTTGCTTGCTAACAGCGGATTCTATATTCTTCTGACACTTGTTAATGCTGTAAGATTTTTAATCCAAGGAATGGGATTTTCCAAGACTGCGATTTTCGCTGGCGCATTTGAGCTTGTAGGCCGTGCCGTAATTGGAATCATGTTTGTTCCGCTTTTTGGATTTCCTGCGGCATGCTTTGCAAGCCCTCTTGCCTGGGTTCTTGCAGATTCGTTCCTTATTTCAGCGTATTTTGCGTGCAAAAAAAAGTTAATAAAAAGATTTAATGAAGATAAATGGTGATTTAAAAAAAATATTCCGGCAAGATTTGTTGCAGCATTTTTATGCAGGCATAAAAAAACACCCTGACTAAAAAATCCGGGTGTTTTTCATACAAAGGCAGCTGTTATTTAGCTGTCATAAGTAGGGTTTTGGCATCCAGTTTAAGAATGTCTGTAGTTGCAGGCATGTCATGACATTTCAGCACAGAAACATAAACTCCATCCTGGCGTGGAGAAATATGAATTACTGCTGCGAAATCATCAGCCATAGCTGCTGGTACAGAATCAGAAAGAGCTTCGCCTTCTGCTGTTGAACTGAACCATACTGTCAGTTTTTCAGCTACTGCAAAATCCTTTACAGATTTCATGTCTTCTGCAGAAACTTTAGAAAGGTCTACACCGTCAACTACGATAGCTGATACATTGATTCCGCCATCTTTAAGAGCTTTCAGTGTGTTTACAACCTTGCCCAATGCAAAAGTTTCCTGATTGAAGTTCAAAATTGTTCTGTTGCGAACCATTTCGTTTTTCAATTCATTGGCATTTGAAACATTCTTCTTTTTCAATGTTTCTGTGAAGATGCTTTCATACCATGAAATTACATTGGATGAATGCTGGTCAAATGAAACATGAACCAGCTGTTTTCCCTGGGAAAGTGAATCCATTCCGAATTGAACCAGAATAGATGTTTTGCCAAGTCCTTTTTTAGCTGTTACCAGACCAAGCTCTCCAGCTTTCAAGCCACCGTTTGTGCATTTGTCAAAAAGACGTACCGGACTAAAATCGAAGTAGTCAGATTTTTCCATGGGAAACTCCTATTATTTGTTTTCAGCTTTTAGTTTTTCCTGGTATGCTTTCTTCAAATCGTCAGAAACATTGTTCGGAACGCGACCATACTTCAGGAATTCCATTGTAAACTCAGCCTTTCCCTGTGTAGATGAACGGAGAACTGTAGAGAACCCGAACATTTCACTCAGTGGAACTTCAGCGTTAACTGTAGACTGATTGTTTTCATCTGTACTATCAATTATAACACCGCGTCTCTGGTTTATCAAACCAAACATGTTTCCCTGGAATTCAGAAGGTCCTTCGATAGAAACTTTCATGATTGGTTCAAGGATAACCGGCTTTGCTTTTTCATAAGCTTCACGGAAAGCTCCGATTGCAGCTGTCTGGAATGCAATATCAGAAGAGTCAACAGGATGGTACTGACCATCGTTTACTGTAATCTTTACGCCGACAATAGGGAATCCGATAAGAGTACCTTTTTCAACTGCACGGCGGAAACCTTTGTCACAAGATGGAATGTATTCGTTAGGAATAGCACCACCTTTGATTGCATCAACAAATTCGTAGTCTTTGTCTGCAAGTGGTTCCATAAATCCTGCAACACGTCCGTACTGACCTGAACCACCAGTCTGTTTTTTGTGAGTATAGTTGAATTCTGCACGCTGTGTGATTGATTCGCGGTATGCTACTTCAGGTGCACCTGTAATAACTTCGCATTTGTATTCACGTTTCATGCGTTCAACGTAAACGGCAAGGTGAAGTTCACCCATACCTTTGATGATTGTCTGATTTGATTCAGGATCTGTGTATGTCTGGAATGTCGGGTCTTCCTTCGTAAAGCGGTTAAGAGCCTTACCCATCTGAATTGCAGCCTGTTTGTCTTTTGGTTCAATAGACAGAGAGATAACTGGTTTTGGAACATACATTGAAGCCATTGAAACATTGAGCCCGCCGCTTGTGAAAGTATCACCTGAAGCACAGTCAACACCAAACAAAGCAACAATATCACCTGCACAGCCTTCGTTGATATCTTCCATCTGTGCTGAGTTCATGCGGACAAGACGTCCAACCTTGAAACGCTTCTTGTTGCGTGTATTGTAAAGTTCTTCACCTTTTTTGATTTTTCCCTGATATACACGAGTATATGTAAGCTGACCATACTGACCGTCATCAAGTTTGAATGCAAGAGCAACACAAGGTTTGCTGTCATCTGAAACCAGTTCAACTTCTGCTTCGTTGTTGTCAAGGTCAAGTGCAACGTTCTTAACTTCGTTTGGAGCTGGCAGATAGCGTGCAACTGCATCAAGCAATGGCTGAATACCTTTGTTTACGTGTGCTGAACCACAGAATACACCTACAAACTGTTCTGCAATAGTACCTTTGCGGATAGCAGCAATGATTTTTTCTTCTGCAACGCCTTCGTAGCCGTTTTCCATGATGTCTTCCATTAAAGAATCATCGAACATTGAAGCTGCATCAAGAAGTTCTTCGCGGTATTTTTCTGCATCGGCCTTCATGTGTTCTGGAATTTCTGCATAGCGCAAATCTTCACCGTTTGGTCCGTCGAAATAGATGGCTTTCATGCCGACCAAATCAACAACACCTTCGAGTTTGTCTTCAAGACCGATTGGAAGTTCCATCATATATGCGTTAAGACCGAGCTTTTCGCGAACCTGCATACGTACGCGCAGAGGATTTGCACCCTGACGGTCACATTTGTTTACGAATGCAATGCGAGGTACATGATAACGTTTAAGCTGGCGGTCTACAGTGATTGACTGAGACTGAACACCTGCAACGGCACAAAGGATCATGATGGCGCCGTCAAGAACGCGGAGTGAGCGTTCAACTTCTACTGTGAAGTCTACGTGTCCTGGAGTGTCGATAAGGTTGATTACATAGTCTTTCCACTCAACCTGTGTTGCTGCGGACTGGATTGTGATACCACGTTCACGTTCCAATTCCATGTTGTCCATTACAGCACCAACACCGTCTTTACCACGAACTTCATGAATTGCGTGAATCTTGTTACAATAAAACAGGATACGTTCTGAAGTAGTAGTCTTTCCTGAGTCAATGTGGGCACTGATACCGATATTTCTCATTTTTGAAATATCAAAAGCCATATTGTTACCTCT
>JAEDIW010000097.1 GCA_016296655.1 Treponema sp. | reverse complement strand
GCGGTTATATTATCATCCCACCAAAAGTGATCATTATCAGTATAAAGAATTTTATTTTCAAAAGTCAGATTACGATTTACCGCCCTCAGGTAGCAGAACATAAAATAAATGTCATAGCCGATATTTTTGTCGAACTCGTAAAAGCAGCTTCGATCCGTAACCGTAGTTTTGTAACCGTTCTTCCAGATCGAGCCGATATAGAAGGAATCCCCCTTTTCATAATAGATGAGCCAGTCGCCATTCTGTTCCGAATTAAAATCTTTTGTCGCACCATTTATCTCAGCCATGATAGGTGTTTCCGGTGAAGCAGATTCTATTGCGTATGCAAAACCGAGTTTGCTTCCGTCCTTGTCGTTTGTGAACTCATTTACATACAGAGTAACCTTACCATTTTCTTTATAGATTTTCTTGTCGTAGCCTGTGACCTCGTTTTTTACGGTGCGCTCCAGGATAAGCGGGGTTGCAAAGAAATTGTTACAAAATATAGTTAAAATTACAAAAAGGATAATGATTTTTCTAGCTTGCATATTCTCCTCCAATTTATGACAAAATCCCGATTGGAAAGTCAATTTGATAGGGAACTATTGGTGAATTTCCATAACAGAGTATAGCGCTTATGGCTATTTTCAATCATCAAAGCTTCATCTCTATCGTTTTGTCTTTTATAGCCGTGTATTTTTTTACAAAGTCCGTCCTTTCTTTTTTTTCACGCAGTTTGGGATTTAAACCATTCCATACTTCTGGATTCTCAATTGTAAGTGTTATCGTTTTTGCTTCACCTTTTTTCATTGATTTTAGCTGCTCTGCAAAACTTTTACAAACACCCCCCATTTCGGTGTCTTTTTCATAATCTGAACTACCCATTGCAAAATTCTTAAACACAAAACTGCCAATATGCAAATCCCCAGAAACACTTGGAGAATTTTTTAGAGCTTCTACTTCAAAAGTATAAGTTATATTGTAGGTATTCGGATTTACAGAAATGACAAAATTACCTTTGCCTATTTTTATTTCTCTAGCAAGTCGTTCGCCTAAAGTGAAACTACTTACAGAAATCTTTTTATCTTTCACTTTCAACTGTTCTTTTGCAGGAAGTACAATCTCTTCACCAGATTCCATTTGTTTACGGGCTTCCCGTATTTTTTCCTTGACTACCTGTTGCTTAGAAACTTCTTTTTTAATCTCTTTATCGCTTGGCCCTGAGAAAAGTCTTATAACAAAAATCAAAAAAAGTAAACTTAGAACACTAAGGACAGTAATTACCACAGAATTTATTATTGATTTCCTAAATGATTTTTTTACTTCTTTGTTCTTTTTGTTTACTTCTGCTAGAATTTCATCATAAAACTCTGGAACAGCTTCCTTAACTGTTTCAAAATACTTTTTTACAGGGCGACTTACCTTTTCGGCATTGTATTTTTTGATTGCTTTGAATGTTGCTATAAATCCATCAATTTCTCTTACCTCAAAATCAGCAAAAGAAATGAATTTTACAAAAGTGGGTACACATGCATCATGAAAAAGCTTTTGAAGTCTTTCAATTTCTTTTTTTTCTGCTGAGTTTTTTTCAAGTTTAGAAAGCAAATCCTTTGCAAGACCGGTACATGCAACTATTTTATCAAATGATCCACGCATAGCCTCACAGACACTTTCTAAGTCAATTACCCAAGTTTCTGGATAACCATCGATTTTTGTATTAGCATCATTAGCCAATGCATCCAAAATGCTGGCTTTTATCATTTCTTTTGCATGAGATTTACCAGCTTCATGTTCATATTCCTTTTCATTACAAAGCGATACTAGATATGATTCCCACACACGGACTTTATCATTTCCAAATGTTTTCTTTGCCTGTATTGTGAGATTAGCTTCAATTACAACTTCTTTTTTAGCCACAAGATATGCTCTTAAATCAGTAGTTATAACTGTTTCGAGCTTTGCATTTATTCTTTCCAGCTGCAACTTGTAGTGATCTTCATTTTCAATTTCCACAGCATTGCAGGTTCTTTCAGCAAATGAAGTTTTCTCATTTTCTAAAACCCAAATTGCCTCATCTTGCTGTAGTTTTCCAATTAGTTGCTCAAGTTTTGAAAATCCGCTAAGCTCCCTTTCTATAAATTTCTGCATTTTTACACTTATGCCAGGCTCTCTTTTCTTTTCCCAAAGCAAGAATGCAAGTGTTTCATTTGTTGTCGTGGAGTCAAAAGGAGCTTCTTTACCGTGCTTTACATCAAAATATTCTACAAGCCCCTCCTCTTTAAGTTCTTTTTCTTCCCATTCTGCTTTCGCCCACTCAAAATTGCCTGGACGAAGGGCCCACATATAATATTCATTAAGATAGTCTTGAATACGTTTTGATATTTTTTGCGGTCGTGCTTTTTCATCAGTATGATATTTTATTTTTACTTCGGGAGACCCAGTTTCTTCAAGTTCTTTATAATATTTTATTTTTTCTTCGGGAGACCAAGTGTCAACAAGTTCTTTTTCATCATTGTAGAGATTATCATAAGAGGCTCGGAGTGAAGACTTCACTCCTGCCACTACATCAAGTGGGGAGAAAAGACGTTCAATAGTTTTTCCGTACGCCCTTTCTTCATAACGTGAAGCCATTACTTCTGCTTTTTTAGTTGTTTTCTCAACAAAATCACCAATTCCCATATTACTTTCCTTGTACAAAAACAATTGTTAATTGTCTGTATTTAACGACGACAGACTAATTTCTTAAAAATACACCTTTATTTTTTCTTTATTATTTTCTTCACAATCACAAAAGCAAAATGAAGGACAAGAGGAATGCAGTATGTGCACATGTTCAGAATGACATACAGTAATTTTTTTACAAGGCTCCAGTCTTTCCAAAAACGTTTTTTGCTTTCTGTCTCAACAGCACACTTACTTTCTTTTTGCTTAGGTATGTCAATTTTTGCAGAGGCTCCTTTCTTTACTGCATCATAATCAACAGGTGAATCCTGCATAAGAAAACGGACTATTCTTTCAATTTTTTCTGCATATTTGCCGTAATTGTCGAAACTCAATTTGCTGATTTCTGATTCTGAAAGTTTCTTTTCTTTGACAAGGGTTGTATACGCCCTAATTTCCAAAAATTTTACATAATCAGAAGGAAATTTTTCCTGATAAACAGAACTCTTAAAAAAATCACGCAAAGTCTTAAAACTAGTCTCTAGTATTTGATATTTTTCAAGTTCTAAGCCTTGCAGTGTATAAATTATCTCTCGAATTTTATTATCATTTTTTACTTTTGACAGATATCTTTCATTTTGCGGTATATATTCGTCATCATCTTCATCAATGCCCTTATCTTCAGCATCGATTTCGTACAAATCAACATAATAATCTAGAAAACCCATACAATATTTATAACCGCCGGCAATCCACTTATGAAAATATTTATTCAAAAGGATAGTAAGAGCCTCAGCATCCATTTCCTCGGCATTACGGAGCTGGATATCCGTAACCATATTACATTCATTAGTTTTAACAGGGAAAAAACTCTTATCTAATGTCTGTTCCCATTCTGGATTTCCAAATTTGTTTTCGTACATTTTATCCCCTCTATTGTTAGAAATATTTTTTTTAACAATTCAAAATAATTTGTTCCAAAATGGCAGTTTTCGAACAGATTTTATTATTCAGAATATTATTATTAGAAAATTGACATTATGAATCATACAGATTATTTTTTTATTTATGAACTTTCCTTCAAAAATGTCTCCAAATCCTTAGAATCCAATTTCTATACTTTCCACCTAACAACAATTACTTCATTTCCTTTGTTTGAAAATTCCAACTCTCTTTGAATTTCCTCTTGTGTTGCACCAAGTTGCGCTGCTCGTTCTACATCAAAATGAGCTTGAATTGAAGTCTTTTTTCCACTAAGCAGAATCTCATCAAATACTCATCCAATTTTTCCTTCTATATCTGTCATTTATTTTTCTCCAATCGTCTAAAAACAGCCATCCAAAAACGGACGGCTGTTTCTAAATCAATTAACCTCTATCATTGCTCCAGCATTGACGAGAGCAATATTTTTGAAGAGTTGGAACCCCACATATAATAGGGAATCCTAACATACAAATATTAATAATCAATCCTACTGTTGTAAATTTTTTCCCCTTTGAGTTTACTCCTTTTCCATCTTTAAAAGAGCAACCACAATAACGACATGTTCTCATAATCAAAATCTCCATTTCTAATTATTATTAGCTGCCAACGACAGCAAATAAAAAGCTTGCAACGCAAAACTTTTTTATTCCTATTCTTTAATTTTTGAGGACACTAATATAATCCACCTACCGTTATTTCCAAACAAACACAAAAAGACCGTCTGCAAAAAGCTACGGACGCAACTTACAAAGCGGTCTTTGTTATGAGAAAAAATTTTCGGGTACACTTCGCCCATGCTCGGTGTACACAATTTGTTTTGATTTTTAGAAAGTGATTTTAAAACACAACTATCGCGAACAGAACAGAACAGAACAGAACAGAACAGAACAGAACAGAACAGAACAGAACA
>JAEDIW010000041.1 GCA_016296655.1 Treponema sp. | reverse complement strand
CAGGTGCTTCCAGCACTAGCGCTTCACAAAAAAAACATCATTTGCCAAAAAACTTCCACTATAGTAGAATTAACACATGGATTTAAACAACTACCGCCTTAATGCCTATCTTAAAACAGCAGGCAAAGGTGAACAGAATAGTGAAGATTCCCGGACATCTGTAGACGGGCAAAAAAAAATCAAGAAACCTGTCTTTGAAAAAATTCAGCGCAGCAGTCTTGAACCCTTTGTTCAGACGGCACAGTTTCCACATTTTGAAAAACAAACCGTAAAACAGCCAGATAAACTTGAAAAAACTGCAAAAAATTATGATTCAAGTGATGAAGTCCAAAAAGCTGCCTCTGCATTGACTTCTCATGGACTCATAAAAGTTCCCCGAACCGCAAGCGAAGGCGGCACAGACAGCGTTTACAGGCGCGTTGCAAAATTTTTTCTGATTATCGGAGTAGACGAAGCTTCAAAAATTCTTCCACATCTGACACAGGAACAGACAGAAAAAATAATTCCAGAAATAGCCTCCATCAGAAGCGTAAGCCAGGAAGAAGCCATTGCAATCCTTGCAGAATTTCAGTCACTGGTGCAAAGAGCAAAAGAAGGAGGTGGCATTGAAACTGCAAGGACAATTCTGTCCAAGGCTTTTGGCAGCCAGCGGGCATCACAAATTCTTGACAAAACCGTAAAACCGCCTAAATGCAAACCTTTTGAATATCTTGCAGAAATTGACAACTCAAAACTTATGATTCTGCTCAAAGATGAACTGCCAGCCATCAAGGCTCTTGTAATTTCATATTTGAAACCGAAGAAAGCTGCCGCCTTAATCAATTTAATGAGCGAAGAAGACAAAAAGGAAACCATCATGCGCCTTGCAAAAATGGCTCCCATTTCGCCAGAAGTTCTTGAAAGAGTTGACAATGCCATGCATGAAAAAATCAATTCAATTGACATGACAAAAGACAACCAGATTGACGGACGGCAGGCTCTTGTTCAAATTCTAAAAAAAATGGATTTGCAAAGCGAAAACGATATTTTGAACAAACTCAGTCAGGAAGACCCGGATTTAAGCTGGAAATTGAAAAAGGACCTCTTTACTATAGAAGACATTATCAACTGCGATGATCGTTACCTGCAAAATATTCTTGCAGAAATGCCAGACAGCGACATTGCCCTGCTTATTGCCGGAAAAAATCAGGAATTTCGTACAAAAATCCTGCAGAATGTTTCAAAAAATCGTTCAGACACTATTATGGAAGAAGAACAGCTTCAAAAACCTGTACTTCGCTCTGAAAGTGAAAGAATTACAGCCATTTTCATGACCAGAATGCGAAAAGCATTTGAAGACGGCAAATACATTATAAAAGGACGAACCGATGACATTTACATCTGATACAAAATATAAAAACTGGAAAGTTCTGAACTTACAGTACGTTCCTGACTGCGAATCAAATGCAATCCACCTGAAACATGAGCTTTCAGGACTTGAAGTATTTCACCTTTTTAACGATGATGAAGAAAATCTTTTTTCATTTTGTTTCAGGACACCTCCAGAAGATTCCTGCGGTGAAGCCCATATACTCGAACATTCAGTTCTTTGTGGCTCGCAAAAATATCCAATGAAAGATCCGTTTATCAAACTGATAAACCAAAGCGTAAAAACATTTTTAAATGCCATGACCTTTCCAGACAAAACGGCATTTCCTGCAAGTTCCCCTGTAAAGGCAGACTATTTCAATCTGATGAGCGTTTATGGAGATGCTGTTTTTTTTCCAAACCTGTCGCCTGAAATTTTCTTACAGGAAGCACACCGCCTGGAACTTGACAAAGACGGCAATTATTCAATTCAAGGTGTAGTTTACAACGAAATGAAAGGAAACTACTCCAGTTTTGATTCACTTGCAGGCGATGCTGCCGTTCGCAGTATTTTTCCAAATACAGTCTATGCATTGGATTCTGGCGGAGATCCACTGGTCATTCCAAACCTCACGCACAAAAAGCTTGTTGATTTTCATAAAAAATATTACCGTCCTGACAACTGCCTTATTTTCCTTTACGGAAATATTCCTACACAGGAACAACTTGATTTTATAGAAGAAAATTTCCTTGAGCGGCTTGCTGAAAAACAGAAAAATGAAAAAGAATGGCAGACTCCGCTGAATTTTGCAGAAATTCAAGAACGGGAAACTCCACAACCTTTTTCAAAACCTGTTTTCCTTGAAGAAAAAGGCCCTGCATCTGGCAACAAAGAAAGCGGTGCTACAGTTCTTGAAAACTGGCTTTTATGCCCTGTTTGGGACATGAAAAGTTCCATGGAACTGGTTTTTCTTACAGAACTGCTTTGCGGGCATGACGGTTCTCCACTTACAAAAGCACTGATTGATTCTGGACTTGGAGAAGATATTTCCCCTTCAAGTGGAATGACAAGTTCTTTAAGTTCGCTTATGTTTTCAATAGGTCTTAGAAATGTAGCAGCTTCAAACATTCAGAAAGTCGAACAGCTCATCCTAAAAACCCTGAACTTTCTTTCAAGCGAAGGATTTTCGCAGGAAGATATTGATGCAGCCCTCATGGCAGTAAATTTTTCAAACCGCGAAGTAAAACGGGCAAACGGACCATTCTCGCTTATTCTGTTGCGCAGAGTCCTGAAAAGCTGGAATTATCATCAAAATCCTGCCGACACATTGTTCATCCGCGATAGTTTTGCTGAAATTGAAAATACCATCAGAAGCAATCCTGAATGTATCTGCGAAATGATAAAAAAATATTTTCTTACAAATGTACACCGTTCGCTTGTAAGCATAATGCCAGATGCAAAGTACACTGAAGAACGCCTGAAATTTGAACAGACAATTATCAATGCAAAGAAAAAATCATTTACAAAAGAGCAGATTCAATGCGAAAATGAAGCACTTCATGCATTCATTCAAAAAGACGAATCTCATCTGGAAAAACTGCTTCCTCATCTAAAACCACAGGATTTAACTGCAAAACCAAAAAAAATCGTAATCCGTAAAGAAACAGTACAAACTCACTCAGGTGAAATTCCGCTGTTTATAAGCCAGGAACCGACAAATGGCATAGTTTACATAAATATCTGTTTTCCAGCAGATTCCATTGAAGTAAAAAACTATCCGCTGATTCCGCTTTTTACATCACTTATAACAAATTCAGGCTGGGGCGGAAAAAACTGGGCTGAAACAGCACAGCAGACAGCACAATGCTGCGGAAATTTTACAGCAGGTCCTATAACCTCTTCTGCTCCATGTACCTGTCCAAAGGAACTTTACAATGACAGGGATCCTATCATTTTCCAGATAAAAATGCTCACGGAAAAAACGGCACAAGCCCTGCATCTTGTAAGCGAATGCCTTGCTGAAACTGATTTTTCAGATTTAAAACGCATAAAAAACCTTGTGGCAGAAGCCCGCAACGACTTTGACGAATCGGTAATTCCTTCAGGTCATACCTATGCAGCAATGCGCTCATCCTGCCTGATGAACAGAAGCCTTGCCATTGATGAAATCTGGAACGGACTTTCCCAGCTTTTTACGCTGCATTCCCTGCCAGACGAAAAAACGCTGTCTCAAACTTTCTGTAAAATGCTTGCCGAGCTGAAAAACGGAGGAGCATTCCTGCACATTACAGCCGACAGCGAAAGCCTCAGGGAAGCACTGCCTCAGTTAAAGGACTTTGCAAATTATGCAGACCTAAAACCTTTAAAGCCCAAGCCTGATATTCCTGACAGTGAATATTTTAAACTTACAGAAATAAAGCCAGACATGATTACTGACTCTTCCAATAACGAATTTTTTACAACAAACTGCGAAGTTGGCTTTGCAGCAGTAACAATGAAGGCTTCCCCATGGCTTACAAAACAAAGCCTTGCTGAAACCGTTCTATCACATTGGCTTTCAACAACAGTTTTATGGGAAGAACTGCGCACAATCGGAGGAGCCTACGGTGCATTTGCTTCAAGCGATTCAATTGAAAAAACATTCTCTTTTGCTTCGTACAGAGATCCGTCTCCATTAAAATCAGCAGAAACATTTGCTTCATGCCTCAAAAAGGCAAGTCAGATGAATTTTGACAAAGAAACTTTGGAAAAATGCATTACAGGCTGCTATAGTTCTGAAATTCAACCAAAAAGTCCTTACAGTCGTGGCTTTACAGGCCTGCTCAGGACAATATGGGGAATCACAGAAGAAGACCGTGAAAAGAAAATTCAACTTTTATTCAGCCTTACAACAAATGACATAAAAAACGCACTTGAAAATCTGCAAAAACAGACAGGAACAGTAAATGTATGCATAACAAATTCCGATATAAACAGTAGCGTAAAAGGAAAAATTATAAAACTTCCAGGCTGAGTACATAGAGAACTTATTGCCCATAAAGAAATGCCATAAAGATTTTCCTTAAAAAAAGGCAGGTTAACAGATGATACCAGAAAACAAAAAAACAAAAAATATTCTGTTCAAAACATGCAAAAACCTCAAGAAAATTCCTATGACCAGATGGTTTTATTTTTTCCATGCAGTTTCCAATGCGACAGGTGAAAAATTTCCATTTTTCATAGAAATTTACATCGTAAATTTTTCAAAATGCAAAACTTCCATGACTTTTTCTACTAGAAACGAAAAACTTTCAGA
The DNA here is from genome assembly GCA_016296655.1 of Treponema sp. Lineage (GTDB taxonomy): Bacteria > Spirochaetota > Spirochaetia > Treponematales > Treponemataceae > Treponema_D. Next base: position 17,490 of record JAEDIW010000041.1, on the reverse strand, counting down.
AGCCCAAATGTCAATGGAAGAAGCATCACTGTTCTGTTCCCCTGTCCAGCAAGTTTCAAAACAGAAAAAAAAAGTAGCCGGCAAAAAAACACAACCTGCATATATTGCCGTACGAGCCGGAAAATTTGGAACAGACGGAACTGCCAGATGCGTGAACAACTATTTTTCTGCACAGGATTTTAAATTCAACAAGGCAAACAAATCAATTACTTTGCCAAACTGCATTTTTTCCCAGCAAAAACTTATTGGCGAAATTTTCAATTCAAAAGAAACATGCATTGAGCATCCTGAATTTTTCAGCCAGAACGGAAGTTTTTTCTGGAATTTAGAAATTCAAGCCACAGAAAATTTCAAAAAAGGAATCTCTTCAAGAAATTACAACTGGCTTACGGCAACATCAGGCATATTATTTTCCGGAGAACTGAATTTTGACGGAATTTCCTACACCGTCGACCCGTCAAACTGTTCAGGCTACATCCAGAAAAACTGGGGTAAGGATTTTCCAAAACCTTTCATCACAATTGCATGCTCAAACCTGACAAGCCTCATAACCGGCAGACGATGTTCCCAAATTCAAAATTTTTCAATTCAGGGAGTAAATGTAAAAAAACTAAATGCCATCTTTAATTTTCAAGAAAAACACGAATTCCTGAAAAAATTCCGCTATGAATCAATTTTTGAAAATACCCAGATTCTTCAAAATGATGAAGAAAAACAACTGCACTGCACAATAAGCTTTACAAATCGAAAATTTGTCATAGATATCGACGCCTACTGCAAAAAATCCTCGCTAAACCTCAAAAAATACGAATCTCTTTCAGAAGAAGGCAAAGTTTTTTCATTACTGGAAAGCGGTGATTCCATTGGCGAAGTCCGCATCTACAGAAAAATCAAAAAAACACTTGAACTCATCGAACATTTAAAATTTTCCGATGCATTTTACTCTTTTGGTGCAGAAGATGAATCATTCTGATTTTTTTCTGGAGCAATGCAGTTGACAGACAGCCGTTCCGCAGTTCGCTAACCGCTCATCCGCCTGTGGCGGACACAAGTGCTGCTCCATGGCTGGCTAGTCATGCATCTGAAATTCAAAAAATCCCTCATAAAAAATTTGAATTTTTTAATTTCCATATATAAATTAAAAGTATGGATTACGAACATTTTACATTAAAAACTCAGGACGCTCTTCAATCTGCCAGTGCGCTTGCCCAGCAAAATGACCATAGCGAAATTGGCACAGAGCACATTTTTATGGCTCTTTTACAGCAGAAAGACGGCTTTACTGTTCCCCTGATTGAGCGAATCGGCGTAAATGTTTCTTCACTCATTCAACAGACTCAGCAGTTGCTTGACTCTTATCCAAAGATTACAGGCAACACTCAGATAACCCTTTCAGGAGAAGCACAGAAAGTTCTGGCAAAAGCTGAAAAAGAGATGGCAAATCTGCAGGACAACTATCTTTCTACAGAACACATTCTTCTGGCACTTGCAAATTCTACAGGTAAAACAGGAGAACTTTTAAAATCTGCAGGAGTTACCTATAATCAGATTTTAAAAGCTCTCAAAGAACTCAGAGGCTCGCAGAAAGTTACAAGTCAGGATCCAGAATCAACCATGCAGTCCCTGCAGAAATACACAAAAGACTTAACATCTCTTGCACGACAGGACAAAATTGATCCTGTAATTGGCAGAGATGAAGAAATCCGCCGTGTAATGCAGGTACTATGCCGCCGCACAAAAAACAACCCTGTTTTAATAGGAGAACCAGGTGTAGGAAAAACGGCGATAGTTGAAGGGCTTGCACTCAGAATTGCAGGGGGCGACGTTCCAGACAGCCTTAAAAACAAAAAACTGCTTTCTCTGGACTTAGGTTCGCTTGTTGCAGGTGCAAAATTCCGCGGAGAATTTGAGGAAAGGCTCAAAGCTGTCATTACAGAAATTCAAAAATCTGAAGGCCAGATTATTCTTTTTATTGATGAACTGCATACTATTGTCGGTGCAGGTGCAAGTGAAGGGTCAATGGACGCTTCAAATTTGCTTAAGCCAGCATTAGCCCGTGGAGAATTACGGGCAATTGGTGCAACAACACTTGATGAATACAGGAAATACATCGAAAAAGATGCCGCTCTTGAACGACGTTTTCAGCAGGTTTTCTGCAAAGAACCAAATGTTGAAGACACAATCGCTATTTTACGCGGATTACGGGACAAATATGAGATTCATCATGGGGTGCGCATTGAAGATGAAGCCCTGGTTGCAGCGGCAGTTCTTTCAAACCGCTACATTACAAACCGCTTCATGCCAGACAAAGCAATAGACCTTGTAGACGAAGCCGCAAGTCGTCTTAAAATGGAGATTGAAAGCCAGCCTACAGAACTCGACCAGGCAGAACGAAAAATTCTTCAACTTTCAATAGAAAAGCAGTCTCTTTCAAAGGAAAAGGATCAGACCTCAAAAGAGCGGCTTGCAAAACTTGAAAAAGAACTTGCAGAAATAACGGCAAAACGCAATGCCATGAAACTCCAATGGCAGAACGAAAAAGGTGCAATCGACAGAATCAGAAGCCTCAAGGAGCAGCTTGAAAAAGAACGGTTCAACATCGAAAAATTTACACGTGAAGGAAACCTTGAAAAAGCAGCAGAATTAAAATATTCAATAATTCCAAATCTTGAAAGTGAACTGCAGGCTGCCCAAAAAGCTGAAAGTTCCAAAGAACAGGAAGATTCTCCTGAACGTGCATCTCTGCTCCGGCAGGAAGTTAGCGAAGAAGACATAGCAAGGGTTGTTTCTTCATGGACAGGCATTCCTGTTTCAAAAATGCTTACTTCAGAAAAACAAAAATATCTTGAACTTGAAACAGTTCTGCACAAGCGCATAATCGGACAGAATCAGGCAGTTCAGGTTATTGCAGACGCAATACGCAGAAACCGTTCAGGCTTGGGCGATCCAAACAGACCGCAGGGAAGTTTTCTGTTCATAGGGCCTACTGGTGTTGGCAAAACAGAACTTGCAAAAACCTTGGCAGACTTTTTGTTCAATGATGAAAAAGCTCTGACACGGATTGACATGACAGAATACATGGAAAAATTTTCTGTCAGCCGGCTTATTGGAGCTCCGCCAGGATATGTAGGCTACGACGAAGGTGGCCAGCTTACAGAAGCCGTTCGCAGAAGGCCTTACAGCGTAGTTCTGTTTGACGAAATAGAGAAAGCACACCCTGATGTGTTTAACATTCTGCTGCAGGTTCTTGATGACGGAAGGCTTACAGATGGACAGGGACGTATAGTTGATTTCAAGAATACCATCATAATAATGACAAGCAATCTTGGCAGTGATTTAATTCTTGAAGCTGATACATCTGAAAAAATGGAAAAAGCAAGGCAGGAAGTTGATATTTTGCTGAAAAATACATTCCGGCCAGAATTTTTGAACAGGATTGACGAAAATGTAATGTTCCAGCGGCTGGACAAGAGCTGCATTCAGGGAATTGTAAAACTTCAACTGGAAAAGCTGGGGGCACGATTGAAAGATTTGCGGCTTGATATTACATTCGAAGACAGTGCCCTGGAGTTTTTGTGCGAAAAGGGCTATGATCCGGCATTTGGAGCAAGACCTGTAAAGCGTGCAATTCAAAATTATGTTGAAAATCCGCTGGCAAAGGCTCTGCTTGCAGGACAGTTTAAGGAAAATTCCATGATAACAGTTCAGACAGACCAAAAACAGTTGATTTTCAGCTGAAAATCATAAGAAAGCATTGGAAAAACGGGGCTGTCCCAGAATTTAAGTTTATACTGTCATTGCGAATTTATTTCTGAATCTCTACGCTATATACACTATAGATGCTGAAATAAATTCGCATGACAGAACTAATTAGACAGCCCTGTTTTTTATTTTTCGCCCCACCCCACAAAAAATTCAGCAGAAACCCTACTGCAGAAAATCCAAAGTGTACATTACATACATTCCAACAGAAACTTTCAGGCTGTCTTCATCTATATCAAACATTGAATCATGATGCGCAGCTATAGTTTCCTTTTTTTCAGAATTTCCTGTACCAACATAACCGTAAACGCCAGGAACTTTCAGAATATATTCTGCAAAATCATCACCGCCTAAAGACGGCTGTCTAGAAGTTATAACATTTTCCTTTCCCAAATAGCGGCATGCAGTTTCCTGTGCTTCTTTTGAAGCAGTTTCATCATTTATCAGAGGAGATGTGAAATCCTTCCATTCAAATTCTGCACTTCCACCAAAACTTTTTGAGATTCCAGCAGCCAGTTCTTCCAGCTGAATCTTCATCTGAGTTCTTATCTGCGGAGTAAGTACACGAACAGTTCCCTCAAGCTCTGCACTGCGGGCAACAATATTGTAGGCATCTCCTGCCGTAACTTTACCTACTCCTATCAAAACATTATCCATTGGACTGGTTCGCCTCGTAACAAGAGCCTGCAGAGCAACTACAATCTGGCTTGCAATATATACCGCATCAACTCCAAGCTGTGGTGTTGAAACATGAGCCGGATAGCCTGAAATTTTTATTTTAAACCAGTCTACACTTGCGTTATTAGGTCCAGGAACAAAAGCAACAGAACCGCATTTTATGCTGGAAGCCGCATGAAGTCCAAAAGTTCTGTCAGCACCATCAAGGAAGCCTTCATCAACAATAATTCTTGCTCCATAACCAATTTCCTCGCCAGGCTGAAAAGTAAGCCTTACATCGCCGGAAAAAAAATCTGTGTGCCTTGCAAGAATCCTGGCAGCAGAAACCAGACTTGCAGCATGGCTGTCATGACCACAGGCATGCATTTTACCAGGGATGACAGAAGCATACTCACATTGATGAGTTTCCTGAATCGGCAAAGCATCGATATCTGCCCTGAGTACTAGAGTTTTTGCCTTTTGACCTGATTTTAGCGGTTTTCTGCCCTTTATTTCAGCATAAACTCCAGTACCTGCAATTTTTCTGGCAGTAATGCCGACTTTTTCCAATTCCTCAATTATTTTTTTCTGAGTCTGAAACTCTTCCTTTGCAACTTCAGGAAATTTATGAAAATGCCGGCGCAAGTCAACTGCATATTCAAAATCCTGTTCAATTTCAGTTCTGATAATTTTATCAATTTCTGTCATATTTGCCCCTTACACATTTAAAAAGAAAAAGGGGTTGTCCCAAAAATAAAGTTCATAGTGTCATTCCGAATTTATTTCGGAACCTCTACTCTATATACAGTGTAGAGGCTAAAATAAATTCAGCATGACAGAACTATTAGACAGCCCCTATCTTACTTTCAGATGGCTACCATTTGATTGCACTGTCAACTTTTTTTACAGTAGCAGAAATCTGTTCAGCTGAAGCAGGAGTATAAGCAAATGAAGGGAAATATGCTTCATTAAACTTTCCAAGAATATATTCTGCTACAAGCTGAGTCTGGTAGGCAGCTGTAATTTTCTTATAAACAGCATTATCTTTGTCAGATGTGCGGGCAACAATAATATTTACATAAGGATTGTCCCCTTTTTCAGACTGTTTTTCAATGATGAGACCGTCACGAGATGGAACAAGTCCTGTTGGAATTGCATAAGTTCCGTTGATTGTAGCACCTGCATAATCGTTCAAAGTCTGAGGCAAAGTATTTGCAGTCTGCGGAACAACTTCAACATTGTAGACAAGCTTTGTAATGTCTTTCATCTCTGGTGTATAACCTGCTGCAGGATTTACTTCAATTAAACCTGCTGACTCAAGAAGTTTTATTCCACGGCTCAAATTAGTACCGTCACTTGGAATTGCAAATTTCAAAGCCCCTTTTTTTACAGAATTTGTACCGTTTTTACCGGCAGCAGCCTTGATAGCATCAAGACTCTTATATTTTTTTGAATAAAGTGTAAGAGGAGCAATCAAAGTGTCTCCAATTACAGACAGTTTATAGCCGTTTTTAGACGCATCCAGATTCAAATATGCTTTGTGCTGAAAAGCATTAAGCTGAATGTCCCCAGAATTCAATGCTTCATTTGGCAGATTATAGGCAGAAAATTCTACCAGTTCAATTTTTATGCCAGATTTCTGCTCATCCAAAATATACTGAACAGCTTTCCACTGATCATTGGAAGCGCCGCAAACACCAACTTTTACAGTAGTTTTCTTTGGCTTTGCTGCAAAAACAGACGAAGCCAACGCTGTACCAAGTAAAAATACACCTAAAATCTTCTTTGAAACTTTCATATTTAACCTCTCTCATATTTTTTTTCAAGCAGAGAATGCTTTTTTGGAAAAACTTCCCTGTTTGTAGTTTTCTTAGCAAAAAAAGAACCTGCAAACTGCAGCATACAGATAAACAGCAGCAGAACAATTATACAGGCATAAATGATGTCTGCGTGGTTCAACCCCTGTCCATAGTTGATTGCAAAATCACCAAGGCCACCAGCACCTACAGCACCAGCCATTGTCGTAAGCCCCACCAGTGAAATTGCAGTAATTGTCGTAACCCTGATAAGTTCAGGAACAGACTCATGAAGATAAACTCGGAAAATAATTCCAAATGTTCCGCTGCCCATGCTTCTTGCAGCCTCAATTTTTCCAGGACTTACATTTTCCAGCGCAGTTTCAACCTGACGTGAAAAGAACGGAACAGTTCCAAAAATCAGAGGAATAATTGCACCTTTTACGCCAATTGCCGAACCTGCTATAGCCCGTGTAAACGGAATCAAAAATACAAGCAGCACCACAAAAGGTATAGAGCGGAACAAATTTACAAAAACACTTATTACAGTATAGATAACTTTATTCTGTTTTATTCCACCCTTCTTGAAAACAATCAGCATCACACCAAAAATCAAGCCAAGAAAAAAAGAAATCAGGCCGGAAATCAAAAACATCTGAAAAGTTGCCGTGCAGTTTTTCAAAAACTTGTTCCAGTAGGAATAAAGATTCGGTGTCAGCAGTTCAAAAATTGCCATTTTATTTTTCCTCCGTCAAATCATAGGCCTTTACATTCTGGCTTTTCAAAAATTCAATTGCTTGAGCAATATTGTCAGGTTCACCTTTTATCACAACAATAATTTCCCCAAGAGGAAAATCCTGAATAATATCCACGTTCGCAAGAACAATGTTTAAGTTTACGTTAAAACGACGTGAAATTTCAGAAATTAAGGCATCACCGACAGCATTTTTTAAGAACCTGAGTTTTATAAGTCTTGCACCATCCGACAAATCTATAAAACCTTTCTTTCCAATAGAGCTGATTTTTGACAGACTTGACTGAGAAGCAATGAATTTTTTTGTGATAACCTGAGCAGGTTCTGCAAATATTGAATAGACATCCCCTTCTTCAACAACTGAACCTTTTTCCATTACAGCAACCTTTGTACAAATTGACTTGATTACACTCATTTCATGCGTAATCAAAACAATTGTAAGTCCCAGTTTTCTGTTCAGTTCTTTCAACAGATTCAAAATAGATTCCGTTGCATCAGGATCAAGTGCGCTTGTCGCTTCATCAGAAAGCAGAACCTGCGGATTATTTGCAATAGCCCTGGCAATCGCAACCCGCTGTTTCTGACCTCCTGAAAGTTGAGCCGGATAAACATCCGCCTTGTCAGTTAAATCAACAAGATTTAAAAGTTCAAAAACCCTTTTTTTTATCTGCTCAGAATTTAGCCCTGAATATTTTAAAGGATATGCAATATTGTCAAAAACTGTTGAACGGTCAAGCAGATTGAAATGCTGAAAAATCATGCCGATTCCTTTTCGGACTGTTTTCATATCATGGTTTGACAGATGGTTAAAGCGACCTTCACTGTCGGTCCATGTAATTTTTGTACCGTTTACAGTTATATCACCAGAATCGGGAACTTCAAGCAGATTTATACAACGCACCAGCGTAGATTTACCAGCTCCTGAATAGCCGATAATTCCATAAATTTCACCATCATTAACTGTAAGGGAAACTCCTTTTACGGCATCAATATTTCCTGACTTCAGTTGATATACTTTAGAAATATTTTTCAGTTCAATCATAAAATCCTCAGTTGTTTTTACTCAACATTTCGTAAAAAAATATAATTCTTTGAATGTAAAAACACAATACAAATTTATATACTATTTTTTGATACTAAATTATAGAAAAAAACTATAAGCAAAAAAAAAGGCCGACAAATCATAGGGTTTGAAATGCCGGCACAAAGGAACATCTGACAGATTAACGGAACAATCTGCCAGACATAAAAAAGGAAACTTTTATTGCAGACATAAACTATGCTGCAAACGGATCTATTCGCCTACCGTGAAGAACCTGCATTCTTTCCGGCAATACGACCAAATGTAAATATATCTGCAATGGCATTTCCGCCAAGACGGTTACCAGCATGTACACCACCAGTAACTTCGCCAGCTGCCCACAGACCTTTTATAACCTTACCATTTTTATCAAGAACTTCTGCATTTGTATTGATTTTTACGCCACCCATTGTGTGATGCAAGGATGCTTTGCGCGGACTAATTGCAATACCAACTTCGGGATGACTTTCAATATAGGCAAGATCAATTGCACCATTAAGAACTTCTTTTCCAAAATCAGGATCTTTCTGATTTGCAACATAAGAATTGTATTTTTCAATAGTTGAGCGAAGCTGTTCTTCTGTAAATGCTGGACATGCACCTCCAGCAGTTTTTGCAGTTGCAGCTGAAAGTTCTTTCAAAGTAGAACCATACCAGATATGACCATTTTCAACCATGTCTTTAATTTTGTTTCCAAACAAAGATGCATTTGGATCTGCGCCCTTGCAGACGGGATCCTCTTTTCCAATTCCTGTGCCAGCATATACGATGTAGAAAATGCCGTTTTCAAGAGTCAGAGATGCTTTTGCAAGAACATCGCGTTCAGCATATTCATTTACAAAACGGTTGCCTTTTCCATCAATCCACAACTGCTCAGAAGCATCAGCCCAAATACCGTCAGTCATTGTACCCTTAACAGGTGAAGAAGAAGGCATCATCTGAGCAACTCCAAGGTCAACAGTGTCAGCACCAGCTTCCATAGCCATAATAATGCCGTCGCCAGTATTTGTTCCAACATTTGTTGTCAAAGTTCTGTCTGTAAGATCCTTACCCCAGTATTCGTCATATTTTTTTACCATTGCTGGATTTGCACAGTAACCACCGCTTGCAAGGACAACACCCTTTGAAGCATTGATTGTGACTTTTGTGCCGTCAGACTTAACCGCATTAATGCCGGCAATTCGTCCATCAGAAGATTTTATCAAAGATTTTCCTGCAGTTTCAGTATAGATTTTTACACCGGCATTTTCAGCAGCCTTGCGTAAAGTTTCAATAAGCGGAATTCCATTAGAATACTGATGGGTTCTTGGCCACATTGCACCAAGAACAGTCCGCAAAGTTTTTCCAGCACCTTTATGAGAAACAGCCTTAACACCAAGAGAACCTGTCCAGTCATAAGATGCAAGTGCACTTTCTGCCAAAGTTCTGGCAAGATTGATATCAGAAGCAATCCATTTTCCATTATCCATCTTACGCAGACCGCCTGTATAAATGTGCCACATGTGCAATTCTATTGAATCATAACCAGCCATGTCCTTGCCTGCAGACTTTCCTGCATTAGCAGCATAATGAGCCTTTATTGATTTTTGCAAATCAAGCAGAACTTTTTTCCATTCAGGGAACAGTTCAAAATGCAAATCCGGGTCATTTACAGAAAGAGCCAGATACGAATCAAGTGTTTTTTTCTGTGCTTTTGAAAGAATTGTTTCAGACTGAGCCTCAACATCAACAGCATTGAAAGCTCCACCTGCAACAACAGTATTTCCACCTAAAAATGAACTCTTTTCAATAAGAACAACATTTGCTCCCTGCTGGGCAGCTGAAACAGCAGCACTTAAACCTGCACCACCGGCACCTACAACAACAACGTCCGTATTAAGAACCAAGTCTTCGCCAGGTTTTGCAGAATATCGTCCAAATTTTTCAAGGTTGAATCCTGCAGATTCTGCAGCAGAAGCAGCAGCATTTATAATTCCGTGACTTGCAAGAGTTGCCCCTGTAACAGTATCAACATAAGGAGTCTGATGAGCAACAATTTCAGCAGGAATACGCTTCAAAGCCACACCTGCAACAGCCGGCGTTTCCCGATTTTTTGTAATTTCAACACCGGAAATCTTACCTTTTGCAACTGTAAGCTTAACTTCAACAGGTCCCTGCATACCGGCAGATGTACCAGTATAAATTCCATCCTTTACTTTTGAACAGCTAAAAAAAGAAAACATAAAGGCAACTGTCAAAACGAAGACAACGCTTTTTTTCATTTTTGACCTCTCAATTCTGTGAATTACATGCATTTTGAAAAACTCAGCAGAAGTACCATATCAAAAAGTTCTTCCAAAAGGTCATCCAAAATACCCATATTCATAGGTTAAACCTTTCAGCTACTGACAGGTCAAGCATTTTTTTTCAAAAAGAACATACAGAAACAAAATTAAAATTCACACTTTTCGACTATTTTCCAAAAAGTTCTTTTTTCTGCTATACAAAAGGCTGATCAATCTGAATTACACCATTGTATGAAGGATTGTAATCCTTTACGAATTTAGAAAGTTTCTCTATAAGTTCCAGCTCCGAGTATCTGCAACTGAACGGCCGGACAGCATCAAAAATCACATTAGAATGAGAAACACCAGGAACAATGCGCAGGTCATGGATGGAAATTTCAGAATCCAATTGACTGGCTTTTTTAGAAATAAAAGACTTAAGCTTCTCCAGCTCAGAATTTTTTCTGTCAATCGGATCCATGTGAATTACACACTGACAGTTAAATTTTTTGGAAATTTCACATTCAATGTTATCAATTTCGTCATGCAGTTCAAAAATATTTTCATCGCCGGGAACTTCCGCGTGCAGACTGAGCATAAGTCTGCCAGGCCCATAATCATGAAGAATCAAATCATGAATTCCGCAGATTTTTTTATGAGCCATTACAGTTTCTTCTATATTATTAACAAATTCCCTGTCAGCAGTCTGCCCTAGAAGAGGATTAACAGTTTCCTTTACAGAATCAATTCCCCCTTTCAAAATAAAAGCAACTACAAAAAGTCCTGCAAGCCCGTCAAGAGAAAAATTCAGATTAACTCCCAAATTTTTCAAGACAAGGCTCAACACAGCAACCAAAAGAACAATGCCCGTCGAAACAGTATCATTCAAACTATCCCTGGCAGTTGCTTCCATTACAACACTATTCAACTTGAGTCCAAAAAAATGATTGTAAAAATACATATAAAATTTCACAAGAATTGAAGCACTCAGAATTACAACAGTTACAAAATCTATTTTCAAAGGCTTAGGATGAAGAATTGCCCCCACAGATGACTTCAAAAGTTCATAACCCATCAGCAAAATTAAAAACGAAACAACCAGACCGGCAATATATTCCATTCTGCCATGCCCAAACGGATGATCCTTATCAGGCTCCTTGCCCGAAATTTTAAAACCGACAATTGCAACAATGGAACCTGCAGCATCAGAAAAATTATTAAAGGCATCAGCTATTACAGCCACCGAAGAAGACAAAATACCTGCAAACAGCTTAAAGAAAAACAGAAAAACATTCAAAACAATGCCTGCAGCACCACATAAAATTCCGTACTGGTTCCTCACCACAGAATTTTTATAATTTTCACAATCTTTTATAAAAATTTTTGCCAAAAGTTTTATCATTTTCTGAAAATCCGCCTCTCTCCATGAACTTTTAACTGATTTTCCCGCAATTTTAGCACAAGTAGTTATTTTTCCACAATAAGCGCCACAAATTTTATGACAAAAGTTTTTTTTATTTTTTTCAGGCGCAACACAGCTGACAAAGCGTACTTCCGCAGTTCGCTTACGCTCTAAGTCCTCGAAGCTCTGCAAGCTTCTGCGGTCTTCGCCTTCGGCGCTGCTCCAGCACTTGGACGCATTTTTCTGCAAAATTTTAAGGCCGCACCGGCAAACTTACCGAAAGTCCGTGAACCACTTTGCCGTTTTTTTTATAACTTATAAAAATACGGCCAAGCAAATCGTCTTTTATTTCTATTTTTTTAGAAGCAAGCTCAGCAAGAAGCGGTTCAAGGTCACTGACCGTTAAGGCAAAAGGATTCTGGCACTCAAACCTGATTCCGACACGTTCTTTCTGCTCATCAGCCTTTATTGAAGCAGAAAAATTAAGGCCGGTTATTTCTTTGTTTTTTTTCAGTATTCCAAGCCCCAGAGAAACTTTCAAAGGATTTTCTTGTTTCAAAATGCTTTCACGGCAAATTTTTATGCAGATGTATGAAAACGGCATGACTTCAGCAAGCATCTTTACAGCCTGCCTTTCATTTTCCGTAGAATTACAGTTTATTGTAAAAACATTGTAACTTTCAGGCAGGTTCCAATAAATCACCCTCGTCATTGAATTTTCAATTTCAGAAAAATACGAACGCATTTCTTTCAGACGAATCAGCTTGATTTCCTGCATTCTAATCGAATTTTCTAAATCTTCGATGCGTCTGCGGACTCTGGAATTTATCTGCTCAATCTTTTCTTCTTTTGCCTGATGCACTTCCTGCAGGCTGAAATCAAAACTTCTAAGCATCTGGGCATTGAAAATGCTCAAAGCATCAAGCTCACAGAAAGTACGGTAATTATTTTTTTGTTCACGACTGCCTTCAATCAGTTTGGAGCGGTCATAAAAGCGGATTTTTGTAGATGGAATGCCAATCTTTTCAGAAAATTCTTTTACGGTCATACTTTTTCTAACAAAAGAAACACAGTCTGGCAATTTCTGCGCCAGTCCAATGATTCCCAGATTTTTAAAGGCTACCATTATTTGCAATTTCTGTCAAATTTTTTGCAATTTTTGACTGCATCTGATGAGGCATAAATCTAAAATTCACTCAGCAAATCTTATCTCCGACAGCAGAAACTGCCGGAGTCCTCTAGCATAGCAACAGATTTTACAAAGCCGGGATAAATTTTGCAAATAAATAAAGACCTTTATCACCAGCATGAACTTCGTGCGTTACTCCGGCTGGAATAAGTGAAATATTTCCCGGTGCATATTCGATTTTTTTGCCATCACAGATGCACTGACCGCTGCCGGCAATTACTTCATGTGTTTCCAGCTGATTTTCATGAATGTGGTTTCCTATAGACTTATCGGGTGCAATTTTTACCAGATGAAAGCTTAAACGGCCGTCCGTATCTTTTGCCGTTATAAGATTTTTTAATTCAACACCTTCAAAAACAGGATGCCCATTCCATTTTAGTTCACTGAAATTTACAGTTTTGCCATTAAAGGCAAATTTACCGCCGTCAAACTGTTCAAATAAATCTTTGAACAAAATTTTGCCGCTTGTGTCTGTATTTTTCATATCATTTAACCTCTTTATGTTTTGATAGCTGAATGATATCTGATGCAGACTTTTAAACCTTGTATAAAATTGCGGACTTCACATTTTTTGCATAAATTTCAGGGGAAATTCCAAGCATTTTTTTAAATTCCCTGTCAAAATGGCTTTGGTCAAAAAAACCGCAGTCTTGAGCTACCTCTGTTACTTTTTTCCCAGCAGCCAGAAGTTTCTGGGCTTTACGAATCCGGCATTGCAGCTGGAATTTATGAGGAGTAATACCGTTTTCACTGGAAAATTTTCTGATAAAATGGTATTTGCTTACAAAAACTTCTTCTGCCATATCTGTTATGCAGAATTCCAGTTCAGGACTTCCGATTATTTTTCGGCGGATTATATCCAGAGATTTTGGAAGTTCATCATTTACTGGAATACATGTTGTTATCATTGAATACTGTGAAGATTCTGGTTTTATGCTGTGGCAGACATCCGGGGAAATTAAAAAGTATTCGTATTTTCTGCAATAGAAAATTTTTGAATTGATTGAATTCATGCCGACTAATGGAGAATCAATTAAAATCGAAATTTTGCCTTCCGTCACAATGCCCAAAACATAGTGCTTTGTATGAGTGTGAGGCGGATAAACTGTATTAACATTTTCAAGGCTTATAACTTCAAGACCTGTTGAAGAATCTGTAATATACTGAACTTTCATTTTTTCTGGCAAAAAATCACTGCAAAACAAATTCAACTGAAAACTTTCACCTTATTTTATGACAAAGTTTTCAGTTACTGATTGAATTTTATTCCAAATAAAAAGCATGTAAGTTTAAATCGTTTGAGAATTTCGTAAATCAAAACTGTAATTCCAAAACTTGAAAAAACAAGTGCAAAATATTGAAGTGCATAAGGAACTTTAAAATATCCTGCAGCAAAAAAGCCGAGTATTACAATTACAGACTGATTAATTACATAAATTGCAAAAGAAGCACGGGCAAAATACTGCGTAAATCTTGAATTAAAGTCAAAGAAAGTTTTGGCAGCTCCGAACATAAACAAAATTCCGCTCCAGACAAAAACTTTATGCAGAACATCCCACTTCAAGCCATAAATTTTACTACTGTACATAAAACATCTTGCAATAATTAATGAAACAAAAAGTGCAGCTGTAAAAGGCAAAATCTTTTTGATTTTTTCCTGAAAGTTTTCATCTGTAAAGACAAAAAATCCTGTTAAAAACCATGCACCAAATTCTCCGAAACTTTTGCCGCCGATATTTCCCAGAGGTTTCAGCAAAAAAGGAAGAAAAAAAACAGGTATGAGTAAAAGTATTTTCCATCCTTTAAAATCAATAATAACTTTCTTTGTTTTAATGAAATACACTACAGGCAAAGCTGCAAGTGAAATATTAAAAAGATAAAGAACAAACCATAAATGGCCAGGCGTAAAATGACCGTCATAACCAGACCAGTCAGTAAGTTTAAAGAATTCCCTGTAATGCTGAAAATAATTTCCTGAATAGCCATTAAAAAAAACATCAGCAATATAAGGCTGTACAGGAATGACCAGCAGCAATGAAACTGCAAGAGGAACATAAAGTTTGCAGAGTCTTTCCATTAAATACTGTTTTACCGTCCG
Organism: Treponema sp.; assembly: GCA_016296655.1. Lineage (GTDB taxonomy): Bacteria > Spirochaetota > Spirochaetia > Treponematales > Treponemataceae > Treponema_D. The sequence continues at coordinate 2,487 of JAEDIW010000041.1, read as the reverse complement.
TTTTTCAAAAGCATAAAATGCAGACATTCCTGCAAGCAAAAAAAGCAATGGCATCCACCAGGCATATACGCTTATATTAAAAAAAGATGCCTGAATGCACTCTGCAATGTGAACATACCATCTTTCACCAAAATCATTGTAGATCATCACATTATGAAAAGGAAAAAGCAATAAAATACAGAAAATCCGCAGATTATCAATAAAATATTTCCTGCCCATAAAAATCACCTGAAACTTTCTTAAATTTTTATAGATTATATATTTTCCTGATTTTTCCAGCAATAGAAGTTTCTGGAATTAAAAGTTTTTATGTATTCTGCCCTTTTAAGTTCCTGTAGAAGTTAATTCAAAAACCTTCAGAAATTGAACGGCAATAAGTTTCCTTATGGAATCGGCGTTGAGTACGACGGAAGAGAAATTAAAGATACAGATCTTGAAATTGTAGAAATTTCTGCTCACACTTTTGCGGTTTTTACCTGCAAAGGAAAAATAAGTTTATACACTGCAATTAAAAACGAATTACTGTTTACTGTTGCTTAATTGCCAGTTTTTTTTGGGCGCTTCCCCAAGGGGTCGGGCTATCCGTGGTTCCGCTTACGCTGCATTGGACGCAGCAAAGCTGCTTACCAACGCCTTCGGCGCCACTACTATCCCTAGCGCAGAATTCATTTCCGTAATAGCCTGGTAGACAGGACCTCTATTATATCTAGTTAGGTTCAATTTCGAGTTTTTTAATTTTAAACAGTGGCAAGGATTGTAAGGGCTGGCGTAGCCAGTTCCGAAGCGTAGCGAAGGAATGAAGCGATAGCGGAACCCTGAAAAGCCTGTTTTTTGCGAAGCAAAAAGCCACCCAAAGAATAAAAATTTAAAACTCGACATTTGTCCTAGTTACTTAGCAGGCTATGCATACCGTCCGAGTCAGGTTTATCCCATTTTTATTGCTTTTACGGGACATGATTCCATACATTTCCCGCATCTAATACAATCTATTGAATTCGGGTTTTCGTAAACTTTTATATTCAGTTCACATTTTTTTTGACAAAGTCCACATTTTGTACATTTTGATTTATCAACTCTATATCTGACAAAGGATATTTTATTAAAAATACCATAAATTGCACCAAGAGGACAAATGTATCTGCAGAATGGTCTGTATATAATAATTGAAAAAAACAGAATAGCAATTAAGATGGCAACTTTCCATTTAAACAAAAAGCCTATTGCAGAACGCAAGCTTTCATTCATTAAAACCAGGGGCACTCCCCCTTCCAGTGTTCCAACAGGACAAATATATTTACAAAACCAGGGTTTTCCTAATCCTGTAATATCTATTATAAACATAGGCAGGATAATTACAAAAACTGCAAGAATCAAAAACCGGATGCCTCTAAGAAATTTTTCTCCTTTTAATTTTCGAACTTTTTTTACAAAAGGAATCTTAAATAGTAAATCCTGAATTAAGCCAAAAGGACATAAAAAGCCGCAGATAAACCGTCCAAAGATAACACCAAATAGTGAAATAAGACCAAAAACATAAAGAGAAATTTTATATTCCCGGGAACTTAAGGTAGATTGAAGAGCTCCAATAGGACACGAACCTAATGCTCCAGGACAGGAATAGCAGTTCATTCCTGGAACACAAACATATTTCAAATCACCTTGATAAATTTTTCCATGAGCAAAACCTTTTACATATCCATTTGAAAGAGCGGTAAAAGCTGCCTGTATTAAAAGTCGTACTTTCGAAATCTTACCCAATTCCTATACACTCCATACAGATTCTTGTTGCTTTTTCAATTACAGATTCTGCTTCCCCTGCGAAAATTCCTGAAATTATAAGTAAAATACTTAAAACTAGCACACCAATAGAGATTATTCTATGTTTCATTTTATTAAGCTGTCTACAATCTTCTGCCATTCTGCAAGACTTCTGCTTCCTGTATAAATTTCACCAACTTGATTTCCGTTTTTATCTACAAAAATGGTTGTTGGAACTGCAAATACATTCTGTAATATTCCATTCAGTAATTTTGAATCTGGAACAATGTGAATAAAATCTGCTCCTGTCTGCTTTACTATTTTTTTTGCAACGTCCATTTGTTTTGAATCTGGAAGCCCTTTTCTATTCACTGCATCAATCACGATTCCAATAATTTGAAAGCCTTTATTTTCGTTATTTTTATTTAATTGAGCCAAATCAGGCATTTCTTTAATACAAGGTCCGCAAAAAGTTCCCCATATGTTTATCATTGTTAATTCTGCATCTTCAAAAATTTCACTTGTAATATTTTTGTTGTTAATATCCTTTGCAGAAAATTCAATTTTAGTTTTACTCTGAGCAAAAATAGTTATAGAAGATAATGCAATAACCATTAGTAATGACAAAAATATTTTTTTCATAAAGCCTCCAATTAATCTGGGTTTTAGGGCAAAGCCCTAGACAATATGTAGTGCCATCCAGTTTGTAAAAACGTGGATTTAGCGTCA
>JAEDIW010000040.1 GCA_016296655.1 Treponema sp. | reverse complement strand
GCTTCGCCAGCCCTTACAATCCTTGCCACGGTTTGTAAATCAAATACTCGAAATTGAACCGTATATTTTTTATTATTAGCAAATATTAGCAAATTTTTGACAACAAAAAAATCTAGAAACAAAATTAAAGACAGCAATTTTTTACAGATAATTTGCTTACTTTAGCAATTTTTTTCAGAAAATAAGAAACTTTTTATTGAAATTCGATTTTATAATTTTTTCATGAGGCTGAGGTTAAATCTCAGTAAAAAACTAAGGAGGATTTTAATGAAAAAAATCGTTTCTGTTGTATTGGCAGCTCTTGTTGCTGCTTCTGTATTTGCTGGCGGAAGCAAAGAAACCAGCGGAGCTGTAAAAGTTGGTGTTTCAATGCCAACAAAAGATCTTCAGCGCTGGAATCAGGATGGTGCCAACATGAAGGCAGCTCTTGAAAAAGCTGGATACAAAGTTGACCTTCAGTATGCAAACAATGATATTGCAACTCAGGTTTCTCAGATTGAAAATCAGCTTACAGCAAAATGCAAGATTCTTGTAATAGCTTCTATCGATGGTTCAGCTCTCAAGAGCGTTCTTGCAACTGCAAAAAGCCAGAAAGTTCCAGTTATCGCTTATGACCGCCTTATTATGAACTCAGATGCAGTTTCATACTATGCAACATTCGATAACTACAAAGTTGGTACAATTCAGGGAAAATTCCTTGTTGAAAAACTTGGTCTGGACAAGAGAAATTCTTCAAATCCTGCAACAATCGAACTGTTCACAGGTTCTCCAGATGACAACAACATCAACTTCTTCTTTGGCGGTGCAATGGACATTCTCAAACCTTATATCGCTTCAGGTGCTCTCGTAGTTCCGTCAGGACAGACAGCAAAGAACCAGTGTGCAACTCTTAACTGGTCAACAGAAGAAGCTCAGAAACGTATGGAAAACCTTATCACATCAAACGGATATGGTCCAAACGGTAAAAAACTTGATGCTGTTTATTCTTCAAACGACTCTTGTGCAAATGGTATCACAAACGCTCTCAAAGCTGCAGGATACACAAAAGACAACTTCCCAATCGTAACTGGACAGGACTGTGACATCACATCTGTAAAGAACATGGTTAAGGGCGAACAGGCAATGTCAGTATTCAAAGATACACGTACATTGGCTGCAAAAGTTGTAGAAATGGTTGACGCTCTTGCAAAAGGTGCAGAACCACCAATTAACGACCGCACAACTTATGACAACGGAACTGGAGTCATTCCTTCATTCCTTTGTGAACCTGTATTTGCAACAACAGACAATTTGAAAGAACTGCTTGTTGATTCAGGATATTACAAAGCAAGCGATATTCAGTAGTTGATGACTGAAAAAAGGTGATGACAGAATCAAAGTCATCGCCTTTTTATGTTTGTTGCTGTTGATGGTTTTATAAAAAACCTCGGAATTTCTGCTGTTTTTCGGGGTCTTGATAAAAAAATTTGGGTGGCTTTGTTTTTTCTATCAGCTGCCAGAAAAAAGGGGGTTCCAATTTTGTTATTGGAAATGAAGAACATTACAAAGGCTTTTGGAAATTTCAAAGCGCTTCATGATGTAAACCTACAGGTAAAAGCAGGTGAAATTCATGCATTGTGCGGAGAAAATGGAGCCGGAAAATCTACGCTGATGAATGTTCTCAGCGGAATTTATCCATACGGTTCTTACGAAGGCGATATTTTATATGATGGTGAAATCTGTAAATTTCAGTCAATAAAAGACAGCGAAAAGAAAGGAATTGTAATCATACATCAGGAACTGGCACTGGTTTCACTGCTTTCCATTGCAGAGAATATGTTCCTTGGTAATGAACGCGGACATGCCGCTAAAATTGACTGGGATGAAACAAAAAGAAAAGCGGCTGAACTTTTAAAATTAGTAAATTTAAAAGAATCTCCTGATACTTTGATAAAAGATATTGGCGTTGGAAAGCAACAACTTGTAGAAATTGCAAAGGCTTTAGGAAAAAATGTACGTCTTCTCATTCTTGACGAACCTACAGCCTCTTTGAATGATACAGAAGCAAAACAACTGCTGGATTTGCTCCTTGAACTGAAAAAACAAGGAACAACTTCAATTATCATATCTCATAAATTAAACGAAATTTCTTATGTTGCCGACACAATTACAATTATTCGTGATGGTGGCGTAATAAAATCATTGGATAAAGAAAAAGATTCCTTTGATGAAAATACAATTATTGCAGGAATGGTAGGAAGAAGCCTTTCTGACCGATTCCCAAAAAGAACTCCAAATATTGGAGATGTATGCTTTGAAGTAAAAGACTGGTGCGTTGACCATCCTGTTTTTGATGGAATAAAAGTTTGCCGTAACGTAAATTTTAACATCCGCAAAGGTGAAGTTGTTGGAATCAGCGGTCTTATGGGTGCTGGACGTACAGAACTTGCAATGAGCATATTTGGTAAGTCCTATGGAGCAAACATAAGCGGAAAAATCTTCTTAAACGGTAAAGAAGTTGAATTAAAAAATGTAAAGTCTGCAATTGCTCACGGAATTGCCTATGTTACAGAAGATAGAAAAGGCAACGGTCTTATTTTGAGCGAAACAATTGCAAAAAATACAACTTCTGCAAAACTAAAACGCATTGCCCCCCATAATATCATAGACTTTGGTCTTGAAAATAAATATGCACAGGAAATCAGGCAGGATATGCATACAAAATGCCTGACTGTATTTGACGAAGCCGGTTCTCTTTCAGGAGGAAACCAGCAGAAAGTCCTTATCGGCAAATGGCTTTTTGCAGAACCTGAGATTCTTATTCTTGACGAACCAACCAGAGGTATTGACGTAGGTGCAAAATATGAAATCTACTGTATCATCAACCAGATGGTTGCCCAAGGCAAGTCAATTCTTTTAATTTCTTCGGAAATGCCTGAAATTCTTGGAATGTGCGACCGCATTTACATAATGAATGAAGGCACTATGGTTGGAGAAATGGCCGGCAAAGATGCAACGCAGGAAAAAATCATGTCATGCATCATAAAATCTGGCAGTGAAGTAAAGTAAATCAATGGGAGAATAAAATGGCATCTACATTAAACTTAAAGAAAACGTTAAAAGAAAATACCATGTTTATAGCATTAATTGCTGTAATGCTGCTTTTTCAGATTCTGATTGTAGCAACAGATCATGGTTCCCTGTTTGCTCCGGCAAATATTACAAACATTATCAATCAAAATTCCTATGTTTTGATTCTTGCGACAGGTATGCTTTTGTGTATCTTAACAGGTGGTAACATCGACCTTTCAGTTGGTTCAATTGTATGTCTTGTCGGTGCAATAGCTGGTACTCTTATCTGCAACCTGCACTGCAACATTTATCTTTCTATTCTGTTCTGTCTGATTACAGGAACTTTAATCGGTGCCTGGCATGGTCTTTGGATTGCATTTGTCCATATTCCGCCATTTATCGTTACCCTTTCAGGAATGCTTCTTTGGAGAGGTGTTGCACTTATCGTTCTGAACGGACTTACAATTTCTCCTTTCCCAGATAACTACCTGAATCTCTTTTCAAGCTATATTCCAGGCGAAGCAGAAGCCGAAACAGTTTTTGCCATAACCATGGTAATTGCATTAATCTGCTGCGCAATTATGATTGCAACTCAGGCACTTAGCAGAATCAGCAAAATCAAAAAAGGCTACGAACAGCCTTCAATTGTTTCTTTCATTATCAAAATGGCACTTACAACAGCAATTATTCTTGTAATTGCATCATTGCTTGGAAAACACAAAGGTCTTCCTGTAATTCTTATTCTGATTGCCGTAATTGTAGCCTGCTATACTTACTATACAGAAAATACAGTTCCAGGCCGTTACCTTTATGCAATCGGAGGCAATGCAAAGGCTGCACAGCTTTCAGGTGTAAATACAGACAATGTAATGTTCTTTGCTTACACAAACATGGGATTCCTTTCTGCAGTTGCAGCCTTGGTTTGTGTTGCACGCTTTAACTCTGCAGCACCAACAGCTGGTAACAGCTATGAAATGGATGCCATCGGTTCATGTTTCATCGGTGGTGCATCAGCTTATGGCGGAACAGGAACTGTAAAAGGCGCAGTAATTGGTGCAATTTTTATGGGTGTTCTGAACAACGGTATGTCAATTCTTGGCGTTGATTCAAACTGGCAGAAAGCTGTAAAAGGACTTGTACTTCTTCTTGCTGTAATTTTTGACGTAGTTTCAAAACGCAGAAAATCAAAGTAAATCAAATTGACAGACGGCAGTCTTTTTAGGGAAGTGATGATTAACAGTTGAATCGATTACTCAGCACTTCCCGTCAAGTTGCCGTAAGTCATTGACTTACGGCCAATTAGCTGCATTAGCGATAGCGTGCCTTGACTTGATGTATTCAAGGTTAACACTGAAAAAAATCCTCAATAAGATTTATTCAGTTTTTCCTTAGCTTTTGAATAAAGGCTTGCCGTTTTTTTTTGCAAAAGTTAAAAATTGCTGTTTTCTTTTAAAAACTTAAAAAAGTAAAAAAAGTCGTTTATATACAATTTTCTCTATCTATTTTCAAAAAAAAATATTAAAATACTTATAATGAAATCTGTTTCCTGTTGTTTTTCATATTTTTCAATACTGAAAGTAGCAAGTTCAGACACTTCCAGGTTTTAAAATATCAATACAAATTTTTACAGATTTCTACGGAGGATTTTAATGAAAAGTTTAAAATACAAAATACTTTTCGTTTTTCTGACAATCACTGCAGTATGCAACATCGCTCTAGGAATTATTATTTTCAACTTTTCCAGAGCAGAATTAAACAAGTCTTCAAGAGTTATACTGCAGCAAACGGCAACATCCATTGCTCGGGAAGTAAAAAATGAAAACGATAAAGAGTTCAAAATGCTGAACACTCTTGCAAGCCTGCCTTCGATACGTTCAACAGAAATCAGCCTTGAAGAAAAATATGAAGCTATAACACAGGTAAGAAAATCTGATCCACGCTACATCGACGTTACAATTCTTGACAAAGATGGCTATGCCATAGCTACTACAGCAGGCCAAAAAATCTCTTTTAGGGAAAGGGAATATTACAAAGAACCTATAAATGGTAAAAAGTCATTCAACACAGATCCGTTTATCAATAAAGTTTCAAATGCCATGTGCATTTTTTATTCAGTTCCTGTTTATGATTATTCAAACAAAGTTGTAAATGTTATTTTTTCAGTAATTGACGGTTACCGATGGTGCGACCTTGTAAAAAAAGCTACTGTAGGAAAAGATTCTCATCCGATCATCATTAATAGAAAGAAAGTAACAATAGTAGGTGCTGCTGACCGGAAAATGATTGACAGCAACATATCTGCCTATGACCTGCTGAACAGTTCAAGCGGTACCGACAGGCTTGCCGACAAAATCATAAACGAAAAAACAGGAATTGCCTACTACTCAAAAGATAATGTAAAAAAAGTCGTTGCCTGGTGTGCTGTAGAAGATACAGACTGGGTTGTAGTTACCCCTGCCCCTGTGGACGACTTTCAGGAAGGCGTAAAACAGATGATGTTTATCTTAACCTGCACAACTCTGTTCATGTTTATTCTCCTTTCTGTTGCAAGCGGAGTAATTGTATCTCATTCAATCAAGCCTTTAAAAATCGTGAAAAATGCAGTAAAGGAAATTGCATCTGGAAATGCAGACCTCACAAAGCGCATTACAGTTAAATCAAAAGACGAAGTTGGCGAAGTTGTAGAAGGTTTTAATCAGTTTTCAGAAAAATTGCAGACAATTGTTTATGACATCAAGAAAACAAGAGATTTTCTTTCAACAGCTGGCAGCGACTTAGACAAAAGCACAGAAGAAACTTCGACTTCTATTACTCAGATTCTCGGCAACATTTCAAATGTTACAGAGCAGATAAAAAATCAGGTCGCAGGAGTTCAGGAAACAGCTGGAGCAGTAAACCAGATTGCTTCAAACATTTTGTCCCTTGAAAAAATGATTGAAAGTCAGTCAGCAGGTGTAAGCCAGGCTTCTGCAGCAGTTGAAGAAATGCTTGGCAACATTGGTTCTGTAAACCAGTCAGTCGACAAAATGGCAGAATCTTTCCAAGCTCTTGAAGCAAAGGCATTGAACGGCTCTTCCATGCAAAACGATGTAAATGAACGCATTCAGCAGATAGAAAATCAGTCGGAAATGCTGCAGGATGCAAACTCTGCCATTGCCAACATTGCAGCCCAGACGAATCTGCTGGCAATGAATGCGGCAATTGAAGCAGCTCATGCCGGTGAAGCTGGAAAAGGATTTAGCGTTGTTGCAGATGAAATCAGGAAACTTTCTGAAACATCTACATCACAGTCAAAAACAATTGGAGAGCAGCTGAATAAAATTAAGGATTCTATCGGAGAAGTTGTTGCTTCATCAGCAGAGTCAAGCAGGGTTTTCCTTTCTGTTTCAGAACAAATTCAACAGACTGACCAGCTTGTACGCCAGATAAAAGAAGCCATGACAGAACAGCAGGAAGGTTCGAGACAGATTGGACAGTCACTGCACATAATGAATGACAGTACACTGGAAGTAAAGAATGCCTCCAGAGAAATGTCTGCCGGAAATCAGGCCATTTTAGATGAAATCCGAAACCTTCAGGAAGCAACCGGGCAAATTCAAGACAGCATTTCAATTATGGCAGGCAGTGCAGCCAAAATCGGCGAGCAAAGTTCTTCACTTGGTTCAATAACACAAAAAATCGGAATCGCCATCAAAGAAATCGGAAAACAGATTGATTTGTTCAAGGTTTGAAAATTTTTCGCCTTACAGACAAACAAAAAAGCAGAAGTTCCTGATTCTTTCTTTCAGAAAACTTCTGCTTTTTTTTCACAGAAAAAATTCTAGTTTCCGCAGATTAATGTCTGACATTCACGGTAAATTTCAGCTGTTTTTGCAACTACATCAGCAGGAATGCTCTTGATTAAAGGATCTCCTGCAAGATTGTTATCTTTTAGCCAGTCACGGACAAACTGTTTGTCATAGCTTTTAGGGCTCGTGCCAACAGTATATTCAGCCTTATTCCAGAATCTGCTTGAATCAGGTGTAAGAACTTCATCAGCAAGAACCAGTTCACCATTTTCATCAAGACCGAATTCAAATTTTGTGTCTGCTATTATAATGCCGTTTTTGAAGGCATGGTCATAGCATTTTTTATAAATGGCGACTGCAGTTTTTTCAATCTTTGAGCCAAGTTCTTCGCCTAAATCTTTTTTCATGTAATCCAATGTTACGTTTATGTCATGACCTTCTGCAGCTTTAGTTGAAGGAGTAACAATAGGTTCTTCAAGTTTTTCAGCCTGCTGATATTCTTTTGTAAATTTTTTACCAAGGAAAGGTTCGCCTTTTTTGTAAGCTTCGTACATACTGCCAAACATATAGCCACGGACAATTACTTCATAAGGAATCATCTTCAGTTTTTTTACTAAAATTGTGCGTCCTTCATACTCAGGCTTTTGAAATTCTTCAGGCATATCTTTCAAATTGGAAGATATCATGTGATTTTTTACAATGTCACCAGTATAATCAAACCAAAAATTAGACAAAGCATTCAGAACCTTGCCCTTGTCAGTAATCATAGTCGGCAGAATTACGTCAAATGCAGAAATTCTGTCTGTTGTAACAATAACCATGCGTCCGTCTTCAAGATCATAAACTTCACGAACTTTTCCACTGATAATTTTTTTCATCGCATAAACTCCTGACATGCATTGCAATTTCTAGGGAAATACTGATTAACACTTGAAGAGATTACTCAGTTTTTCCTTAGTACAGAACAAATTTTTGCTCTTTCACCAAAAAAAAGAAAATGTCCTGCTTCTTTCAAAATATTATCATTTTATATTTTCAATAGCAAGATTATCTGTTATTATAAGCTAGTTAAGTTATAATATAAAGTGTACATCCAAATAGCATTTCTTTTAGTATAACAGAACTAGCGGGGCTTTATATTTTCATGGTAAAAAACAGGATTCTATATCTTCTTACAGGTTCTTTTTTCATAATTCTGCTGGCTTTTTCAATTTTGATTTCTATAACAAATACCGCCAACAGCGAAATTCACACTCTCAGTTTTACATCGGCAAGTACAGGTCAAACAGAAGACGATATCAGTCTGAAAATAACACATCGCAATGGTCTTAAAAATTCATGGCTAAAAGAATACACAAAAATTGAGAACGGCAAAGAAACTGTTACAAGATACGTAGGAATAACTTACGACATAATCCTTACAAATAAGACAAAATTTATGCTGTCAGATTGGAAACTGAAAATTCCTGTCACTGAAAAAATTTACCTGAATAATGCATGGTGCGGTACAGTTGAAATACAGCAGTTTAGCAACCTGTATTTTCAATCTCAGACGCTTGATTTGCGCAAATTCATATCAGGCAAGGACAAAATTAACCTGAAACACTCAATAAATGGCGGAGAAATTTTTATAGATTTAGCACCAGATGATTCAATAACCTATCACCCAAGTGTTTATGACTTAGAAAATCAAATAATGCCATCAAAAGAAGGCAACGAATCATATAAAATTTTCGGCTTTATCATTTATATAAAAATTGATGAAAATACTTACAAAAATCCTGAACTTCTCCATTTTCCAGAATTTGACAGTGCAAAATTATCTTATCATTTAAAATTAAATGTAATGCAGCAGAATCAGTTTTTTCTGCTGATACTGTTTTTTATAATATGGATTTTCATGGTAAGTTTTGTAATTTATTCAAGTTACAAAACAGGCAAGCTTGAAAAGCGCAACTTGCAGCAAAAACTTCATGACAATCAGATTATCCAGCAGACAATGCTTGCTTTTATAAAATTCATCGATGCAAAAGATTCAATCACAAAAAATCATGCAACCCGAGTAGCAGACTATTCAGCAAAAATTGCAAGAGCAATGGGGAAAACTGCAGAAGAATGTGAAAAAGTCTACTACATCGGACTTATGCACGACTGTGGAAAAATCAGCATACCAGATGCAATTTTAAACAAACCTGGCCAGCTCAATGACGATGAATATGAAATCATGAAAACTCATACAACAAGAGGGGCTGAAATACTAAACCATTTTACATCCATACCTAATATTATTGAAGGTGCAGAATATCATCATGAACACTTTGACGGAAGCGGATATCCTAAAGGGCTGAAAGGCCGTGACATTCCATTGATAGGGCGCATTATCTGCGTTGCAGATGCCTTTGATGCTATGAACAGTCAGCGTTCCTACAAAGAAAAAATGCCTCGCGACCAGATACTTCATGAATTGAAAGAAAATTCAGGAACACAGTTTGACCCGGAAATAGTAAATATATTCTTGGAACTTCTGGAAGACGGCACAATCATATTTTGATTTTATTTGTGGCAGCACTTGCACCATGCATTTCTGAATTCTAGCTGATGTGGCGTATGAAAGTAATGTTCGCCCTCCTGCATTACTGTCAGTTCGCAACCAAAACGGTCTGCAAATTCTTTTATTACATCAATTTCCATCAAGTTATCCTTGCTGCCGTATAAAATTCTTGTATTGAAATTCCAGTTAAAAACAGGATTTTTCCTTACAAAAACAAGATATTCCCAACTAAGTGGCTCTCCAAAATCCGTTGGAATGATTTTCTTTTCCTTTAATTCAGTTTCATTAACATTTGCCCAGATAAACATACGGTTTATAAGATATTCCATGTCAACGATTGGAGATTCAAAATAAACATTTTCAAACTGAATGTCATACTCTGCCCTATTCTGAAAACTTAAAAGACTGAAATACGCACCAATACTTACGGCAAACAAATCAATTTTCTTCCAGCGGCTTTTAGAAAAATCAGCTGCAGCCCTGAGTTCTGGAATAACATGCCATGGGGTAAACAAATCTTTTTCATGTTCCCGCATGCCATGTCCTGGCAAATCAAAAGACAGTACCTGCATTCCTAAAGGGCAGAAAATTCTGGCAATCTCCTCGCCTTCTTCCCTGCAACCGCCCTTGCCATGTATGTATAACAGAACTTTTTCAGAATCTTCTCCCCAAAGCAAAGCTGATTTTCCGCCTGCATTAACTTCGATTTTTTTCATATATCCTCCTGAAAAGTGAATAGTTTAAGATTTTTTACTAATAATATTAACAATATAACTAATGCAATTAGTTTTGTCAAACAATCTTTTTGCTTTTCAAAAATCAAAATTCGTTATAAAATAATTACATTATGAAAATCAAACGGCAGGACATTCTGGAAGCAACCCTTTCACTTGCAGACAAAAATGGACTTTCGGGAGTAAGCTTAAAATCAGTTGCAAAATACCTGAATATAAAAACACCTTCGCTATACAATCACATTGAAAGCCTTGAAGACCTTCTTTTTTCGGCAGCTTCCTGCGGCATGAAGGAAATGAACAGTTTACTCAAAGAATGTGCTGTAGGAATTTCTGGAGAACAGGCTGTTCTGGCAGTAGCACAACAGTATTTGTCTTATCTCACCATACATCCAGGCATCTATGAAACAATCCAATGGGCTTTCTGGCAAAATAATACAGAAATTCAGCAGCATTTCCAGAATTACAGGCAGCTTCTGCAAAAGCTCATTGTTTCCTGCGGTTTCAAAACTGAGCAGGCAGAGCAAAACGCTGACATTCTCTCTGGATTTCTTCATGGTTTTTGTACACAGCAACTTGGCAATGCCATTTCATCACCTGAAAAAGTTTTTCCCAAGCTGGAATTTGCTGTAAAAGCCTTGCTGCAAGGACTGAAAACACTGGCATGAAAATTTTTTGATATTTTTTTCACTGGCAGATTGTTATTTCAAATGCTATAATTTCTGCATGAAAACACTCTTGAAAAATGGTTGTATTTTAAATGTTTTTACAGAAACAGTGGAAAAAGCTGATGTCCTTATCTGCAATGACAAAATCATAGGTATCGGCTCATATTCCGACAATGAAGCTGAAAAAATTCTGGATGTTTCAGAAAAAATAATAACACCTGGTCTAATCGACGGGCATATTCACATTGAAAGCACAATGCTTTTGCCTTACGAACTTGCAAATACAGTTCTGCCCCATGGAACAGTGCGCATTATTGCAGATCCCCATGAAATTGCAAATGTATGCGGCACAGCAGGGATTGAATTTATTCGCTCTGCCTCGAAAAATCTGCCTTTACATGTAAATCTTATGATTCCATCCTGTGTTCCGTCAAATCCGTTTGATGAATCTGGGGCAGAATTACAAGCAGAACAGATTTCAGCATTTTATGGAAAAAATGAAGTTCTGGGACTTGCAGAAATGATGGATTATCCTGGTGTCATAAATAGCTCTGAACAGGTTTTTGAAAAAATAAACAGTGCCTTATCACATAATCTTGTAATAGACGGACATGCGCCACTTTTAACAGGAAAAAAACTTGATGCCTATATTTCAGCAGGAATCAACTCTGACCATGAATGTTCAGTACTGGAAGAAGCAGTTGAAAAACTGAAAAAAGGTCTGTGGATAATGATTCGGGAAGGAACAGCAGCACGGAATCTTGACGCATTGCTTCCATTATTTGAAAAACCATACTGCAACCGTTGCTGCCTTGTAACAGATGACAGGCATCCGGCTGATTTAATTTCGGCAGGCCACATAGATGCAATTATCAGAAAGGCAATAGATGCAGGCAAAAATCCTGTTACGGCATTCAAAATGGCAACTTTTAACACTGCACAGTGTTTTAACATTCATTTTGCAGGAGCGGTTGCGCCAGGATACAAAGCAGACCTGCTTATTCTGAATAGTCTTGAAAAGGTTGACATAAACGATGTTTTTACAGACGGAAAAATAGTTGTAAAAGACAAAAAAGTTCTGCCGTTCAGCAGTCCTGAAATTCCACAAAATTTAAAATCTGCGGTAAAAAATTCAGTTCATCTTGCACAACTTACAGAAAATGACTTTTTTATTGACAGCGGAACACAAAATAATCGGACATGTCGGGTAATTGATGTTATAAAAGGCCAGTTAATTACAAAAGAACTGCACATCAATCTTGATTTTTCCAAAAACAACGGAATTGACTGTGAAAAAGACATTCTCAAACTTGCTGTCATAGAACGGCATAAAAATACAGGACATAAAGGGATTGGGTTTATTCATGGTCTTGGCATAAAAAAAGGAGCTATTGCATCTACAGTTTCGCATGACAGCCATAATCTGATTGTTCTTGGAACAAACGATAAAGACATGGCTTTTGCTGCCAATGAAATTATAAAAGACGGAGGAGGATGCATTTTTGTAGCTGACGGAAAAGTACTTGCAAAAATGCCACTTCCTGTTGCAGGATTGATGTCGGAAATAAAAGCACCTGAAATTGCCAGACAAAACAAGTTGCTACGGCAAGCCCTACATGACAGCGGAGTTCCTCTGGAAATAGAACCGTTCCTTAACCTGGCTTTTGTCAGTCTGCCGGTAATACCTGACATAAAAATGACAACTTTAGGGCTGATTGATGTAAATGCACAAAAGCTGCTGCCACTGTTTACAGAGTTGGCATAAAAAAGGACTGACCCCTTTACAATTTAGGAATCAGTCCTTAAAATCAGCCTAGTTAAAGTGTCCAATAATTGGGGTGCACTTCAAGTTCCTAATGACAGAACTAATCAGCAGCCCTTTTTTTTAGCTCATTGATGCCATGACTACAGAGCCAGGCGAACGCTCATGCCGGCAGCAGGAATTTTTGAAAGGAAGTCATAGCTGAAGTTTGCCGTAACATTAATAATAAATAAATCTATGCCCAAACCGCCAAAAACCTGCGGACGAATATCTTCAAAGTAATCACTTTCTCCAGAACCTTCAAAATGAGTTGGAAGAATTCCCCAGTTCATTACATTTTTTATTTGCTCTGACTGACCTGTATAAATTTTTGACCAGTCGGCATCTACACTCCAGTCAACACTTGTCTTTGAAAAAAGAACACGGCCACCAATATAAGGTACAAGGCATAAAAGCTTTACAGAAGCCTGTGTAGAAGCAAAAATAGTTGTAGAATTAAAATCAAGTGCAGCTGTAGCAGTATCATCAGTAACCTTTAC
The DNA here is from genome assembly GCA_016296655.1 of Treponema sp. GTDB lineage: Bacteria > Spirochaetota > Spirochaetia > Treponematales > Treponemataceae > Treponema_D. Next base: position 10,232 of record JAEDIW010000040.1, on the reverse strand, counting down.
AGAACCGTCAGTGTAATAGAAACCACCACCAATAGAAAGTTTAGGTCTTATGCCGCCACCCTGCAGCAGTGCATAGCGGATGTCACCACCAATTGCAAAAAAGTCAAAACTTACAGGATCAAGGGCATCTTCCAGAGAGCCCAATTTTGAGGTGTCAATAGAACAGGCTGTAAATCCAATATCAAAAGGCAGGATAAGACCACCAAGGCGAACATCAGCTGTTACTGTAGGAAAAGCATAGCTGTCACGCAAATCATCAACATCAATTGAAAGGGCTTCTGCTGCATCTTTTAAAGAAACTATGTCAAGTTTTGAAGCACCGGCATTTATACCAAAGCCCAAATGTGGGAACGGAAAGATTTTTCCAATCCAGGCTTCTGCCCAAACATTCTGTGTAGTCTGAGAGTTTGGAAGAGAGTCGCACAAGTCATCACAGAATGTATTAAGGCCATTTTCAACAGTAGTAATAGGTGCTTCAGTTTTAAAACCATAATCTGAAATCAGCTTATCGTAAGCCGATTCAACATTTTTCATGGCTGTTTTTATCTGATCATTAGTTACACTGTGATCCGTAAGAGCCTGTTCAATTTTTCCCTGATTTTCCTTTACAATATTAACAACTTCAGCAGGAACTTTTATTTTAGTACCGTCTACAATAAAACCTTCTGTATCAAATGTAAAAGTTTGTCTTGAACCTTCTGGCCCCCAATTTAAAGTAATTGCTTCGGCAAATACAGAAACTGCAGCTGCAGAACACATCACAGCAACTAAAATTCTTTTTATAGCTTTCATAAAATCTCCTAATTTAATGGAAAATTTGCAAAGCAAAATTCCTGCATATAAAAATCCGCAACCAGAACACTGGTTAAAAATATTCCTATATAATAGTTTATAGTCAAAAGAATGATTTTTCAACTAAAAAGCAGGTTTTTGGAAAAATATTTTAAACAGTCTTAAAATGCGGTAGCGCTGTGGAATGCGCGAAGCGGCCACTGGACTGACATTACCTGATGCCTGTGGGGTAAAGAAATTCAGGGAAGCTTAGGCGAAGGCCTTTTTGGTCTGACTGTGCATGAATTTATGGAAGGAAGCGGCTGGAGCGAAAGCGGAACATGGAACATAGCGACGGGGGCAAAAGTATGGTTCATAATGTCATTCTGAAATATATACAGTGCAGATACTGAAATAAAATTATGCATAACAGTTTACTAGCCCCCGGACCGCCCTGAAATATAAAAAAAGAAAAAAACTTGACCATTGGCAAAAAATTGCTTAGATTTTAAATTGAAAAAAAGTTTGTGAGGTGGATTTTTAATGGAAAAACAGGAACTTATTGCTGCTTATAAGAATTTTCTGGACAAAGGAAAAACAGAGCGCGAATGTGTCGCTGAAATTATAAAGACTGCAGAAAAATATGGCTATAAAAATCTTGATACTGTTGAAAAAATAAAGGCTGGCGACAAGGTTTATATTCAAAAAATGAACAAAAGCATTGCCCTTTTTAAGATTGGAACTGAAGATTTGAAAAACGGGCTTGTAATCCTTGGTGCGCACATTGACTCTCCAAGACTGGACATAAAGCAGAATCCGCTGTATGAAAGAGATTTTGCGGCTTACCTGAATACGCACTACTACGGTGGCATAAAAAAATATCAGTGGGTAACTTTGCCGCTGGCAATTCATGGGGTTGTCTGCAAAACTGACGGAAGCATTGTAAATGTAAAAATCGGTGAAGATGAAAATGACCCCGTTTTCTGTATTTCTGACATTCTTCCGCATCTGGCACACAAACAGATGAAGGACAGCGCTGCAGAATTTATTCCTGGAGAAAAACTTGATTTGATTGCAGGAACCGTAATTCCTTCAAAAGAAAGTGATTCAAAGGAATCTAAGGATGAAAAACAAAATGATTCTCATTCTGCAAAAAAAATGGTTCTTAAGATTTTAAAAGAAAAGTATAATATAGAAGCTAATGATTTTCTGTCTGCAGAACTTGAAGTTGTTCCTGCAGGAAAAAGCAGGGACTGTGGGTTTGACGGTTCTCTGATTTTGGGATACGGACAGGATGACAGAGTTTGTGCTTTTACTTCTTTTCAGGCTCTTATGGATAGTGAAGAAAGTGGCAAAACTTTGTGCTGTCTTTGCGTTGACAAGGAGGAAATTGGCAGCGTAGGCGGAACTGGTATGGCAAGCCATCTTTTTGAAAACATGGTTGCAAAACTTATTGAAAAAGCACATGGAGCTTCCGGCTACAGCGATTTTATTGTGCGCTCATGTCTTGAAAATTCATTCATGCTTTCAAGCGATGTAAATGCTGCCTACGACCCTCAGAACGGTGACCTTTATGACAAAGACAATGCCTCATTCCTAAACGGCGGAGTTGTATTCAACAAATATACAGGTTCTAGAGGAAAATCTGGTGCAAGCGATGCAAATGCAGAATATCTGGCAAAAGTTCGCAACATAATGGAAAAAAATGGCGTAAAGTATCAGATGGCAGAACTTGGCAAAGTTGATCAGGGCGGTGGCGGTACGATTGCGCTGTATGCTGCAAAATATGGCATGAATGTACTTGATGCCGGCGTTGCAGTTTTGAGTATGCATGCCCCATGGGAACTTACTGCAAAAGAAGACATTCTGCAGGCTTACAACTGCTACAAGGCATTTTTATCAATTTAGTCGGTTCAGCCGATGTAAGCCAATACTTTCAGCGGTGATGCAGCTTTCCGCGCTGGATAAAGTCCATTGCGGAAAGCTTTTTTCTGCTTATAGGGGCAGAGCCGTCGGGTGATGCTGATTTTTTGTTTTTGAGCAGCTGGTTTTCTGTTGAAACAGGAGCTTTTCTGCCTTTTTTTATATGCCCGTCATTTTTTTTCCAAACGGCACTAACTTCTGCAGAGCTTTTTTTAATTACATATTCCATCCAGAAATCTGGTTCAGGCTGTTCGAATTTCAGATGTTCGCCTGTAAACGGATGGTCAAATTCCAAAGTCCGTGCATGCAATGCAAGACGACCGAACGGATCTGTTTTTGCACGGTAATTTTCATCTCCAGCAAGCGGATAGCCTTTGGATGCCAGGTGAGCCCGAATCTGATTTTTTTTGCCTGTATCAAGGTTCAGTTCAAACAAAGTATGAGCTTTTCCCCGCGCAATAACTTTGAAATGAGTACGGGCTGGTACGGTTTTAAATGCCACTGCCCCATTTTTTAATTCAAGATTGCGTTCATAAATTGATTTATTGAGGTCATGTTTTTCAGAATGAATTTTTGCTTTTAAGGCTTTTTCGTTAGGTCTGTCATTTTCATGAGGGACAAAGCCTATATTATGTGAATTATAGGCAAGAGGGTCATCAATAATGCCAAAATCCGGCAATGGCTGGCTTTTAGGATTTTCTGCAACGGCATGGTAAAGACGAGCTGTTACCATTTTATGCCAGCTGTCCATGATTTTTTTCTGTGCACGTTCTGTCATTGCAAGCATCATTATGCCAGACGTGTCACGGTCAAGCCTGTGCACAATAAAAGGCCGATGGGTAGAAGAATAAGAACCGTTTTTCCGCATCAGCTGTTCAACAACATCAAGAACGGTTTTTGCCCTGCTTCCTGGGTATGGCTCGGAAAGCATTCCAGAAGGCTTTGAAATTACCATCAAATACTGATCTTCAAAAAGGATTTCAATCTTTTCCTTGCCAAAGTCAGACTTATGCTCCATTTTGTATTTTGTACTTTCTTTTAACATGGCAGACTCAAAACTCCTATAAAAAGCAAAAAAGTGAGAAATTTGCAGCTTCCGCTTTGAGTTTACAGCACTTTCATAAAAAAAGGGAATATGTTGTAAAGATAAAAAAAACAGACACTTTTTTCAGGCATTTTTACCTGAAAAAAGTGAAAATTACAGAAGCAGTATAACGGTCTGATTTCCAGCAGTATAGCGCTAAAGGCACTATGCAGCAGCTTTTTTCAAACGAATCTTCTTTGTAGCAAGCTGATAGGCTATAAGAACTGCAAGCATGATTATTCCTACAAGGTCTGTGCGAGTCTCAGGAATTACACACAAAAGTCCTGCTACTGCAAACAAAAGCCTTTCAAAAACGTCAAAAACGTTTACAAGGATTTTCGGTTTATCAGAATTATAGAAAAAACCTGTATTGTTAAAGCCGTAGCCTTCCAGCGCAACGCTTATTCCAAACATTCCAAGAATCGCTGTAAGGATAATTGCAAAAACAGAAGCAAGGGATGCGTTTATCATGAGCATTTTGCTGTTGTAAACAAACATGTACGGAATGATAAAGGCACCGATTGCAAGCTTGGTTGCATTGACGGCAGTTTTCATAGGCTTTGCCTTGGCAATGGCCGCTCCTGCAATGGCTGCCAGAGCTACAGGTGGCGTAACATCTGCAATAATTCCAAAATAGAATGCAAACATGTGAGCGGCAAGCGGTTCTATTCCAAGACTGATTATAGCAACAGCTGTAATGGTTGATGTGATAAGATAATTTGCTGTTGTTGGAGCCCCCATTCCCAAAATTATTGAAGCAAGCATAGTAAAAATCAATGTCAGGAACAGTTTTCCATAAGCAAGTGAAACAAGGCCGTTGCCAAGACGCAGGCCAAGTCCTGTAAGGGTTACAATTCCTATTATTATGCCTGCCATGCCACACGCAATTGCAACACTGATAATATTTCTTGCAGCAGCACACATTACTTCGATAATGTCTTTGCCGCCAAAAGAAGGTCTTCTGCCATGTGCCAAATCAACAATGGAAACACCGAAACCTACAAGAACGCAGGCAGCGATTCCCATAAGGGCGGCAAAAACAGCAGTTTTTCCAGAACACAAAAACAAAATGATTACTGCAAGTGGCAGAATCATATATCCTTTTGTTAAAAGCAACGGTAAAAAACTGGGGAGTTTATCTTTTGGTAAACCTTTCAGTCCAAGTTTTTTTGCTTCCAGGTGAACCGTAATGAAAATTCCTGTAAAATAAAGCACGGCAGGAATGATGGCAGCCTTTACAATTGTAATGTACGGAAGCCCCAGACTTTCTGCCATCAGAAATGCAGCTGCACCCATAATCGGTGGCATAAGCTGTCCACCTGTAGAAGCAGCCGCTTCAACGGCACCAGCAAATTCGCCCTTATAGCCAAGTTTTTTCATCATCGGAATGGTAAAAGAGCCTGAACCAACTGTATTTGAAACAGAAGAACCAGAAACAGTTCCTAAAAGAGCCGATGACAAGACCGCAACTTTTGCAGGGCCGCCGCTTGCACCTCCTGCAATAGCGTTACAGACATCGATAAAAAAATGTCCGATGCCAGTTTTTTCAAGCAAAGCACCAAACAGAATGAATAAAAATATAAAAGTTGAGCACGCACCAATCGGGGTTCCCATAATTCCTTCTGTGTTATAGAAAAGATGGCATACTACTCTTTGAAGTGAATAGCCTCTGTGATGCAAAAATCCAGGCAGATATTTTCCAGCGAAAGCAAAAATGATGAAAGTACTGGCAATAATCATTATCGGTAGTCCGACAATCCTGCGACAGCTTTCAAAAAGAATCAAAATGCCGATAATGCCGACAATAACATCCAGAACCGTATTGTTGCCGGAACGTCTTACCAGAGTGTCAAAATTAATTACGATATACATCCAGCTGCCTGCACCTGTCAGTGCAAGTGCAACATCATACCAGGGCAAAGTATTTCTGGGACTGTGTTTTGAAGGCGGAAACAACAGAAAAGCCAGTAACTGAACGAAAGCCAGATGTGTTGCCCGTAAAACCTGAGCAGTAATCAGTCCAGACAACGTAGCATACAGCTGAAAAAGTACAAACACAATTGAAATAAAAACTGTAATATACTGGCGCCAGCATTTATGTTCACGGAAAGACTGTTCACGGTCTAATTCCCGCATCATTTTTTTCATTTCTTCTTCATTAGAAGTAGGAAGAATCTGTTCGATGTAGTCACCTGATTTTTTGTTTTTTGCCATCAAAACCTCCGTTTTTTATTTTATACGATGAAATATATATTCTATCAGTGAAATCCTTTTTATCTGCAAAACTATGCTTGTTTGAGCTTCAAAAAAATCCGTAAAAAAACATTCCTTTGAATCTTTTTTAGTTGAAAAGGCTATTGCATGATTTGCGATTATGCCTACTGCCATAACAAGTTTTTCGACAGCCCGGTTTATATTTGAAATTTCATATCCGCTGTCAGTAACTGAAAAAACTGCATCCGGCATTTCCTGTGGTTCAGGGATTCCTGCCCCATAGGAAAGAAAAACTGTTTTATAGCATAAAAGTTTTTCAATATTCTGTTCTTTGTATATCTTATAGAAGTCCTTTACGCGACCTTTATTTACAGAATGTGTATAAGAAATGATAAATCCATTTCTGCAGCCTTCAGCAGAATAAAATCGTTGGGAAGGATTTTTTCTGTTAAAGACTGCAATAACATGGATTACAGGGGCAAAGGAAATGCCCCCAAGTAATATAAGTAAAACTAAAACTGCAAAAAATCTTTTAGACAAAGACTGCCTCAAAATTTATTTTAAACCGATTTCTGTAAAATATTTTTTTGCACCAGGATGAAATGGAACTGAAACACCAGTTACAGCAGCTTTTGCCGAAACTTCCTTGCCTTTTGCGTGTGCAGCTGCAAGGCTGTCAAGGTTTTCAAACAAAGCCTTTGTCATCTGATATACAATTTCTTCGTCAAGTTTTGCATTTACAGCCAAAGTAGCCTTAATTGCCAATGCTGCTGTATCAGAATCTGTACCTTTGTATGTACCTCCAGGAATTGATGTTACAGTATAGTAATTGTACTTTTTGCAGATTTTTTCAGCGGCAACTGAGTCTACAGGAACAAGAACCAAACCAGCAGAAAAAGCAAGTTCCTGCAAGGCAGCATTAGGGACACCTGCAGTTACAAAACAGCCGTCCAAAGTTCCATTCTGAATGCCTTCTGCAGATTCTTTGAAAGAAAGATTGCTTTTTTTAATATCATCAAAAGTAAGACCATAACCTTCAAGAATCTGCTTTGCATTGAATTCAACACCAGAACCTGCATCACCTACAGAAATACGTTTTCCTCTAAAATCTGCAACAGATTTGATTCCGCTGTCTTTTGAAACGGCAATCTGTACAACTTCAGGATACAAAGTTCCGATTGTCATGATATTTTCAAGTTTTTCGCCGGCAAACAAATCTTTGCCATTGTATGCATAGTCCATTACGTCATTCTGAACGATTGCATATTCTGCTTCACCCTTATTTATCAGGCGAAGATTTTCTGCAGAAGCTCCTGTTGCCTGTGCAGTAACATTCATGTTTTCAATTTTAGTATTCCAAATGTTGGCAATTGCTCCACCGAACGGATAATAAGTTCCTCCTGTTCCGCCTGTTGCCAGAATATAGTCCTTCTTTGCATTTTTTGAACAACCAGCAAGAACAAATGCAGTACAAATAACTAAAGCTGCAGCTTTTACAATTTTTTTCATTTTAACCCCTTAAAACTTTATTTAACAAACTGCTTACAATTTTAGTATAAATTGATACTTTTTTCAATCAGTAAGCCCGAGGGTTAATAGACATCAAGCTCCGCAGAACTTTGCCATATTGCTCAATTTAATCAATCACTTTGTCCGCTGCAAAAGTTTCTCCGTTATAAACAGAATCTGTTACGGCATATATTTGGGAACCATTACCTGATGTTTCTGTTGAATCATTTTTTGTTACGTTGCCGTTTATAGTACAGTTTCTTGTTGTGAGAGTTCCAGAATTCAGATAAATTCCTCCGCCTTTACTTGATGGAGAATTATCTTTTGCGGTATTTTCGGTAATAGCGCAATCTGTAAGTGCTGCACTTCCTTTTTGTATGTAGATTCCTCCGCCATTTTGGGCAGTATTTTTGCTTATTGTACAGCCGTTAAGATTTGCCGAACCATTTGTTGCTATGTATAAACCTCCGCCAGAAATAGTAGCATTACAATCTGTTATGGTACAGTTTTTCATAGTAAGCACACCGGTAGAACCTATGTAGATTCCTCCGCCGGAAGTCGTATTGTTTCCGCCTTTAAGTACAAGGCCTTCAAGAAAGACAGTTCCACCTGCAAAAATAATGCGTCCGTTTCCGTCCCCTTGAATGACAGGTTTTGTTCCTCCTGAAGGATTAACAGATTTTATAGTGATATTCTTTCCGCTTGTTATGGAAATGGCCGTTGGGTCAACAGAAGTTGGGTCAACCGTTTCCTCTATCGTTCCGTCTACGTAAATTGTATACGGCTTATTGGAAAAAACGCATTTATTTACGGCTGCACTCACAGTCTGAAGCGGTCTGCCCATGCTTCCGCTGTTTGTGTCGCTTGCAGAAACATCGCCGAATACGCCTTCTTTATAAAAGTTGTATGTACCCGATGAACCTTTTACATAAAATGTAGAATAAAGGTCATCTTGTTTTATCATAAGTTCATTTGAAGAAGAGCCGTCTGCAAAAATCCAGACACTTGTCTCAAGACCTTCCCAGACGGTAAGTTTTTCTGTTCGGGTGTAAACAATTTTATTGTTTGCAATTCCTTTAATTGTAAGAGTGTATGAGCCTGATTCAATACTGTCGTTTTTTATATATCCAGACAAACCTTCTGAGCCATCTCTAGTCCATGTAAGCGGAATTGAAGTGGAAGAACCTGTTTTTTTTGCAGTCAAGGTAAAGGCACTTATATTAGTATTTACCAGTGCAGAAAGTTTCAGTTTGATACTTCCGTTTCCTGTTGCTGTTTCCGGTGGTTGTACAATAAAAGAAACGTTTTTTGAATTTGAATCCTCTTCAATCGTAACAGAATTCTGACCTGTCAAAATCAGGTTTGTTTTTTCAGCATCTGAAAACCCATCAAGTTTCAAAATGTATGTTCCAGCACTTGAAACAAGTTGAAAATAAGGATATGAGCCTCTCAAAGCCTGCCATGCAGAGCTGCTACCAGAGGATTTATAAGAAAGAGAATATGTTAAAGTATCGGAAAGTACGGGGAAAGCACTTTTGGCTAGCGGTTCACTTTCAGAAGAGTTTGCAAACGGCAGATTCTGTATATTTGCAGTAATTACGACTGTTTTTTTATTTGAAGAATCAGATGGGGAAAATTTTGAATGAGGGTGCACACAGCCTGAAAAACTCTGTAAAACAAACAAAATTCCTGTCAAAGTCAAAAGTTTTGAAAATATTTTGTTTTTTATTTTTCTATCTTTTTTCATATTTTCCTCATCTTGATTTTTGAATCTTCAAAACCTAAAAACCTATGGTTATTGAACCGTCTGCGCTAGCTTGCCATTGTTTTAGTTCTCTACCTGAGTTTGCGCTTACATAGCCGTTTAACGCTTCAAGAAGCGTTGTTCCGTAGGAAAGTGTCTGGGCTGTTTTGCAGGATGCTTCATCTCCAGCGGTAAGGGGGGCGCTGGCAGAAAAATCGTTAAAGTAGCCGCAGCCTGTAATTTTTGAAGGGTCAGGAATAGTGTTCACATGAATACTTTCTCCTTTATATATAATATCGTTTATAACATATGTTACACATTCATTGCCCTTGGTGCCGTCTCTTATAAGGGAATTTTTCAGCCAGTAACAGTTTGAAATAACCGCATCACCATACATTCTTCCTGCAACTGTACCTGCAAAATAATTTACGTAAGTAGTGCTAATTAATGCCTTTGTAAGTATTTTTCCTGCATTTACGCAGTTTTTAATTGAACCGTAATTTTCGGCTGCAATTCCTGCATTGTAAGTCCATGCTCCTTCCCATTTTTCAGGATTTGTTATTTCTATTGTTCCTGTGTTCAGGCAGTTTTCTATCGTTCCTTTATTTATATAACAGATTCCGGCAATTCCCCAGAAAGTGTAGCTTTTCAAACCGGCTTTATTCACACAGTTTCTGATTGTGCCGTTATTGATAACACAGAAAGCACCGCCGCGTGAGCCTCTGGCTGTCTTATCTCCGAGTTGCGCATCCTCTTCAGTATATTGCTCTACAACGAGATTTTCGATTATTCCGTCGTTTATCTGAACTAATCCTATCATGCGTTGTTTTGCAGCTACCTGTAGTTTTATGGATTTTCCGTTTCCGTCTAGGGTGCCTTTAAAAGATGTTCCATTATTTTCATTAAAGTTAGCGTCTGAATCTCCTGTGTATCCTATAGGCTGCCATTCAGTTTCAGAAGTCAAATCAATATCTTCTGTTAATGTGA
>JAEDIW010000005.1 GCA_016296655.1 Treponema sp. | reverse complement strand
GAAGCAAAAAGCCACCCTAAAAATAAAAATTCAAAACTCGACATTTGTCCTAATAATAAAAAATATACATTACCCCTTTAAACTTTCTGACATCACGTCCGATTTTTCTGCCGATAGAGCAGGGGCTTCTGTATTTCTGAAAATGCAGTTTTATCTGGAGTCTGCTAATACCTGTAAATTTCACTTTTAGTATGGAATCCTGATTTTATGACAACTTCTTCCATATTTTCTTTTGTAACAATATGTGGTGTAAGCCAGATTACAGGAATGTCGCCAAAACCGTTGTTTATTGTCTGTCCGTCTGGAACAAGCTCTTTTACAGATTTGCCTTCTGCAAGCTTACAGGCTGCAATAGCTGCATCTTCCGACAGTTTTGTGATAGGTTTGTAGATTGTACAAAGTTGTTTTCCTAAAATTACGTTCTGACAGCCGGCAATATCTGCATCTTGCCCTGAAACTGCAATGTTTTTTCCAGGACATATTTCTAATATTGCCTGAATTACACTGTTTGCAACGGCGTCATTACCGCAGACAACTGCATCTGGTATGTTGCCGGAACTCAGGAGATCTGCCATTTCTCTATAGGACAGGTCATAATTCCAGCCGTCTGTATAATAAATGTGGGCAATATTTACATTTGTTCCGCTGAGAACTTTTTCAAGGCCTGTGCGTATTAATGTCATGTTATAGTCTGCCTGAGGTCCATATATGCAGAACCATTTTCCATGAGGTTTTGCCTTGTAAAGTTCTCCTGCCATTAGTTCGCCAACTTTTTCACTGTCAATCGTCATGTACAGGCTTATATCGGCATTTAAAATAAGTCTGTCATAGGAAATTACTGGAATCCCATGAGAGCGCGCAAGTTTTATTGTGTCAGAAAGCTTGTCTGCTTCTTTTGCAACAATAACGATTGCATTCACTTTTCTATTTATAAGATATTGTATTTGTCTGTTCTGCTCTTCTGTACTGTTCCCTGCATTTTGAACAATTACATCAAGCCCATTTTCTTTTACGGTATTCATAAAAATATCACAGTCTCTGCGCCATCGTTCAATTGCCAGAGTATCAATGGAAAAACCAACAGCCAGTTTTTGAGGAGATGTTTGTTTTGCCGGTACAGCATCCAGATGCTTTTCATTTTTTTTACATCCGGCAGAAATTATTAAAAAGAATATGGCAATGACAGTATTGATGTTTTTTCTACGGATATTCATGTTTATTCTCCTGAAAAAATGATTCTCTAAATTCTGTCGGTGTTATTCCGAATTTTTGCTTGAACAGCTTGCTGAAATAATTTTGGTCGTTATAGCCAACTGCTGCTGTAATTTCCTTGATGATTTTTGTTTTGTCTTTTAAAAGCTCTTTTGCCATTTTCAAGCGCAAGTTTGTAAGATATGAAATAAAATTTTCACCTTTTTCTTTTTTAAAAAGTTTGCTCAAATAGAACGAACTTACATTGAGTATTGAGGCAGTACTTTCAAGCGTGATGTCTTTTGCAATATTTTTTTCAAGATATTCACAGGCTTGGGCAATAATCGGATTACCATTATTTTTTCGGACTCCACATGCCAGCGTAACACATTCCATGCTGCGTTTTAAAACAAACTGTTCAATTTCCTGCAGGTATGTCATTTTTGAAAGAAATGAAAAAGCCGCTTCAAAAGCTGGATTACTGTAATTTTCATCCAGTTCAAGAATAGAATTCCGCATATTTACAAGAAATTCAAAAACTGCATTTTTTATTTTGTCCATGTCATTTTGATAATAATCTGAAAGACTCTGGCAAAAAAGTGAAACAAGCTGACGTACGCTTCCTGCATCGCCCAACCGGATTCTATTTAAAAGCCTTGTTTCAATCTGCTCAATTGCTGTAGTGCTGGAGTTATTTTCTTCAAGTTCAGGGAAAAACATTATTCCTTTTACTGGAGGAACTTTGTTCAAAGCTGCAATGGCATTATTATAGGCGGAAAATGTTTTATTTATATCTTTTTCAATTTCACTTACACCGATTCTTATGCCGAAACTGATATTTGTTGATAAAATCGTAAAAATCGTGTTCATGAGGCTTTTTGCATTTTCATAGCTTAGGTCGGCATTGTTTTTCATTGGAACAAAAATTCCTATTCTGTTTGCCATAAAAGAACCTATCAGGCTTCTGCATTTTGACGTAAAAATGTCCCTTATTTTCATGTATGTTTCATATTTTTTTTCCTGAGTTATCTGAGAAACTTCCAGACAGACCATAAACCAAAAGTGGTCTTCAATTTCAAAATATTTGAGATATGTTGAAAAATCAACGTTTTTACTGGAATTAAAGATGCATGAATAAATGAAATCGCTTTCTACCATTGAAGAAACTATGTTCAGTTTTTTGTGCATTTCTATGCTCTGATTCAATTTTCCGCGGAAAGAATCAACCATAACAAAAGCGTCTTTTACAGTCTGCAGAATGAGGTTTCGGTTTACCGGTTTTGTAAGGTATTTGTATGCTCCAAGGTTTATAGCTTCTTGTGCATATTGGAACTGATCGTAGGCACTCAAAATTATTATTATTATGCTGGGATTCAGCTGTTTCATCAGTCTTATTGTTTCAAGACCATTCATGCCAGGCATGTGAATGTCCATAAATACTATGTCAATTTTTCTTGATTCTGTAATTGCAAGTGCATCCGGCCCTGAAAGAGCAGAAAATAACTGGACTTTGTCCTGAAAATTTTTATTCAGGATAATTGTCAGAGAATCAATTACGATTTTTTCATCATCAGTCAGTAATATATTATACATTTGGAATCCTTATAAGGAACATTGTTCCTTCCCCCTTAGGATTGCTTAATATTTGCAGAATATTATCCTTTTTGTAATAAAGTTTCAGTCTGGAAATTACGTTTAAAAGTCCTGTAGAATGATGTTCCTTTTCTTCGTCCTTCATGTCTTTTATTATTGTTCCAGCTCCTGCTTTTACAGCCTGAAAAATATGTTCCTTTATTTCAGGATGAAAACCACAACCGTTGTCGCTGATTGAAATTTCAATTTCATTTTCACTTTCTGCGACTTTTATTTCAATTATTCCGCCTTTTATTTTATCTTTTAAACCATGTTTTATGCAGTTTTCAACTAGCGGTTGCAAAATCATGTTGGGCACCTTCGTGTTTAAAAGATTTTTCTGAATGTGTTTTTCAAATGTAAATCTGTCGCCAAACCTTGTCTGCATAATATATATGTAGTTGTCAAGCATTCCAAGTTCTTCCTGTATGGTTGCACTTCTGTCTGTATGCTGATTGTACCTGAAAAAATCTGCAACCTGCTCAAGAAAGTAACAGGTTTTGTCGGCACCTTCTATCATTGCAAGCTGAGCACCAGTATTCAATGTATTGAACAGAAAATGTGGTTTTATCTGATTCTGAAGGGCTTTCAGTCGGGCATCGCTGTACAAAGCCTGCATTTCAATTTCTTTTTCCCGCAGCTGATTTTCTTTCAGTGCTTTTTCCCAGATTGTATCAACATATTCCCTGATGCTTATAATCATGCAGTCAAAAGCACGGCAGATGTGACCGATTTCATTCTTGGACTGATTGTTAAACAGGGGAACGTTGAAATCTCTGTCTGCAAGTTTATGTGCAACTGCAGAAATTGATGACAAAGGCTGAATGATATGCGTTATTCGTATAAACAGCAGGAAAAATGCAGCTATCAGAATTGTAAACATAAAAAAAATTGAAAACTGCAGAAGATTTTTTGTATAAGTTTTGCTACTTTCATATTGTGCTGCATTAGTCTGAAAATAAAGCATTGTAAGGCTTGAAATTTCATCAGTCAAAAAAGAATAGCACTGAAGAGCCTTTTCCATGTAGTAGTTTGTATCTTTGTGATTGTTTGCCCGCCTGGCATCTACAGCTTTATCTCCAAACCTGAAAAAAGATTCTGACAGCCGGCGGATTATGTACTTTTTCTGAGAAATCGGAATGTTTGAGGATTTTTCGTTAAAAAACAAAACCTTTGCCTGTGCTGCAGATTCATAGTGATAGTATTTGTCTATTCCTTCGAAAGTCCTGAATTTTATATAAGATTCCAGAGAAGCTTCTGTGTTTTCAATCAGTTTGAGGTATGCGTCTAAATCAGCGTTTGTCTGATAGGAATTGCCTGTTAAGTCCATTGTGCGCAGAACAAGTTTTGTTGTAGCAAGAATGGTAAAAAGTATAAGCAGAATGGAAAGCAGAATGGTTCCTGTAATTTGAGTCCGAAGCGATGTGTTGTTTTTTGAATTCATGATTTTTGCAAATAATTTCTTCATTTTTTGACCTGCTTGTGAACTTCAACATCTGCAATTACATAGCTGTTGGCATAACCGTTGTTCTTGTATTCAAAAAATTCGCATACGGCTTTTTTGCCAATTTCTTTTGGTGCAATTGAAATGAGTTTTGAAACAATTCCTTTTTCGTAATACATTTTTGAATTGTCTCCATCCCCAAAACCGATTATTTTTATTTTTCCTACCTGATTCAAGTCAGTGATTATTTGTGATGCAAGAACCGTGTTTTCTTCTGTAAGGGTAACTATTATGTTTAACCTGTTTGCAGAAGCTATTTCCTGGCGTACAGAATCTTCTATGTAGGTCGAAAGGCTCTGCTTTACCATCATAGACTGGACATTTATTCCATCATTCTGAAGATTTTTAGTCATTACATTCATAAGAGTGCTGTAACTTGGATTATTAGTTGAATTGTTGTCAAAAACAATTATGTTCCCGTTTTTTCTGAAGCTGGATTTTATTTCAGAAGAAAAAATATTGCCTAGTTCCGAAAAATTTATTCCAATAAAGGAAAGCTGAGGTAACTCAGGGTTGTAGTTTCCAGTTGTAATGAGAGGAATCAGCTGGCCATTTTTGAATCGCGGAGCTTCAAGTAAAATATCAGAGTCTTCAATGAAAGCAATGATACCGTCTGGCTCAAGGTATGAAGCATAGTCGAAAAGCGACTGCAGGGAAGTTTTTTTAGCTTGCGAAACAGGAACATACATTTGAACAGCAGCATTGTATTCTGCTGCTGTTTCCAATGCCCCTGCATAAATCTGGTTTATAAAACTGAAATTTTCAGATGTACCGGTTATAAAAATATGGTAGTCTTTTGTTTCCTGCCCCAAATTAAAATCCTTACTCTTTGAATTCCCTTTTAATATGCCCTGCATGAGAAAAATCGCAGAAACACCTGTAACGAGAAGTAAAATGAAAATAAAAAAAAGCGCAAAAAAAGTTTTACTTTTTATAAATTTCATATTTTAGCATAAAGAAACCAGTTAAAACCCAATTTCTAGAGGTGAAGTTGAAATTTTGAGCTCAAAGACTTGTGACTTCAGTCCAGTCTGAAATACAATTTCAGTTTCTATTCCTTTGAGATTACTCTGATTATAACATATTTCTAATCAAATTTGTAAATTTTTTTTTAGAAAGAATCGTAATAATATCAAAAAAATATCAAAAACATGCTATACTTGCCCTGAAAAATCTTATGTTAGAGGAAGTTTATGGAATATAAATTAAACGCAGGAAAAGAATTGAGAGTCGCTGTTTCTGGAAAATCAGGGTGTGGCAACACAACTGTCAGTTCACTTCTAGCTGAAAAGCTTAACATTCAGCTGATAAATTTTACATTTCGCCAGCTTGCTGCAGAAAAGGGGCTTACGCTAGCTCAGGTTATTGAAAATGCCAGAACTGATGATTCTTATGATATTGCCGTTGACACTCGTCAGGTTGAAATGGCAAAAAAACAGTCTTGTGTTTTAGGCTCCAGGCTTGCAATCTGGATGCTGAAAGAAGCTGATTTGAAAGTTTATCTTACAGCGTCTGCAGAAGTCCGTGCCGACCGAATTTTTAATCGGGAAGGCGGTGATATTGAGGAAATAAAATCCTTTACTGCCATGAGAGACAGCCAGGATTCCAGCCGTTATATGAAACTGTATAAAATTGACAACAACGACTATTCCTTTGCAGATTTGATTATTGATACATCAAAATACAATCCTCAGCAGATTGTGGAATTAATTTTAAAAGAACTTGAAAATAGAGGTTTTGTTTCCCAAACCGTTTGATTTTCTTACAGATAAACAAAAAAAACGTACCGAATGAATCTTAAATCCATACGGTACGTTTTTTTAGGAACAGGAAAATTAGTATTTTTTGTCTGCGTAGCCGACCCAACCTTCGTTTTCAATTAAGGCTTTTTCAAAATCACCGATTTTGAAAGGGTAGCTTTTTGACAGGCTTCCTGCAATCAGTTTAACTTTTGCAGTTCCGTCATCGTTGAAAATTATCTTACATTCTGTATCTTTTTCTGCAAAAGTCCTGAACATGTCTTCGATTGACTTTTTGTCCAATTCAATTGCAAGCATTCCACAGTTATACATGTTCTGCCTGAAAATGCGGGCAAAATTTACTGCAACAACAGCGTAAATACCGTTTACTTCCAAAGCCCATGGAGCATGTTCCCTTGAAGAGCCGCATCCAAAGTTTTCCCTGGTAATGATTACCTTCTTTCCAGGAATGTCTGTTTTTGGATTGAAACCTTCAAGTTTCAAATCTTCAAGAAGATATGGCTTTAAAGCTTCCTTTGTGTTTTCTGTCAGATATTTTGCAGGAATAATTTCATCTGTATTAATATCCGCACGATTAAGAAAAAGTACTTCACCGCCAAATTGTTTCATCTGTTTCTCCCGTAAAAAGCCAATTGTGGAAATTATAATTCCACAATTTAACTTTTCAAGCACATCCACAGTAATATGCAAATGCGCAGTTGATAAAGAAGTTTACAACGTAAACTTTTGCAGATAAAAAACTGCATGTTTCAGCAGATTTTTATTTATATAAAGGGGAATTAGTTATTGTGCCTGCAATTGCAGTTGCCGCTGCTGTTGCAGGACTCATCAAATGAACCATTCCGCCTTTTCCCATTCTACCATTGAAATTACGGTTTGTGGTAGAGGCACATACTTCTCCTTCTGCAAGAATTCCGTTACTCATTCCCAAACATGCACCGCAAGTCGGGTTTGTAACGCAGAAACCTGCATCAATAAAGGTCGCAATAATGCCTTCTTCCAAAGCCATTTTATAAATCTTCGGTGTTGCAGGACTTACGATTCCTCGTACGCCTTCTGCAATATGCTTGCCTTTGAGAACTTTTGCGGCAACTCTGAGATCTGAAATTCTTCCGTTTGTACAGCTTCCTATATAAACCTGATTAACCTTTGTGCCAGCCATCTCTTTTACTGTCTTTATCTGGTCAGGTTTATATCCGAAAGTTGCAACTGGTTCAAGTTTTGAAAGGTCAAAATTATAAACTTTTTCGTAAACAGCATCAGGATCGGATGTCCATTTTGAATATTCAGCAAGAGCTTCTTCTTTTGTCTTGAATTCATCCTTTATGAATTCCCAAAGGTATTCAACAGTTGTCATGTCTGGTGCACAGATTCCTGATGTTGCACCTGCTTCAACAGCCATGTTACAAAGCGTCATTCGTTCTTCCATGCTGAAGCTGTCAATTACAGGACCTGAAAATTCCATTACGCAGTTTGTAGCACCGTTTACACCAATCTGACCAATCAGGTAAAGGATAACATCTTTTGCAAAAACACCTTCCGGCAGTTTTCCGTTAAGATTGAATTTCATGGATTTTGGTTCTTTGAAAGTACAAACTCCTTTTAAAATGCCGACTTCAAGGTCTGTCGTTCCAACACCTGCAGCAAAAGCTCCAAAAGCTCCGTGAGTACATGTATGGCTGTCTCCCATGATTACTGTAAAACCTGGCCTTACAAAGCCTTTTTCTGGAAATATTGCGTGGCAGACACCATTACTTCCAATATCAAAAAAGTCTTTTATATTGTTACGGTTTGCCCATTCTCTGAGAATTTTTCCCTGTGTTGCTGTCTTGCTGTCTTTTGCCGGGGTTACATGGTCAATTACAGCCTTTATTTTTGAAGCATCAAAAACTCTGTCCTTGTTATGAGAAACCAGGTCATTTATTGCAATTGGAGTTGTAATTTCGTGGCAAAAAACCCGATCCAGTTTCAGTACATAAGTTCCTTCAAACGGCTTGTCAACTAAATGAGTTTCAAAAACTTTCTGAGCTATTGTCTTTCCCATAAGAATCTCCTGTAAAAATCATTCTTAAAATATAACTTTAATTATATTTCAGAATATTAAATATTTATTTAGTTGTTGTCAAGAAAAAAAGCAAATGCCTGCTTTAAAGAAAAACTGATTAGTTTTTGGGCTTGGAAATTCCAAGTTGTCCGCAGGCCCCTCCAATTTTTCTTCCCCGTCTTGCGCGCAGTGTTACATTTAGTCCTGCTTTTTCCAGCAGGGAAACAAAATGGTGACATTCTTCTGTTCCTGGAGTTTTAAAAGGTAAATCACCTATAGGATTCCATGGAATCAGGTTGATGTTCACATTCATGCCTTTTGCAAATGCAATCATATTTCTGGCACTTTCGTCACCAGTGTTTACACCACTCATTAAGGCTGCTTCCAGAGTTACCCTCCGTCCTGTTTTTTCTGCATAATATCTGATTGCTTCACGAAGCTCTGAAAGATTAAACTGTTTTTCTACAGGCATAAGTTTTTCCCGCAATGCAGAATCTGCTGTAGTAAGTGAAACTGCAAGTCTCATCAGAGGCCCGTTATCTGCAAGATCATAAATTCCTTTTACAACTCCTGAAGTTGAAAGGGTAAGGCGTCTGGCAGAAAGAGCTCTGCCATCTTTATGAGTCAAAATTTCAACGGCTTTTCTTATAGCACTCAGATTGAGCATAGGTTCGCCCATGCCCATAAAAACAATGTTTGAAAGAGTTCCAGCTTCTTTTTCAAGAAACAGGAACTGTTCTACAATTTCGCAAGGTAAAAGATTTCTTGTAAAACCCATTTCACCAGTTCTACAAAAAGCACAGCCCATAGGACAGCCAACCTGGCATGAAACACAAGCTGTTTTTCGGCCTTCTTTATCTGTTAAAAGAACTGTTTCTACGGCCAGTCCATCCTGAAGTGTAAGCTGAAGCTTTACAGTACCGTCTGGATCTCTGAGAATTTTTGAAACTTTAGAACTGTGAATGCACGTTTTTTCTTCAAGAGCCTTTCTTAGTTCCAAACTTAGGTTTGTCATTTGAGAAAAGGATGAAATGCCAGTACTTACCCATTTAAAAATCTGTCTGCCACGAAACAGCGGATTTATTTCAAACCGTTCACAAATTTCCTGAGGCAAAAGACCTGCTAAAGAATCGATTAATTTTGTTTCTGTCATTATAAAAACCAAATGCTCCAATGCATTATTCAGCACTGGTTCAGATTATAGTCTGAAGTAACTGCCGTTTTATGCCTGCATCTGCAATTTTTCAAGCATTTCGTTTACTGCAAGATTATGAAGTCCAAAGGATTGAAAATCGCGCAGAACATCAATTGCTTCCTGTTTTCTGTTAAGCTTTAGGTAACAGTCTGCCAGGTCAATGTAAGGCCTGTAATTTTTTGAATCATTGCGAATAAGGCTCCTTAACCGCTCAGCAGCTTCTTCATATTTTCCTTCACCTTTACAGATTAGGGCAAGTCCTAGCGCTGCATAGATGTCAAAGTCAATATCCATAGCCTTGTTGTAATATTCTTCTGCTTTTTTGTAGTCTCCAGTGTTGCGGTAAGCGTCACCTGTTCTTGTAAGAATCACCTTGTTTTCTGGATCCATTTCAAGGATTCTGTTCCAGTATTCGATTGAGCGGTACTGCTGGTTCATTCCGCGGTAACAGTCGGCCAACCCAAAAAGTGCATAGAAATTTTTGGGATCAAGTTTGAGAGCCCGTTCAAAAAAATAAACCCCCTGATCAAAGGTCTTTAGTTTGCGGTGGCAGTTTCCAATTGAAGTTAAAACACGGATATCTACTGATTTTTCGTTTATTTCAAACATTTTTGTCCAATAGTAGAGGGCATCTTTATATTCTTTGAAGTCATAATGCAGATGCCCCAGTCCAATGAGCGCATAGGCATTGTTGTTTTCCATGTCCAAAACTTTCAGGTAAAGCTGTTTTGATTTTTTAAAATCTCTTGTCTTTCTGTATGCATCGGCAACACGTGTCAAAACGGTAATGTTGCGGTCATCATGAACCAGATATTGTTCCCAAATTTCGATTGCCTTGTGGTATTGATTCAAGGCTTTGTAACAGTCTGCAAGCCCGAACAGTGCATAGTTGTTCCCCGGATGGCAGGAAAGACATAGCGAATAATAATTGATTGCCTCTCTAAAATGATTTTGTTTCCTTTCTGTATCACCTAATCCGACAAGTGCATAATTGTTATTTTCTTCCAGATTTAGAATTTTAGAAAAAGCCTCTTTTGCTTCCTGCAACCGATTTTCTTTTAAAAGCTGATATCCTTTTTTTGACAACTCTGAAATTTCTACAAGTTTTGGATCTGTTGTCGAAGCTGAAATTTCAGCGGGATTTTCTAAAATCATTTGATCCAGTTCGAAAGGTAAGCTTTCCATTTTTAACTCCTAAGCATCATGTATTTTATATTTTTTTTTAGTTTTTTATCATTAATGAAACAACAGAAGCTATTTTTTCAGTCAGCATTTCTGCTTTTCTTTTGTCATGAGCAAGCAGATATAGCTTCAGTGCATCAATAGTTTTGTTTTTTTTCAGATAAATATCACCGATTCTTATTAAACCATCAGAATAGCCTGTTGTAATGAAAATCCTTCGTGCTTCTTCGATTTTGCCACTATTCAACAAAAAATTGCCTTTACGGTTCAATAAGGCTTTCTGTTCGGAATTCAATCCTTTGACAGGAGAATCTGTAACTTTTATAAAGCCAGAGTTTGAAGAAAGTGAATCTATTCTGTTTTTTAAATTCTGGTTCATCACTTTTATCCTATGGTGTACTTTTTACTAATGGTAACACAAACCTAAAATCTGTCAAGATTAGAGAAAATAAATATTTTAAATTTCTGAAGCTTGACTTTCCTGATAGAAATCAACGATAGAGCGGCCATAAATTCTTTGGTCGGTGCGCACAAGGCATCCGATTTTATCGTTCATTTTGTGTTCCTCAGGTCTGTGAACCATTATAGTTCCTCCGGGAAGAAGCAGATGCCGGTCTGCAGCTGTTTTTATTAAATCTTCATGGAATTTATATGGAAAGGGCGGATCAAAAAAAATATAGTCAAATTGATCCTTGCATCGCTTTAGAAAAAGTTCTACGGCCATAAAGTGACAGTGAATTTTTACATTCATCTCTTTTTCTGTTATGGAAACATTATCCAGCACGGTTTTGACTTTCAGCCTGTCTTTTTCGCATAAATCAACACGCTGTGCACCTCTTGAAACAGCTTCTATGGCAATCGTCCCTGAACCAGAAAATAAATCAAGCCATGATTTTCCATTTAAATCTCCAAGAATTGCAAAAACAGATTCTCTCATTCTATCCATGGCAGGTCTGATAATACCGTCAGGGCATTTTATAATTCTTCCTTTCAGTTTTCCGCCTGTTATTCTCATCGTTTTTCTCCATTTGCATTTAGTTTCCAGAAAATTTCATTGCGTCTGAGCCGACGGTTTTCTGAAGCATAGTCAAAAGCTGTTTTACCTTCTTTTGATCTGATGTTTATTTCAGCACCATTTTTTATCAGAAAATCAATTATTTCTGTTTTAGTGTTGTTTTTTGCTGCAAACATGAGAGGTGTCATTCCCCCTGAATAAAACTGATTCAGAGGCATGCCTAATTTCATGAACTGCTCAAGAATACTGGCTGAACGCTGAGAACAGATTGATGTTACAAATGAACTGCGAACTTCATTTTCTGTGGCAAGCCTGTCTTTTAGCAGAAAAGCAAATACGTTTTCGTCATCATTGTATCTTGCTGCAATCTGTAGTGCTGAAATGCCGAATTTGTTTTTATGCTTAAGATTTGCGCCGCTTTCCTGAAGCATGCGCAGGGGCAGGTCTGTTCCTCCATAACGTATGCTGAACATTGCTGCTGTCCAGCCGTCATTGTCCTGTGCATTTACATCTGCTCCAGAATGAATCAGCTGGTGCATGAGTATGATATTGTTTTCTGCTGCAGCTTTCATCAATGAAGTTCTGCCTTGGCTGTCAACTATGTTGATGTCTTTTGCAGAATACGCCGGATGTTCAGCTAGAGGTTTTTCCTCTTCAAAAAGAAAAGCATTGTCATTTTCATCAAAAAGGTAAACAGGTGTAAATTTCAAAGACATTATTTCTTCGGATTCTTCTGTGTATTCATCTTGTATGGCAAGAGATTCTGAATCTTCCTGTAATTTTTCTGTGTTTTCTTCTGCTTTTTGAGCTTCAAGCTGTGCCTGTTCTTTAGCTGCCTGTTCTTTTGCAGCTCTTTCCTGTGCTGCTTTTTCCTGCTGTGCTTCAACTTCTACTGTTTTTTCTGCAACGGTCTGGACGGCAGCTTGAATTTCTTCCTGAGTTTTCATTTTTCTGTATTCATATTTTGTCTGTTTTTCAAGAATTTCTATTATTTCCGGGCGCTGTGCAGCATAGTCAAATGCAGAAAGACCGTCCCTGTCAGTTTTTGTTGCAATTATTTTCTTTTGCCATGCGAACTGAGATTCTGACTGAAGCATCAATTCTACAGTTTCTGGACTGCTGTATTTACATGCATACATGAGAGGAATTTCTTCATTTATGTTCTTCTGAGAACCAGAAACTCCATATTTGAGCAGAAGCTGGATAACTTCTCCAGAACAGTTATTTTTTAAAGCTATGAACAGGAGATTATCTTTTGTTGCTGGATTTACATAGTTGATTAAATCAATGTTTTTTTTAAGAGCCGATTTTATTGCAGCTGCATTGTTACTTATGACTGTTTCTTCAATTTTAGAATCTTTTGTTCCAGATGCAAAAACACCTGCTGAAAGAAAAAAAATAAAAAAAAGAGAAATAAACCTGATTTTTCTGCTATTAAAGCAGAATGAAAAATTATGATAGGACATATTTAATATTATAATGCAAGCAGGTTTTCGGTCAATCAATATAAAATTTTAAAATCCGAACTTCTCCTGATATTCTTTTATTTTTATCACTATATCTTTTGAAAAAAAATATAGATGCGTTAGAATATAGGTAGTGGATATAATCTGCATTTACCGTTTGGAAATACTGCAATGCAAAAATCGTTTATATTAGAAAAGAAGTTTATCCTGATTGTAAAGATGCAGTAAATTGCAAAAATGGAGACTGTATGGGCAATGAGTATTTAACGTTTACACTGGAAGAAGTTCAGTATGCTATTCCTGTGTCAAAAGTCATAGAAGTTCTTGAATATACAAAAATTATGAAAATTCCCTGTTCAGCTGACTATATTGAAGGGCTCATTAATTCACGGGGAAAAGGAATTTCCGTTGTAAATTTGCGAAAAAAATTTGAATTACCACCGAAAGAAATTGACAGAAGCACAAAGATAATAGTTCTTGAAATAAAAACTGATGAGGGAACTGTAAATTTTGGTGCAATTACCGATGATGTTCAGGAAGTTGTAGAACTGAGCATAGAATGTATGGAAAAAACACCAGAACTTGGCAATAGCGTGGCAAAACGTTTTGTTTGCGGAATAGCAGAAAAAGACGGCAGATTTATTGTCATTCTGAATGTTGACATGATTTTTTCACCTGATGAAACTGCAGAACTTGCAAATTCTGCAGAAGGAGTTGCAGATGATAATTTTATTAGTGGATGACGGGCATTTGATGAACAGATACTTTGATTTTCATTTTCACAAGGATGTCGTTACCATTTTTCCAGGTGAATTTTACACTTGTGACGGTAAGGAACTTATTTCAACTGTTTTAGGGTCATGCATTGCTGTTACAATTTTTGACCAAAGGTTAAAAACTGGCGGTATGAATCATTTTATGCTTGCGTACTGTAACGATTATGAAAAGAAAACACCAGATTGTTACGGTCGCTTTGGAATTTACGCAATGGAACTTCTTATAAACGATTTGTTGAAAAAGGGTTCTAAAAAAGAAGATCTTGTTGCAAAGGTTTTTGGAGGAAGCAATGTGCTTTCAACTGACGGAAAATATAAAGGAGCCCTTATTGGAGAAACAAATTCGAAATTTGCCTTTAAATATCTTGAAGATGAAGGAATCCCTGTGCTTTCTTCAAATACGGGAGGGGTTCTGCCTCGAAAAATTTTTTATGATGCTTCTTCTTCTAAAGTCTGGCTTAAACATATCCGCAGTGATGTACAGGCTTTGAAAAAAATGGAGCTTTCTTATTTGGACAGACTTCATGAACAGGAAAAAACAGTCGGTGAAGTCCAGCTTTTCTAGTTTTTTTATACTTATGTCAAATATTTAATTTTATAGGAGCTAAGATGAAATTGTTTAGATTTAAGAAAATCCGTACTTTTTTGATGCTTTTGATGGTTGCTGTAACTTCTACTATCTGCGTAACGTTCAACTTTTTTTCATACTCTCAGGGGCGTAATTCAATTAAGCAGGAAATTACCAAAGCTTTGATTCTTGAGGCGCAGGGAGTTTCTTCTACGGTTGCTCAGTATGTAGCCGGACAGAACGAAAAGCTGAAAATTATTTCAGAATTGGATCATGTCCGTACTTTTGACAAAACCACAGGAATGGAACGAAAGAGTGCAAAAGATGAAATTGTAGAATATTTTAAGACTGTTGCAAGTCTTGATGCAGAAATTCATGATATTTTTTACATTGAAAGAAACGGTGCTGCTTTTTCATCAGATGGAAAGAACTATGATTTTTCTTCAGCTCCATATTTTAGGGAAGCTTTGTCTGGAAAAGCTGCAAATCCTGTAAAAAAGTCAGGACAGACAATCAGTGATGTTATGATTTACTTTGCAGTTCCCGTATTTGACATGAACAAAAAGGTTTGTGCAGTTGTAGCAGCTTCTGTTTTTGCTGAAGGGCTTTCCGACCTTATGCTTAGTTTTGACATTGGTTCAGAACATCCTTATATGATTGATTCTACAGGCAATACAATTGCTCATAAGACAAAAGATTGGGTAAGAAAAGATTACAACTACATTGACGATACTAAAGGTGAAAATCAAACCTGTTCGGACGCTATGGTAACAGTCCTGCGGGGAGGAACTGGTTACGTAGAATATGTAATGGAAAATATTCTAAAATTTTCAGGCTATGGGCCTGTAAATGGAACAGATTGGTTTGTAATTGCACCAATGCGTCAGGAAGAGGCTATGGTTGAAGTTGTAAAAACAAGAATTTCGCTTTCTGTGTTTGCACTGATATTTATACTCCTTTCTTTTATTGTTGCTGTTTTTATAGCAAATACAGTTGCAAAACCTGTAATCGGTGTAAATACTATAATGAAAAAAATTGCATCAGGAATTCTATATTTTACAGAGGAAGAAACCGATGTTATTGTTCAGTTAAGAAAGCGTAATGATGAATTTGGTCAGATGGGAAATCAGATAACAGAGCTGAAAAATGCACTTGTGGATATTGTACGTTCTGTTCAAACAGCTGCTGCTGAAGTTTCTGCTGGCAGTGCGGAAATTGCTTCTGCTGCTCAGACTGTTTCATCTGGCGCAACTGAACAGGCTGCTTCAACAGAAGAAATGTCTGCAACGATGACTCAAATTTCTTCGAATGTATGTCAGAATGCCGATAATGCAGAAAAAACAAGCAGCATTGCAAGAAAAACTGCAGAAGATGGAAATAGTGGCGGACAGGCTGTAGTTCAGGCTGTTGAAGCAATAAAACAAATCAGCGACAAAATTGCCATTATTGAAGACATTTCAAGCCAGACAAATCTTTTGGCATTGAATGCTGCAATTGAAGCTGCCCGTGCCGGAGATGCTGGAAAAGGATTTGCTGTTGTTGCCAGCGAAGTTCGCAAACTTGCTGAACGGAGTTCTGTTGCAGCTTCTGAAATAAGTGAACTTTCAAATCAGACTGTAAGTGTTGCCGAAGAAGCTGGCAGGGTAATTGCGGGAGTTGTTCCCTCTATAGAAGAAACTGCACAACTTGTGGAAGAAATTTCAGCTGCCAGTCAGGAGCAGAATTCTGGAATTCAGCAGGTTACATCTGCAATTGAACAGCTTGATACAGTTGTTCAGCAAAATGCAGCTGCTTCCGAGCACATGGCTTCGATGGCAAGCGAACTTTCTGCACATTCAGCAACTTTGTCGCAGACAATTTCATTCTTTGCCTTGGATGAAACTGCCGAA
Organism: Treponema sp.; assembly: GCA_016296655.1. GTDB lineage: Bacteria > Spirochaetota > Spirochaetia > Treponematales > Treponemataceae > Treponema_D. The sequence continues at coordinate 54,426 of JAEDIW010000005.1, read as the reverse complement.
AAAACAGAATCTTTGCTTCAATAATTGATTTTATGGAATGATTTATGAATAATGTCCTTGCATCATACCAGCATAGTTTATCTCTCAAGGATTTTAGAAAGCTTGCATCTTATATTGAACGCAATGTTGGTATAAAGATGCCTGAGCAGAAACTTCTTATGATGCAGGCAAGATTGTCTTCAAGGTTGAATGTTCTGGAAATTGCAGATTTTTCTGAATATGTTGACTATGTTCTTTCTGGGAAAAATAATGAGGAAGTCATGCACATGATTGATGTTATGACGACAAATCTGACTTATTTTTTCAGGGAATCTACACATTTTGATTACCTTTCAGAAAAAATTCTACCTGATTTTGTTTTACAAAATAGAAAAAAAATAAAAGTATGGTCTGCCGGTTGTTCTACAGGACAGGAACCCTATACGATTTCCATTGTCTTGAAAGAATTTTTGCGCCGACAGGAATTGTACAAATTTAATTTTTCCATTCTTGCAACTGATGTTTCTACAAGAGTTCTTGCAATTGCTGAAAAGGCCATTTACCCCTTGGATTCAGTTTCAAAAATTCCAATGCCTATAAAGAAAAAGTATTTCCTGAAAAGCAAGGATTCGAAAAAAGAACTTGTCAGGCTAAAAGCAGATGTCCGCAATAGTGTGGAATTTAAGCATTTGAATTTTATAGACAGGGATTATGGTTTGAATGAATCATTTCAAATTATTTTCTGCAGAAATGTCTTGATTTATTTTGATAAAGAAACTCAAAAAAAGGTTCTTGAAAAGTTTATGAAATATCTTGAACCGGGAGGTTTCTTGTTTTTAGGACATTCTGAAACAATTATGAATATGAACCTTCCACTGAAAACCGTAGCTCCGACTGTTTTTCAGAAAATTCAGTAAAAGAGGCTTTTCAGATGAAAATAAAAGTTTTAGTAATTGATGATTCTGCCGTTGTTCGTCAGACAATGACTCAGATTCTCTCATCTGACCCTGAAATTGAAGTAATTGGGACAGCATCTGATCCTGTTTTTGCTGCAAAGAAAATTCAGCTTGAAAGACCTGATGTGATAACTCTTGATGTTGAAATGCCAAGAATGGACGGACTGACTTTTTTGCGCCGCATAAACAGTCTTGAACAGCCGATTCCTGTTGTAATCTGTTCTTCAAAAGTTGAGCAAGGCAGCCAGAATGAATTGAAAGCCATTGAATATGGAGCTGCGGAACTTATTCTGAAACCAGAAATTGGAACCCGCTCATTTTTAACAGAATCGAAAATCAGGATTTGTGATTCTGTAAAAGCTGCTTATTGTACCCGAAATAAGCTTCATAGAAAAATCTTCAGAAAATTTCAGGTAGAACAGAAGTTGGATGCTGATGTTATGCTAAAAAAAGCAAATTTTCAGATTGCGCTTGAAACTACTGAAAAAATTGTGGTTGTAGGAGCAAGTACAGGAGGAACAGAAGCTTTGAGAGTCTTTCTGGAAATGCTTCCAGTTGATGCTCCCGGGATGGTAATTGTGCAGCACATGCCAGAGCATTTTACCAGGTCTTTTGCACAACGCCTTGACGGACTTTGCAAGGTAAATGTAAAAGAAGCGCAAAATGGTGACAGTGTTGTTCGTGGGCGGGTTCTGATAGCTCCTGGAAATATGCACACGCTTTTAAAGCGCAGTGGAGCCAGATATTTTGTTGAAGTGAAGGGTGGCCCGCTGGTTTCTCGGCATAGACCTTCGGTTGATGTTCTTTTCCGTTCAGCATCACGTTTTGCCGGAAAAAATGCAGTTGGTGTAATAATGACAGGAATGGGGGATGATGGAGCAAAAGGAATAAAGGAACTTTTTGATTCAGGTGCGTGGACAATAGCTCAAAATGAAGAAACGTGCATTGTCTACGGAATGCCCTGTGAAGCTGTAAAAACTGGTGGGGTAAAGGAGATTTTGCCACTTGAAAAGATTGCTCCAGCTGTAATGGCTGCTATAGGTCAAAAAATGTAAAAAATCATGTTATTATTTTTTTTCAGGTTATAATGATAGGTATGGAAAGCTTGGAAAAGTTCTGTTTTCAGGTTTGTCAAAAAAGGTGAAGATTTTGGAGGGCGTTGTTTATGGGTGCTAAGATTCTTGCTGTTGATGATTCGGTTTCAATCCGTAAAAGCATTACTTTTATCTTGGGGCAGGAAGGTTATGATGTTACTGAAGCTGTTGATGGTGTTGACGGTCTGAATAAAGCTGAAGCTGATAAATTCGGTCTTGTAATAACTGACATTAATATGCCGAATATGGATGGAATTGAATTTACCAAAAAACTTCGTCAGAATCCAAAGTACCGTTTTACACCGATTATTGTTCTGACGACTGAAAATCAGGATTCAAAAATGCAGGAAGGTAAAGAGGCTGGAGCTACAGGCTGGATTGTAAAGCCTTTTTCTTCGGAAAAGCTTCTGGCTGTAGTAAAAAAGATTGTAGGCTGATTTTTTTTAAGTTAAAATATTTTCATGGAGTCTTATTATGGCAAGGCAGTTTTTGACTTTTACGCTTCAGAACTCTTTATATGCAGTGGAAGTAACCAAGGTTCAGGAAGTTTTAAATTATGTCGAACCTGTAAGGCTTCCGTGTACGTCTGATTATGTGGAAGGAATCATAAATTCCCGGGGCGAAGGAATTTCTGCAATAAATCTTCGCAGGCGTTTAGGATTGGAAAGTTCTGAAGTTTCCAAAAAGACTAGGATTATCGTGCTTGAAATAAAAAATTCTGGCAGAAAAGAAGGAGATGAAGAATTAGTTTCTGTTTATGGTGCTGTAGCAGATTCTGTTGAAGAAGTTCTGGAAATAGATGAAAAAACAATTGAACCGGCTCCAAAATTCGGAAACAGCATTCCTGAAGAATACATAAGCGGAATTGGAAAAAAAGATGAAAAATTCATAATAATACTGAATGTTGAAAAGATTTTTTCTGAAAAATCGCTGAAGGAAGCTGTTTCAAAAGTATGATTTTTCTGGATATGTTTGGATTTTTTTTTCATGAGTGCTGATGCTTTGCTGAGTGTTTTTGACTTTTTCTGCTCGAAGTATAGACAGATTGGCTTTTCAATTATGTAAATACATTTATATAAATCTATTGACGATGTTTTGTAAAATCAATATTATAAACGAATCCCCCTTGAGACTACGCATGTAGTTTCCATACGTCCATAAGGAGTTAATATGAGAAAGTATGAACTTATGGCTATTTTCCCGATTGAAGAGGAGAAGGCTAAATCTGGAGCTGAATTGCTTAAGGCTGACCTTGCACAGTTCAGCGCTGAAATTGAAAAAGAAGAATCACTTGGTGATCGTGAATTTGCTTATGAAATTAAAAAACAGGTTCGTGGTCGCTACGCACTGTTCACGATTAACGTAAATCCTGGAAAACTTGAAGAAATTGACAGCAAATTCCATTTGAATGAAAATTTGCTTCGTTATCTTTTTGTAAAGCTTGACGAAAAGAACGCATAGTAAGTAATTTTACTTGAACATTCACTGGAGGAAATAAATGACAGATATCAATCATGTAACACTTGTTGGCAGGCTTACTCGTGATGTTGGTGCTGATGAACGTTCTTTTGCATATCTTCCTAGCGGACAGGCTCGTGCTAATGTAAGCATTGCTGTAAACCGCAGCCGTAAAAATGGCGACCAGTGGGTGGAAGAAGTAAGTTATTTTGATGTTACGATATGGGGAAAACAGGCAGAAAGCCTTAAACCGTATTTGACAAAAGGCAAGCAGATTGCCATTGAAGGTTATCTGCGTCAGGACAGATGGGAAAAAGATGGACAAAAGCAAAGCAGAATAACTATTACTGCTACAAATGTTCAGCTTCTTGGCGGAAAAGCAGAGGGTGGTCAACAGACTGGGGGATATGCCTCGAAATTCCAGCCAAAATCAAGTTCTGAACCGATGGATCCGGCTTCTTACGGCGGAGACACAAATACGTTCCTTGAAGATATTCCGTTTTAATTGAATATCCCAAATGCATTTAGGAGATAATTATGTCTGATGAAAAACAGGTTGCTATGGAAGACGTTGTAAAAGACGAAATGAATACAGAAGTTGCACAGGACACAGGTCGTGAAAATGAAGGCCGTGGACATGGAAAAGGAAAAGCTTTCTTCCACAAGAAAGTTTGCCGTTTCTGTGCAAATAAAATCAAGATTGACTATAAGGATGCTGACAGTCTGCGCCGTTATACAACAGAACGCGGAAAGATTCTTCCACGCCGTATAACAGGAACATGTGCAAAGCACCAGAGAGAACTTGCTGTTGCAATTAAACGTGCTCGCGTTGTAGCATTGTTGCCATTCGTTGGCGACTAATTACTGTCTGCAAAGACAAAGGGGCAGAGCGATCCAACTCCTGGTGACGCGGCCTTAAAAAATCAAGAGGAGCTTGTAAAATGAAAGTTATTCTTAATACAGATGTAAAACACCTTGGAGAAGAAGGTGATGTAAAGATGGTAGCTGACGGCTATGCTCGCAACTACCTTTTGCCACGTGTTCTTGCTGTACCTTACAATGATGCAACTGTTGCAATCTTTGAAGGCCGCAAAGCTGAAATTGAAGCCCGCAAGGAACAGAAACGCAAGGATTCTGCAAGTCTTAAAGAAAAGCTTGAGCAGCTTTCACTTGAAGCTGTTATGCCGGCAAGTCCAAATGGAAAACTTTATGGTGCAGTTTCTTCGTTAACAGTTGTTGATTTGTTTGCAAAAGCTGGATATGAAATTGAACGTAAGCGCATTGAAGTTCCTGGTGTAAACATCAAGTCAACAGGAAAATATCATGTTGTTGTAAAGCTTTATGAAGCACAGACTGCAACTGTAGAATTGGTTGTAAAAGCTCAGGAAGAAGATGTTTCTGCTGACAAAAAAGCAAAGGGAAAGAAAGCTGAAGTTGCAGAAGCTCCTGCTGAAGAAAAAGAAGCTTCTGTTGCAGAAGAAAAAGCTGAGTAATCTTGCTTTGAAAAATCAGGAAATATCTTTTTGATGTTTCCAAAGTGAAAGCCAGCCTGACGGTATAACGTTGTGCTGGCTTTTATTTTGCACTAGCCTTGATTTTTTTTGAGGTTTATATTTATTCTTTAAGGAAGGCAATTTTATGGATTCATTATTAAAAGACAAAGTTCCTCCTCATAATCTTGAGGCAGAACAGGCAACTCTTGGAGCTCTGTTGCTGGATTGGAGTGCTTTTGATGATATTGCCGTCCTTTTGAAAGTTGAAAATTTTTATTCCAGACAAAATCAATTGATTTATAAGGCAATGATTTCCATGTCAAATCAGAATATTCATGGAGATGCCCTTACTCTTTTGAATGAGCTGAATAAAACTGGAGAACTTGATGCAGCTGGTGGTGCGGCTTATATAGCAAGCCTTTCCGATACTGTGCCGACAAGTGCAAACATTTCTTATTATGCAAATGTTGTTCTGGATTGTTCAGTCCGCAGGGAGCTGATAAAAATTTCTCAGGATTTGAAGGCTGCTTCCTTTGATGAAACAAAAGAAAGTAAAAATATTCTTGAACTTGCAGAAAAAAGCATTTTTAATATAACTGAAAGAAATCAGACAACTTCCATTCATGAAATGCAGGAGGTTGTAAATAATACAATTACGCTTATTGAAAAAAGGCTTGCAAACCGCAGTGGATTTACAGGCATTCCTTCGGGCTTTGGCGATTTAGATGCCATGACAAGCGGTTTTCAAAATCAGGAATTGATAATTATAGGTGCCAGACCTTCAATGGGTAAAACGGCTTTGGCTTTGTCTATGATTCAATATATTGCGGTGGAAAGGAAAATTTCCTGCGGTTTTTTTTCGCTGGAAATGTCCGATGCTCAAATTGGGCAGCGTCTTTTATCGCAGGTTTCAAGGGTTCCTGGTGGAAAAATCCGTTCAGGTTTGCTGACTTTGCAGGATTTGCAGAAAATTCAAGATGCAGCAGGACTTTGTTATGATTCTCCGCTGTATATTGTTGATACTCCGAATATGCAGCTTCTTGACCTTAGGGCTATGGCAAGGCGTATGAAGCTGCAGCATGATGTAAAAATAATTTTTATTGACTACATTGGACTTATTTCAACTGAAAATCAGAATGCACCAGTTTATGAGCAGATTTCAGAAATTTCAAAATCGCTGAAGTCGCTGGCAAGGGAACTTAATATTCCGATTGTTGTTTTGTGTCAGCTTGCACGTGATGCAGAAGGCAATGAACCGAATCTTGCTCAGCTTAGAGGTTCGGGGTCTATTGAACAGGATGCTGATATGGTAATGTTCATTCACAGGGAACGTAAAAAAAGTTCTGAAGAGGCAAATCAAGTACTGGATGCAAAACTGATTGTTGCAAAGCAGCGTAACGGTCCGATTGGTGATGTTGAACTTATTTTCTTGCCTTCTGTTACACGTTTTGAAAACGTTGCAAAGGACAGGTCGTTCAACTGATTTATAAAAATAATGCTGTAAGTTTTTTTATAAAATCCATTGACTAAAGACTGAATTTTAAGTTCAATGGAACAAGGTAATGAAGCCACATTTTCTTTTTAGGGAATGTGGCTTTTTTTATGTTTAAAAAATACGATTGTAAAACATGGAGAGTGGTTTGTTTACATTAAGTTTTTCGGGGTTTATCCTTCTTGTCTTAACTTTTTTTGTTGCAGGAATAATTGATGCTGCTGCAGGAGGTGGAGGGCTTTTGACTTTGCCGGTTTTTATGCTGACGGGTTTTCCAGTTCACATGATTGCAGGAACTAATATGGCTTCTACCGTTGCAGGAGCAACTGCTTCTGTAATCCGTTATTCGAAAAATAAGAAAATTTACTGGCAGACGGCACTTGTAGCCGGTGTTTTGAGCCTGGCAGGAAGTTATTTTGGTTCAAAGCTGAATATAATGATTCCTGAAAAATATTTGCAATATATTATGATTGTGATTCTGCCAGTTGCTGCCATTGTTATTTTTGCAAAAAAAAATATTGGCGATGAAAATAATGTTGAAATGCTTTCTATGACTGCAAAAATGGTATTTGCAGTTGTTTTTGGTTTTTTAATGGGTGTTTATGAAGGTTTTTATGGGGCAGGGGCCGGAACTTTTATGATTTTTGGCTTTGTCCTGTTAAATAAACTTGATTTGGTAACGGCCAGCGGAAACAGCAGGGTGATGGCTGTCTTTTCAAGCATTGGAACGACTGTTACGTTTGCTTTGGAAGGTTTGGTTTACTGGCCTGTGGTTTTGTGGGTTACAGCTGGATATATTGGAGGTAGCTGTCTAGGCTCTGGCCTGGCGCTGAAAAAGGGAGCAAGATTTATAAAGCCGGTTTTTGCAGTAGTTTTGCTCCTGCTGTTTTTAAGACTTGTAACTCAGTGTCTGCGGCAAGGATTGAAGCACCTTTAGTCCTGAGCTTTGCGAAGGATGAGCCGCTGCGAGTTTGACTGAAGGCAAACTCGCTTTTAGACGGCGAAGTGCGGAAAGCCTGGTTTTTGTTGGTTACCAACAAAAAGCCGCCCAAAAATGAAAAAAAAAGAAAAAGAGCTTAAAAAAATGGCTGACTGTGGAGGTTATTTTATGAAATATTCTGATTCTGTAGAAATGATACCTGCATCTTCTATCAGGGATATGATGGTCAGGGCTTCAAAAATTGATGATGTAATTTCCTTTTCAGTTGGAGATCCTGATTTTGCACCTGCTGACTGTGTAATAGATGCTGCAAAAGCTGCTTTGGACAGGAAGGAAACTCATTATGCACCAGGGGCTGGCTTGAATGAACTGAGGGACATTTATGCTGAATATCTTTCAAAGCAGGAAGGTGTAAAATATACGAGGGAAAATGTCATTGTTACTGTAGGTGGAATGTCGTGCCTTTTTTTGACTTTACGTGCAATTGTAAATCCTGACGATGAAATTCTTGTACCAGCTCCTTATTTTACGAATTATAGCCAGATGATAAAAATGTGCTATGGCAAACCTGTCAACGTTGAGGTTTATGAAAAAGATGATTTTGTAATTACAGCAGATTCAATCAAAAAAAATGTCAGTGAAAAAACAAAGGCTATAATGCTTAATTCTCCATGTAATCCTACAGGAAGCGTAATTTCTGCAGAAACTCTTGAAGAAATTGCTGAAATTGCGAAAGAAAGGGATTTGTTTGTGATAAGCGATGAAGTTTACAGGCATCTGGTTTTTGATTCAGAGGCAGTTCCGAGTATTGCTCAAATTCCGGGCATGAAGGAAAGGACGTTGATTGTTGACAGTTGTTCAAAAACTTTTGCAATGACGGGATTCAGAATAGGATTTGGAGCAGGACCTGAACATTTTATAGAACTTTTGACAAAACTGACAGAAGGAATTCATTCGTCAAGTCCTACGATTGGGCAGCGAGCTGCGATTGAGGCTTTCAAAAATGCCATGCCATACTGCATGAATGTAATGCTTCCAGAGTACAAGGCACGGCGAGATTATCTGTTCGAAAGACTGAATAAAATGAAAGGAATTTCATGCATAAAGCCGAAAGGTGCTTTTTATATTTTTGCAAATATCAGCGGAACTGGTCTAACTGCACAGGAATTTGCAGACAGGCTTCTGGATGAAGCGCATGTTGCTGTAGTTCCTGGTGATAATTTTGGCTCTCAGCAGGGAAGCTGCTATGTCCGCATGGCTTATGCAATTTCAATGGACAAAATAAAGGAAGGTTGTGAGCGCATTGAACGTTTCTGTTATGGTTTGTAGATTGTGGCTGGTGAGGTGTGTGGATATGTGAGAAGGTTGGAAGTTGGAAGTTGGCGCATTTTTTTTGAATAATTATGCAAAATATTGTTAAAATTTTGTATAAAAATATAAAAATAAGGGCAAAAAAGTATTGACATAAAAAAATAATTTAAATATCGTGAAAACAACGAATGACAAAGGCGTCAGTTTGCAGTGTTTGCAGGCTGACGCCTTTTTTTTTGAGGCTTGGCTTTATTTTTCAAAGGCCACGAAAAATCAGGCCGAGGTTTAGATTCTAAAAGTTCTGGCAGTTCGTTCACTGGCCGTAAATGAAACTGTCAGTTGAAGTATGCTGATTTTTTTTATGGGAGAGAGAGTTATGAAAAAGACATTTGTATGTTTTGCTGTTGCCATGAGTTTAATTTCAGGAATTTTTGCAAGCGGTGGAAAGGAAGAATCTGCTAAGTCAGCACCTGCTGTTACAGTTGATACAAGTGATCCGCTGAAGGCAAAATGGGCTGGACTTGCAGGCAAGACTTTGAAAGTTGGTACTGGCGGTGTTCAGCTTGGCTGGACTATGGGTGATGCTTCTAACTTGGAAGGTATGGATATTGATGTGATTAAGTACATCTGCGACTATTACGGAATTAAAATTGAATGGACAGTTTCTGAGTATGCTTCTTTGTGGGGAATGGTTCAGAATGGCGTAATTGATACTATTGCAAACCTTACAACAGTAAATCCAGACCGTCTTAAACTTTACTGGTTTACAAATACTTATGCATGGGAATCTTATTCAATTGCTGGCCGAAAAGCTGATGGAATTCCAGAAGATGGTGATATGAACTACTGGAATGGAAAAACTCTTTGCGGTGAAGCTGGTTCAAATGCAACTTTAGTTATGGAAAAAATTATTGAATCACAGAAGGCTAAGGGAATTGTAATAAAGGAACTTGACCTAGATGCAGCAACTGTTGTTTTCCCAGCTGTTGCCCAGAAACGTGCTGACGGTGCTTTCCAGTGTACATCAACTGTAGCTTATGCTGTAAAACTTGCCGGATATTCAGATATGATGTTTATTCAGGATGTAAAATGGAAGAACATGCCAATTGTTTACGGTTGGGCACGAAGAGAATCAAATAAAGATTTTATCCTTGCCTTTAATGATTTAATTGATCAGATGCACAAAGACGGAACTCTTGCAAAATTTTCTCAGAAATGGTTTAGCCAGGATGTTACAAAACTGCCTGCTGGAGAAGTAAATTATGTAACTACAACAGGCGACAATGCATGGCAGAGTTATCAGTAAAGTGATATGAACAGTTTTAAACGTCTGTTCAAATGATTTTTTTTGACGGACGTTTTTTTAGTCAAGTTTTTTGGGGGTTAATGACGATGTACCAGTTTGGAATGGACTATTTTTTAGGCTCTTTCGGCCCTATAGCAATGTGCATGCGGATGACTCTTGTAATTACCCTGTCATCATTTGTTCTTGCATTTGTTTTTTCAATCATACTTGCCTTGCTTCTTATGAGCAAAAATAAAGTGATTCAGTCTGTGCTGAAAGTATGGATTTCTCTTTTCCGAGGAACACCACTTTTGTGCCAGTTGTTTTTGTTCTGCTACGGAATTCTACCTTATATTCCTGGCATAAAAAACTGTCCGCTTGAAGTTCAGGCTACAATATGTATGGCTCTTTCGTTTTCTGCTTATATGGCAGAAACAATACGAGGCGCAATCCTTTCTGTTGATGCAGGTCAGATGGAAGCGTGCATTACAACAGGCATGACAACAATTCAGGCATACAGGTATGTTGTGCTTCCTCAGGCTTTCAGGCTTGCAATTCCAGCTCTTATGAATAACTTTATTGAATGTTTTAAAGGTTCTTCATTGTGTTCTATGGTAGGCGTTACCGATATGATGCTTAAGGCAAAAATGATTGCCAACAAAACTTACCGTTTTATAGAAGTATATCTTGCGGTTCTTATCCTTTACTGGCTGCTCAACATGTTGTTCAGTTATGGTCAGAAAATAATAGAGCATAAGCTTAGTGCCAAGTATTATGGAGGCTCTCACAAATGATAAAGTATGAAAATATTTACAAGGTTTTTGGTGACCTTCAGGTATTGAATGGAATCAATTTTGAAATAAAGACAGGCGAAGTTGTATGCATTCTGGGGCCTTCAGGCTCTGGAAAAACAACTCTACTGCGTTGTACAAACTTTCTTGAACCGCCCACAAAAGGAATTGTTACTGTAGGCGATGCTTCAATCAACAGTGAACATTATACAAAGGCAGAACTGAAGAAAATCCGAGAAATGAGTACCATGGTTTTTCAAAACTATAACCTGTTCAAAAATATGACGGCTTTAGAAAATGTAATGGCAGGACTTACAATCTGTCAGAAAAAAGAAAAAAAGGAAGCTGAAGAGATTGCCCGTCATTATCTGCAGGTTGTCGGCATGAGCGAAAGGGCTTCATACTTTCCAAGCCAGCTTTCAGGCGGTCAGCAGCAGCGGGTAGGCATTGCCAGAGCATTGGCATTACAGCCACATGCAATTCTTTTTGACGAACCAACAGCAGCCCTTGACCCTGAGCTTGTCGGCGAAGTCCTGAATGTTATGAAAAATGTTGCAAAATCTGGAATTACGATGGCCGTTGTAACACATGAAATGGGATTTGCCAGGGAAGTTGCCGACAAAGTTGTATTTATGGATGGCGGTGTTGTTGTAGAACAGGGTTCCCCTAGTGAAGTTTTTAATCACCCGCAGAATGAACGGACAAAGCAGTTTTTGAAAGCTATTTCCAATAAGGAAAAATAACAGAGGCAGAAAATGGACTATTTTGCAGAGGTAAATGAAGAATTTGATGAACTTGTAAGGCTTAGACGGCATTTTCATGAAAATCCTGAGTGCGGTCCAGCTGAACAGATAAAAACTCTTGAATTTATAGAAAACGAACTGGATAAAATTGCAGTCAGGCATGTCCGTATAGAACACGGAGGTGTACTTGGATTTATTGACGGAGCAAAAGATGGCAAAACTTTATTGCTGCGTTCGGATACAGATGCTCTTCCAATTCAGGAAGATTCTGAAAATCTAGCCGGCAAAAAACTGTGCGTTTCCAATGTAAAAGGTGTAAGCCATGCCTGCGGACATGACGGACACATGGCTATGCTTCTGGTTACAGCAAAACTTTTGAAGCAGAGGGAACAGAATCTTGCAGGGTCTGTAATTCTTATGTTTGAGGAAAGTGAAGAAATAACTCTTGAAGTCGAACAAATCTGCAAATATATAGAAGAAAAACAGATAAAAATTGATGCATGCTATGGAAACCATGTTCGCTGGGATATGCCTTCAGGAACTGTTGCCTGCAATGACGGAATTGCCATGCATGGTCTGCTTGCTTTTGAAGTTGAAATTTTCGGTAAAAACGGGCATGGGTCAAGGCCTGACTTGGGATGCAGCACCTTGGATGCATTCAACCTTTTCTACAACAGCATGAATCAGATGCGTATGAAATTAGCGGCACCAGATGTACGTTTTACGTGGTCAATCGGTCGTGTAGAATGTGGAACTGCACGTAATGTAATACCAGATCATCTTTACTTTGGTGGAACTGCAAGATTTTCTGAAGCTGAAGATGGCAGAAGGGCATTTTTTCAAATAAAAAAATATCTGGAAAGTGCATGTTCAGTCTGTGACTGTAAGTTTAAAATCAGTCCAGACCAGTACCTGCTTCCTGTTGTTAATTATTCAACCTGTGCAGAGTTTGCAAAGGAAAACATTATAAAAAATCTGGGAAAAGAGGTGCTTTACGATGCTGAACCTTGGATGGCCAGCGAAACTTTCAACTATCTTTCAAATTTTTATCCGTCAGTTTATTGTTTTGTCGGTATAAAAAATGAAAAAATTGGTTCTGGAGAAAATCATCATACGCCGAAGTTTGATTTAGACGAAAAAGCCCTGGTGTACGGAACAGCTGCCGCTTTAAGCTATGCTGTAAACTTTCTTGAAAATCCTCCGGATTTGTCTGGTTTTAAGAAAGTTCGTCCGTCATTTAAAGATTTTATTTCTTTTGTGCATGATTTTGCATGATTTTAAAAGGATGTAATAAATCAGTTCGGAAACTAAGGCTTGCGGACAAATTACTTTGGAATTATTCATGTAGTCTGAAAAAAATAAGCATTTGGGAGAACACTGTATATGATGGAAAAATTTGTGATTACAGTAGGACGGCAGTTTGGAAGCATGGGGCGGCCTATTGCAAAAAAACTTGCTGAAAAACTTGGAATAAATTATTTTGACCGCGACATTGTAGAAGAAGTTGCAAAGCGCATGAACCTTCCTCTAAGCGTTGTCAGTAAAGAAGAGGAAGCCGCCACTTCAAAATTTGGAAAGTTTGGCAAAATGCTTTTTCCTCTTGGAAAAGATACAAGTGAACTTCAGGATAAAATTTTTGAAGTGCAAAGATGTGTAATCATGGATTTTATTGATAAAGGTTCATGCATTCTTGTAGGCCGATGTGCTGACTACATTGCCAGAGACTGTGCGAATCTTTTGCGAATCTATATTTATGCATCGTTTGAAGAACGCGTAAAAAACTGTATTCAGTTTTTAAATATGCAGGAAAACGATGCCTTGAAAATGTGCCGAGATGTTGACAGAGCAAGAAGTGCATACCACAAACTTTATGCCGGCTATGACTGCATGAGTGCAGAAGTTATGGATTTTATGATTAACAGCTCAACAGTCGGAATAGATGGAACCGTTTCTGCTCTTGAACTTTTGGTCAAACAACGTTTTAAGGATGTTCTGATTAACAGTTGAAGCGATTACTCAGCACTTCCCGTCAAATTGCCGTAAGTCATTGGCTTACGGCAATTTAGCTACATTCAGTGTTAACTTAAGTTATAGAAAAAATGGTGTAAATTTCTGTTAGCCATTTACTGTGATAAATCACTTTGCAGAGGGGTGAAAGTTTATGCAGCAGCATGGGGAAGCGTAAGGGATAGTAGCGGCGGCGAAGCCGTTCGACGGCCAGCAAGCTGACTTTACAGAGTTTTTTACGAAAACTCGCAGAGAATATTTGCGCAAGTTTGTAACGCAAACTCGGAAAGTAACAGCAGGACGGCGAATGTAGCACGTGAGTGCGTAACCGCGGATAGCCCGACCCGAAGCGAACGAAAGTGAGCGAAGGGGTACGCCCAGATAAAAATATTTCTCCCTTTTTATGCTGAAGTTGTGAAAAAACTATGGATAAACTTGGCTGCTATGCAATACAATGCACACAGGGTGTTTTTGCTACTATTTTGTTTTGTTGTTACAGGAAAATGACATGATAAAAATGATTGCTTTTGCAGTTGAAAAAGAAGAACTGCCAGTTTTTGAACAATATAAAGATCAATACAACATTGATTTGACCTGCCTTGAAGAAAAACCAAGTCTTCAGAAAATCCTTGAATTTCCGAATTTCGATGTAGTGAATGTGCTTTCTGATACCGTAATTACAGAAGAAATGTGGGATGCTCTTAAGAAAAAAGGGGTAAAAATCGGTATGACAAGGTGCATAGGAATGGAACACATGAACAAGGCCTATGCAGAAAAAATCGGAATAAAAGTTATGAACATTTCGTATTCTCCTGCAAGCGTTGCTGACTATGCCATAATGATGATGCTTATGGTTTTGCGCCACATCAAACCGATTATGCAGCGTTACACAGCGCAGGATTATACGCCGCAGGCTTTCAGGGGGCGGGAACTGCCTGACATGACAGTCGGCATCCTTGGAGCTGGCAATATTGGCTCAACAGTTATCAAACATCTGTCAGGTTTTGGCTGTAAAATCCTGTACTGGAACCGTTCTGAAAAAAAAGAACTTGAAGGACTGGCTGAGTTCTGTCCTCTTGAAAAACTTCTTGCAGAAAGTGATATTTTAAGCATCCATATAGCCTCATCAAAAGAAACTTTTCATTTTATCGACAGTGAAAAACTTGCAAAAATGAAAAAAAATGCAATTCTCATAAATACGTCTAGAGGTCCGATTGTAGATTCTCAGGCGTTAATTCAGGCTTTGGAAAGTGGACACATTGGTGGGGCAGGGCTTGACGTTTTTGACGGCGACCGAAACATCTATTACCGGGATTTTAAAAATAAAATGGTCAGCAGTCATGAAATGGCAATTCTTAATTCCATGCCGAACGTCCTGATGCTGCCGCATTTTGCGTATTTTACAGACCATGCGCTGCAAGATATGGTTTCAAATTCCCTCAAAAGAGTTTTTGAAGAATTGTCTTAGATTTTTTTAGTTATTCAGGGTGGCTTTACGGGGTTCCGCTCTCGCTTCTTTCTACCGTCCGCACAGCTTCCTGCAGAACATTTTCAGTGTTACACTTAAATTTTGAGTTTAAATGCGAAATCAGTCAAACTCGCAGTATAGTCAGTCAAACTCGCAGGGAACAGGCACTCTGTAGCTATTCCCTGCTTACTTTGCCGCTAGGCAAGGTCGTGAGCGAGAGCGCAGAACAGCTGCTATTTTGACATCAGATATTCTGCAACAGCCTGATAAGCTGGAATTGAAAGCGGATCTATATATTTGTTTGAAGCAAGATAGGTTGACGCAAATCTGGCAATGACCATTTGTGCTGCGGGGTCAATGTAAATTGCCTGTCCGTGAACACCTCTTGCCATATATGAACCGTGGCTGTCATTGGTAATCCACCACATATTATGATAGCTCCAGCCTTTCAATGCAGGATATTCTCCGCCTTTTGCAAAAACTTCACGGTTTTCAGCTGTACAGCCACCTTGTGCAATATCCTGTGCCGCTTTTGCAGGAATAATCTGCCTGCCGTTCAGCTTTCCGCCGTTACGCATCATTTCCCCAAACATTGCCATGTCCCGTAAATTCAGGTTAAAGCCTCCGCCTGCAAATGCAATGCCTGAAGGATCAATCTGGTAGTAACCGTCATAATGTGCCCCAAGCGGCTTCCAGATTTTTTCTGAAACAAGTTCTGTAAGACCTTTGCCTGTAACTCTGGAATTTATCCATGCAAGCAGCTCCGTATTTACGGTTTTGTATCCAAACTTCTGCCCGTGTTCCTGACCGTCAATTTTTTTGACTGTTGCAAGATATTCATAGTAATTTTCAGGGCCTTTGTAATCAGCTGGTCTGAAAACGTTGCCGGCAGCAGAATATTTCCAGACTTCTGCATCAGGATTATTGTAGTCTTCGCTATACTGTATTGAAGTTGTCATGTCCATTACTTGCCGGACTGTTGCATCTGCAAATCCTGAATTTTTCAGCTCTGGAATGTAGTATTTTACAGTTCTTTCAGGTTCAAGTTCGCCTTCTGCAACAAGAATTGAAGCTATTGTTCCTGTAAACGATTTGCTTACAGACATTGCCGCATGAACTCCATCTGGTCTAAGACCTGCAGGATACTTTTCGTAAATGATTTTTCCTTTATGTATTATGATTATGCCGTCAGTATAATTTGCATCAAGGGACTGTTCAAAAGTCATTTCAGTGTCAGAATTCCACGGTTTAAACTTGATAGAATCAATTTCTGCATCATATTTCGTCTTAACTTTGTAAAGATTTTTCTTTGGTGCAGAAACTGTACGCGTAAGTGAAAATTCCTGCATGTGGTTTACGCTGTATCGCAAAGCCGGAAATTTAAAATACGAACCGTCTGCAGCATGTAAAGTTTTTTCTGCTGGTGGCGGAAATCCCTTCATCCATTGCATAAAAACCGGATTTGTATCCGATGCATTCTGATACTGCTGCGGAAAAATTACTGCAGCACAGCTCAACGCAAAACAACCCATAAAAAGCTGTTTCATAAATGCCCCCTGTAAAAAAAACAGAATAAGGTCATTATTCAAATGCCTTAACTGTTCAGGTTAGGAAGATAGGCGGATTTTATACTTTTTTTATGTACAATTACCGGGCAAACCCGTCCCCGTAAAAATTGTAGAACCTCTTAAATTTCCATTTTTGAAGTTCTCTTAAGAATCTGCAAAATGCTGCTACATTCAATATACATCTTATGCAAAATATTTCAAGTATCGGCCCTCATTTTTATAAATTCTTCCCTAAGAAAATCAATTTTCAGACACTTTTACAGCAAAAATTGTACAAAATACACGTTTTTGACTGAAGTTTTCCTTTTATTAAAAAAAAATGTGTTAAAATTTTTACGGTGATTAAACTAGTTAAAAGCTCTAAAAATGGCAGGGTATAGATGGAAGCAGAGTATAAAGGAGACGGCAAAATTCAATTCAGGAAGTTAAAACTTCAGGAATTTTGCGACATGGAAAAACTTTATAAATTGCTGGACAACTGGTCTAAAAGCAGTGGCATGGCCTGCGTTCTTGTTGATCAAGACGGCAACATGGTTTCTGAAACCTTTGGAATGACAGATTTATGCAAAATCATTCAATCCTGCGAAAAATGTCAGGAAAAATGCCTGCAGTTATGGAGGACGAGGGATCCACTCAAGTCGGAAGTCTGTAACTGCCATGCAGGTTTCTGCAATTTTTCCATTCCTCTTGTTTTGCCTGACGGTATGCATATAGGCACAGTTCTTGCAGGACAGGTTCTCTATCCAGGTCAAAATGAAGATGAAATCTTAAAAAAAGTAGTTGAAACTGGTGTCGACCTGAAAAATGGCAAAGAAACTGTAGCAAAAATTCATTACAAGACAAAAAAGGAAATGGAAAGTTCCTTTGAGCTTTTAAAAATCATTCTTTCATCATTTATACAAAACAGATTTCTCTTATGGAAGAAAAACAACGAATTAAAACTTGCACCAGCCAAAAAAGATAAGGTTCTTTCTCAGATAACACAACTTTTGTACAGCTACAATCTTACAGTTGATCTGGAAACAGGCTTTTACACTTTGATTACTGGCACAGGAATGGAACGGACTGTTGCTGAATATAAGCAGCACAATTATATATTTGAACTGGAAACTTTTCAAGAAAGCATAATCCATCCGGCTTATTCAGAAAGCTTTCATGAACTTTTGAATTTTGATAGTGCAGGAAAAAACTTGCAGGAAGACGGATTTTATGGAAGCCTTGAATATCCGGTTCTGTATTTTGGCGATGAAGAATATGAATGGCATGAAATAAACGTTTTTATCGACACGGAAGAAAATGGTAAACGTGTTGCAAATATTCTTGGCAGGGATGTTACAGAAATTCACATAGCGCAGGAGCGCAGGGAAAAAGAACTTCGGGCAGCTGCTGCAAAAAATCAGATTCTGTCGGAACTCACAAAAATGCTTTACAGCTATAATCTTACGCTGAATTTAAGGACTGGAAAATATAGCCTGATTATAGGTACTGGCATGACAAAATTTATGGAAATTTTTAATTCTACCGACGATTACGAAACTGCCTACAATAAAAAAATTTCTTACCTTGACCCTAAAAATGTCGCCCAGTTTTCAGCATTGGCAAGCCTCAACTCTCTTAGAACCCGCGTAAATTCCAACGGATTTATAGGCAGCCTTGAATATGGCGCAATTACGGACAATGGTGAAGAATGGCATGAAATCAATGTTTTTATTTCTACTGATGAAAGAGGCGAACCGATTGCAAACATCCTTGGCCGTGACATTACAGATGCTCATAAACGTCAAGAAAAAAAAGAAAATCAGCAGAAAGCCGCCATGGCTAGAGACCAGCTTTTGTCTGGTGTTACAAAAATGCTTTACAGCTATAATCTGACTGTGAATCTGAATACATGGAAATATTCCCTGATTACAGGAACAGGGATGAATGATGTCCTTGACACCATAACGCATACTGATGACTACATTTTGCTTCTGGCAAAACTTGGTAAAAAAGTTTCACTTGCCGACAAAGAAAAATTTGACAGCCTGACAGGAATTCAGGTTTTGAAAAATAAAAAAAATCTTACAGGTTATACAGGGTCTGTTACTTGCAAATTCAACACAGGAAAAAAAGAGGAATGGCATGAAATCAATCTTTTTATGGGAACAAATGAAGACGGTATTTCTGTTGCCAATATCCTTGGGCGTGACATTACTGATGCTCATAAACAGCAGGAAGCTAAAGAACTTGAATTAAAAGCTGCCGCTGCAAAAGACCAGATTCTTTCGGATATTACAAAAACTCTTTACGGCTATAATCTTACGCTGAATTTGAAAACTGGCAGATACAGTTTGATTATTGGTACAGGCATGAAACAGTTCATTAAAATTTTTGAAGCTACAGATGAATATGAACTTGCTTATAGACAGAAACTTGCCTGCGTTACCGATGACTTTAAAAATGCTTTCGAAAATTTCAGTTCAATTTCTGCACTTCGTAAGAGAAAAAATGAAACCGGCTGCATTGGAAATCTGGAATATTCTGTAAATGCTGAAAACGGAATTGAATGGCATGAAATAAATATATTTTTGGGCTCAGATGAAAACGGCAATCCCATAGCCAATATTCTTGGCCGTGACATTACAGAAGCCCATGACAGAGCTGACACAAAAGCTCAACTTAGAATTGCAACCGCTGCAAATGAAGCAAAGTCTGCATTCCTTTTCAATATGTCACATGACATCCGTACACCGATGAATGCTATAATCGGTTTTACAGAACTTTTAGGCAAACATCTTGATGATAAAGAACTCGCAAAGGTTTATATAAAAAAAATCCAGACATCGAATGAGTTTTTGCTTTCTCTTATCAACAATGTTCTTGAAATGGCTCGTATTGAAAGCGGCAAAACCACAATTGATGAAACTTACTGGACTGCACAGGATTTCAATGATACGCTGTTTTTTCTGTTTGAATCACAGATGAAGGCTAAAGGTATTGAATTTGTAAGGAGTATAAATGTTGTTCATAATGAAGTTCTATGTGATGAAATAAAACTTCGTGAAATTTTCCTGAATATTTTGAGCAATGCATTGAAATATACGCCATCGGGAGGCAAAGTTTCGATGGAGCTTTCAGAACTTCCGTCTGAAAATCCAGATATTGCTCTTTATCAGACTGTAATTCAGGATTCTGGCATCGGAATGTCTCAAGAATTTTTGCCGCATATTTTTGAAGAATTTACACGGGAACGTTCAAGTACAGAAAGCCGCGTAAACGGAACAGGGCTTGGCATGGCTATTGTAAAAAAACTTGTCAATCTGCTTGGAGGTTTTCTGCAGGTTGAAAGTCAGATTGGCAAAGGAACAAAATTTACAGTCGTTCTGCCACACCGCATTACTTCAAAGAAAAGCATATCCTGTTCTGATGGAAAAAGTTCGGAAATAAATATAGAGAGTTTCAAAGGAAAGAGAATCCTTCTGGCGGAAGATAACGAACTTAATGCTGAAATTGCCATTTCAATATTAGAGGAAGCTGGATTTGAAATTGAACATGCCAGTGATGGTATAATCTGCGTCGACATGCTTGAAAAAGCGCACCAAACCTATTACGACTTGATTTTGATGGATATTCAGATGCCAAATATGGACGGTTACAAGGCTACTCAGACCATAAGAAAATTCCAGAACAGAAAAAAAGCTGAAATTCCTATTATTGCAATGACAGCGAATGCTTTTGAAGAAGACCGGCGCAATGCTATAAAAGCAGGAATGAATGGGCATATATCAAAACCTATAAACGTAGAAACTCTTATGCAGACTTTGTCAGAGTTTTTTGAAGAAAAGAAAAAAGCCTGATTTTCAACTGCCTGTACACTTTCTGTAAGGCTTCAGAGTTTTCAGTTCTGCTATGCGTAAAAAAAAAGGCTCAAGGCTGTAGTTTAGATTAAACTTTCTGTTCATAAATAAATTTGTAATTTTTTTCCTGTAGGTTATAATTTAGTATAATGGCATTTTTTATAAAACCAAAGACTTTAAAACTTATTTTGACCGCATTCATTTTTTCAGCTTTTTTTTGCATTAAAAATTCAGTTTATGCTGAAATTTCTGCTGATAATACGGAAAGAAAAAGTGCCAGTGCCATCAAGACTGTAAAAGTAGGCTGGTTTGAAACTGTTTCAAACGTAACATGCAATGTAATAAACAGTCACAACGAAAGAAGCGGGTTCTGCTATGAATATCAGCAGGAAATCCGCTCTTACACAGGATGGCAGTATGAATATGTAAGCGGAACATGGTCGGAACTTTTTGAACTTCTAAAACAGGGCAAAATTGATTTGCTCAGCGGAGTTACTTATTGTCCAGATCGTGAAAATGAAATTTTGTTTTCAGAAACAGCAATGTTTGAAGAAAGCTGTTATATTTATGCAAAAAATAAGGAGCCTGACTTTCTTGAATATATGCCATCAGATTTTTCATGGCTAAACGGTAGAAAAATCGGCATTGTTCTGGAAAGTAATCAGAAATTCCTGCTTGAAAAATGGGCTTCTGACAAAAAAATTGATTTGGACATCGTAGTGATTCAAACACCAGAACTTGCACGAAAGTTTCTGGAAGATGGAAGAATCTTTGGATATGTTTCTTCTGATGAAAGTGAAAAAACTCGCCGTGATTTGAAAAGTATTGTCTGCATCGGCAAAAAACTTATAAAATTCGGCATTAGCAAAAATCGGCTGGACTTAAAAAGAGAACTTGATCAGGCTTTGGAAAAAATCAATTTCATAAATCCGTATTTTGACGAAGATTTAGCTAGAAAATACATTTCTCGTAGTACGGTAGCAACTCTTTCGCATGAGGAAATCGACTGGGTTAGACAGCACAGTCCCCTTCGTATTGCCTATCTGGACAATAATCTTGCCATGAGCGGCATTGACCCGAAAACTGGCAAGCTGATAGGTACTGTTGAAAAATATATTGAATTTGCCGGCAACTGTTTTACAAACGGAAAACTTACCTTTGAGCCGATTCCTTTTTCAAATTTGGAAGCTGAGCTTCAGGCTTTAAAAAACGGCGACGTAGATATCATTTTTCAGATAAGTCAGAATCCTTTTTTTGGCGAAAAATACGATATGCTTTTGTCAGATACGGTTTTAAAAATTCCCATGGTTGCAGTAACTATGGATAAATTTTTTAATGAAACGGAAAAACACACGGTTGCTGTCTTTAAAAATGATTTTCCGCTCAGACTGTATCTTTCTACTAATTATCCTTCATGGGAAATCGTTCTTTGCGAAAGTCATCAGCAATGCGAAGAGTTTGTAAAATCTGGCAAAGCTGAGTGTTTTGTGATGAACTCAAATTCTTTCAGCAATTCGCGAACCCTGGATTCAATGTTCAGCATCTATCTGACAAAGCTTGGCAACATGGCTTTTGCCGTAAGACCTGAAGACACTCTGCTGATGTCAATTCTTAATCAATCAATTTATATTATGCCAGAATCTCTAATGATTGGAGCGCTTGCAATATATTCAAATGCAATCCAGAAATTTACACTTGATGAAATTTTAAGGAACAATTTTCTTGCAATTACAGGCGCAATGATCGGCTCGTTTCTGCTGGTGATTCTTATCATTCAGGCATTTTTGAAAAAAACTCAAAAAGCAGAATTAATGACAAAAGAAGCCATGGAAAACACTCTTCTGTTAAACGAAGAACTTAAAAAAAGCCACGATGAACTTCAGCAGGCTCTTACAGCGGCAGAAAACGCAAATGCTGCAAAAACAATTTTCTTAAACAACATGTCGCATGATATCCGTACTCCTATGAATGCAATTATAGGATTTACAAACATTGCACTGAAAGAGTCTCCAAAAGAGTCCATAAAAAGCTGCCTGCTGAAAATTGCAGAAAGTTCTGACCATCTTCTGACTCTTATAAATGATGTTCTTGACATAAGCCGCATTGAAAGTGGAAAAACAAAATTTGAACCTGTTCCAGTAAATATTCATGAACTTACCGATTCTGTTTTGGACATAATGCAGGGTTTGCTTTCAAACAGGGATTTGATTTTCAATGTAGAACGAAGTTTACCCAAGAGCCCTTATGTTCTTGCTGACCAGGTAAGAATCCGCGAAGTTTTGGTAAACATTCTGAGCAATGCCGTAAAATTTACAGATGACGGCGGCTCCATAAATTTCCGTACAGAATTTAGGCCTGGCAAAACAGAAAATCAGGTTATCGTAATATTTTCTGTAAAAGATACTGGCATAGGAATGAGTCAGGAATTTATAGGAAAAATCTTTGATGAATTTGCCCAGGAAAATTCAGATGCAAGGACACACTACAAAGGTACAGGGCTTGGAATGGCCATTACAAAGCGCTACATAGAACTTATGTCCGGCAGAATTTTTGTTGAAAGCAAAAAGGGAATGGGAACGACTGTAACAGTTGAAATTCCTATGGAATATACAAATGGAGACAATATCCAGAAACTTCCATCATCTGCTTCCAAAGCTAATTTGAAAAACGTAAAAGTTCTCATTGTTGAGGACAATGATTTAAATGCTGAAATTGCAACCATGCAACTGGAAGATTTAGGGCTTGATGTTACAAGAGTCTGTAATGGTAAAGAGGCTGTAGAAAAATTTGAGTCGCTTCCAGAAAATACATTTGATTTAATACTGATGGATATAATGATGCCGCTGATGAACGGTTATGAAGCAACTCAGACAATCAGGGCAATGAAAAACCGTTCTGATTCACAGAACATTCCGATTATTGCCATGACAGCAAATGCCTTTGCAGAAGATGTAAAAGCTTCTTTTGATGCCGGCATGAATGCTCATTTGGCAAAACCCATTGTAATTGAAGATTTGGTAAATGTAATACGTCGCTGTTTGCAAAAAAGTAGTGATTCAACTCTTTCAAGAACTTAAAAATCTGCTTTTCTTGAATTGGCTAGTTGATTTTAGTGTTAATCAGAGTTTATGGAATTTGGGGTTTTATATGGAGCTGATGAAAAAACAAAAACTTCTGTTAAAAAATAAGCTTGCTTTATTTCTCATTTTATTTGTTTTTTCTTTTTTTTCAGTTTTTGCAGCTTCTTCTGACTCTGCCTTAAAAAACAGGACTGTAAAAGTTGGCTATGTTCAAAGCACAAATTTTCTGGAAGGCGAAAACGATTTTGATCATAAATCTGGGTATGGTTATGAATATTTGCAGAAAATTGCGGCATATACCGGCTGGAATTATGAATATGTTTATGGCTCCTGGATAGAAATTCTGGAAAAATTAAAAAAAGGTCAGATTGACATTGTGCCTGGCATTTCCTACACCGATGAAAGGGCAAAATCAATTGCTTTTCCTGATAATTCTATGGGATTTGAAAATTACTACATTTACGCCTATGAAAAAAAGCGTTTTGTAAATGATGACATAAAATACATAAAAGATTCTGTAATTGGCTGTACACAAGATTCCATGCAGAATCTTTTTCTGAAAAAATGGAACAATGAAAATGGGAATCCTTGCAAAATTAAAGTATTTGACGGGAATAGTTCTCTGTATTCGGCTTTTGTAAAAGATGAAATCGATGCAGTTGTAGACACTGACAATGCAATTTTTCCGAAGGACAGAATGATACCTATTATAAAAGTCGGTGAATCCCAATATTTTCTTGGCGTGAGCAAATCACAGCCTGAAATTCTACAAGAAATCAACATTTGTCAACAGCGTCTGAATGCAGATGAGCCATATTTTATCGAAAATCTTCATAGCAAATATTTTTCTGCTACTGCAATTCGTGTACAGTTTTCACATGCTGAAAAACAATGGCTTTCTCAGCATGAAAAAATAAAAATCGGCTATGCCGAAGAATTCCTTGCATTTTGTGGAAATGATAAGTCTGGCAATCTTACAGGAGCTTTAAAAACTTTTATTGAATCGGCTGTAGAAAGTTTTCCCGAAAACTCCATAACTTTTGAAGCTGTTTCCTATAAAAATATTGGAATGGCAATAAAAGCTTTAAAAGCAGGTGAAGTTGACGCTGTTTTTCCAATTTATCAGAGTCTGGATAAAGCAGAACGAAACAGTCTGCTTCTTACCGAAGAAATTTTAAAAACACCGATGACGGCTATAATCTTAAACAACAATTTTGATGAATCAGCTGCAAATAAGGTTGCTGTTGCAAAAGGGTATACAGACATAGAATGGTATGTTAAGGAATGCTATCCAAAATGGCTCCTTAACGAATATAAAAATTTCAATGAATGTCTTACCGCTGTTTCAACAGGAGCTGCTGATTGTGTTGTTGAAAGTACTTACGTTTATAAAAATCTTTTAGGGCATAGAACGGTAAAATCTGTAGCACTGTCAAAGGTAGCTAATGTTTCTTTTGCGGTAAACAGGAATGACAAGAATTTACTCTTGATTATGAACAGGGCAATTGCAATGACTCCCCATTCTGCCTTGCTGGCTGCAATGACTCTGTTTTCAAACCCGGATTCTTCCCTGTCTTTTATTACCTTTGTAAAGGATAACGTTTTTACGCTTGGAATAATTTCAGGACTTATACTTCTATGTCTGGTTTTTCTGCTTATAAAGGCAAATGCTTCTGAATCAAAGGCAAAAGAAGCTGAAAAATTTATCCGTAAAATAAATGCACAGCTTCGGAAAAGTCAATCAGAACTTCAGATTGCTTTAATAGGGTCTAATGCTGCCAATCAGGCAAAAACTGCATTTTTGAATAACATGTCTCATGACATCCGTACTCCTATGAATGCAATAATTGGTTTTACATCTCTGGCAGAACGGCATATTGAGGAAAAAAAACTTGTATTGGATTATCTGTCAAAAATTTCAATTTCAAGTAATCATCTGTTAAGCCTGATAAACGATGTTCTTGACATGAGCCGTATTGAAAGTGGATGCGTGAAAATCGAAGAAAAAGAAGTTCATCTGCCTGACATATTGCATGATTTAAAGACGATAATTCAACCGAATGTTTCAGCAAAAAAACAGAACCTGTATATTGATGTACAGAATATCATTCATGAAGATGTATTTGCAGACAAGCTTCGGTTGAGCCGCATTTTACTGAATATAGCAGGCAATGCCATTAAATTTACAGGAGAAAATGGCACTATAAGTATTCTTTTAAAAGAAGAACCTTCAGCCCGTGAAAATTCTGCACATTTTAAGTTCTGTATAAAAGATAATGGAATCGGTATGTCACAGGAATTCCGAATGCATATTTTTGAAGCATTTTCAAGGGAACAGACCGCAACCGTAAGTGGCATTCAGGGCACAGGACTTGGTATGGCGATTACAAAAAACATTGTTGACATGATGGGCGGAACAATCAATGTAAACAGCACAGAAGGCAAAGGTTCTGAGTTTATTGTTGAACTGGACTTGAGA
Organism: Treponema sp.; assembly: GCA_016296655.1. GTDB lineage: Bacteria > Spirochaetota > Spirochaetia > Treponematales > Treponemataceae > Treponema_D. Next base: position 28,446 of record JAEDIW010000005.1, on the reverse strand, counting down.
ATCATAAATTCTGATGAAAATTCAATTTCAAAATCTGTGCTGCCTCTTGAATTGCATGGTGGTAAAATCCTGATTGCAGACAGTCGAAGAGAAACCTGTTTGAACATGGCTAAAATGCTGTGCACTCTCGGCTTTCAATGTGAATGGACAACATCTGGCAATGAAGCTATACACATGGCAAGTCAGGCTGCTGAACAGGGCAGTGCGTTCAAAGGATGCATTATTGACCGTCAGCTGAATGACATTGCAGGCATTGAAGCTGTCCGCAAAATCAAAAATTTATCTGGAAAAAAAGCTTTTATCGCCGTTTTAACAGATTACGATTGGTCGGGCATTGAAAATGAAGCAAGGAACTCTGGAGTTACCGATTTTCTCTCAAAGCCTGTTTTTATGTCTGAACTATCTGCTGTATTTGCAAAAGCCTCTGATTCAGGCAATGAAGTTGAACCAGAATCTTCAAAATTGAATTTCAAAGGAAAGAAAATTCTGCTTGCTGAAGACAATATTTTAAATCAGGAAATTGCCGTTGCAATATTGCAAGATGCAGGATTTTTTGTTGATGTAGCAAATGACGGCTGCATTGCAGTTGAAAAAATTGAAAATTCACATCCAGGTCAATATGATCTTATTTTGATGGATGTTCAGATGCCTGAAATGGACGGCTATACTGCTACCCGAAAAATCCGCTCTTTGCCAGAATTTTATAAGGCACAACTTCCAATAATCGCCATGACTGCAAATGCTTTCCAAGAAGACAGGGACAAAGCTTTAGAATCTGGCATGAATGATTTTATTTCAAAACCTATCGACATAACCGCCCTGTTTGCCATACTTGCAAAAGTTTTGGCATAAATCAAGGATTATGAAAAAATAACAAAAAATTCTAGAAAATTATTCCTCAAATCCTAAAAAAAAAAGAAATTCCTTTCAAAATTCGTGTTATAATTATATAAGAATGTGTAAGTTTCTAAGAAATGCACTTCTTAGAAATTTACTCTGTTTACAATATTTTTTTAGGAGATGACATAAAATTATGGAAAACAAACAGAATCCTTATGCAGGAACACAAACAGAAAAAAATCTGGAAGCAGCTTTTGCTGGCGAATCACAGGCAAGAAATAAATATACATATTTTGCATCTGTAGCAAAAAAAGAAGGCTATGAACAAATGGCTGCTTTATTTCTGAAAACCGCAGAGAATGAAAAAGAACATGCAAAACTGTGGTTCAAAGAATTAAGAGGCATTGGCGACACAAAGGCAAACCTTCAGGCCGCAGCTGATGGAGAAAATTATGAATGGACAGATATGTATGAAGAATTTGCAAAAACCGCTGAAGCCGAAGGTTTCAAGGCACTTGCAATAAAATTTCGCATGGTTGCTGCCATTGAAAAACATCATGAAGAACGTTACCGTGCACTTCTGAAAAATATTGAAACTGCACAGGTATTTGAAAAGAGTGAAGTAAAAGTATGGGAATGTCGTAACTGCGGACACATTATTGTAGGAACAAAAGCTCCTGAAGTTTGCCCTGTTTGTGCTCACCCAAAATCATACTTTGAACTGAATGCTGAAAACTACTAGAAAATGTACTTGTATTAAATTACATTTTTGGCAGTTTTTATAAAATTCTGGCAATACAAGAAACAGGAGGTTGCTATGAAATTTTTTTTATGCGAGCATTGCGGTAACATTGTTGAAATGGTCAATGACTCAGGCGTAAATGTTGTATGCTGCGGTCAAAAAATGACGGAAATTGTTCCGGGAACTTCAGACGGAGCTGTTGAAAAGCATCTGCCAGTTGTTGAAGTTACAGGAAACAATGTAAAAGTAACTGTCGGTTCTGTAGAACATCCGATGACAGAAGCACATTTTATCCAATGGATTTTAATTGAAACGTCAACTGGTGTTTACAGGCGGAATTTACAGCCCAATCAAGCTCCAGAAGCTGTCTTTACCTTGAATGAAGGTGAAAAGCTTATAGCAACCTATGCTTACTGCAACCTTCATGGTTTGTGGAAGGTCTGACACTTTTTGCAGAAAATCCCGAAAATCTGAATGCTGTTCGGTTTTTGGGATTTTTTTTTCAATTGACGGCATATTATTTTTTACATATATTTAATTCACTATGAATATAAAAAAATCCATATTATTTTTATTCTTTTACATTTTACTGGAACTTTCTGTAGTTTCTGCAAAAACAGTAAAAATTGACTGGAAAAACAGGGAACAGGGGGAACCGGAATTACCTCGTTGGCTCAATGCATTATATTCAGGCGACGGCAGTTTGTGGTGCGACGAAAACATGAAAAATGACCTTGCAGATTCCAAGTGGATTATAAATTCTACAGAAGGACTTGGAGCTTGCAGGGAAGAAGCCATTGCAAAGGCCTCTTATTTGGGATATCAGGAACTTGCTCGTTCTGTCAGTATAGACATTATAGGAACAGCAGAAATAAATGAACAAAACATTCGTAACCGCATAGAAAAAACAGCCGAAATGTCGATTGAACCATTTAAGCTGCTTACTTTTCAGGATTTTTTCTGGTACGAAACATCAGATTGGGTTTATCATGCAACTGTTGTTTTTACGCTGGATAAATCAACTTACGGAAAAATCGTAGAAAAAATTGCACAGGCATTATTTAAAGGTAAAGTCATCAGCCAAAGCCAGCTGAATAAAATAAAAATGGTTTTTAAACAGAATGATTGATCAGTTTTCCAGGATTCGCCTGATATTTGGCAGCCAAAATATGCAGATTTTAAACTCCAGCCGTGTAATCGTCTTTGGAATCGGCGGTGTAGGAGGCTACGCTGTAGAAGCTCTGGTTCGATCGGGAATTGGTGCTGTTGATATTGTTGACAGTGATGTGGTAAGCCTTACAAACTTAAACAGGCAATTGTATGCACTTCATTCAACACTTGACATGCTTAAAGTTGATGCAGCTGAAAAACGGATTTTGGACATAAATCCACAATGTAAAGTAACAAAACATAATGTTTTTTTTACAAAAGAAAATTCTGCCATGTTTGATTTTTCAAAATATGACTATATAGTTGACTGCATCGACACTGTAAGCTCAAAAATAGAACTTGTCCTTAAGGCTAAAGCCTTTGATAAAAAAATAATCAGTTCCATGGGGGCAGGAAACAAAGTTGATCCTACAAAATTTCAAGTTGCAGACATTTCCAAAACTTCAGTATGTCCGCTAGCCCGTGTTATGCGCAATGAACTAAAAAAACGTAACATAAAACAACTCAAATGCGTTTTTTCAACAGAACCTGTCATAAAACCTGTTGCAGAACCAGATTCGGAACTTAAAGGCAGTTCAATAGCACCAGGAAGCAATGCCTTCACGCCATCTGTTGCAGGCCTGATAATCGCAGCCGAAGTCATAAAAGACTTGACATCATTCCATGCATAGTAGAGGACTTTTTTCTAAAATTTCTGCTTCTGGAGCAGACTGAAATCTAACCGTCATTTTTTGGCAGTTTCTTAAAATATAGCCGCCCGAAAAATACCGACGGAATTACAGCAAGCACAAACGACAGAGGCTGCGCTTCCTGCAGTCCTTTTAGTCCGCGAAATTTTGTAAGCAGGATTATGCATGGAATCAAAATCAAACCACTTCTCATAAGTGAAATGACGGAAGCTCCAAGTTTAAATCCAGTGCTTTGCATTACCATTTCACAAACCATGCAGAACGGTAGAAAAATAACTGCAACGCAATGAAGAATCAAAGAGCGCCGGGCTATTTCAATGACAAGTGCATCATCCCTGAAAAGCCTTATAATTTCATTTGAATTCAAGGCAACCAGAATGCCTGCAATTATCATAAGAGCTGAACTAAAGGCGAACGTAAATTCCGAACCTTTGCGTACACGGGAAAATTTTTTTGCACCATAGTTGAATCCCGCCACAGGTTGAAATCCCTGGCCGACACCAATCGAAAGGGAAAAAATAAAGAAAAAAATCCTTGAAACAATGCTCATCGCAGCAACTCCAGCATCCCCAAAACAAGCAGCACGGACATTCATGATAATTGCAGCAAAACTATAAGCTCCCTGCCGCAAAAGGCTTGGCAAACCCGTCAGGATAATGTCAGAATAAATTTTAAAATCTAAACAGACTTTTTTCAAAGAAATTACACACTGAGTTTTGCCCCTTGCAAACATTGAAAAAAGTATACAGAAACTTATAAACTGCGAAATTGCTGTACTTAATCCGGCTCCAGTTATTCCCATTTTGAACTTTCTCATAAAAATAGCATCACCGGCGATATTTAAAACCGCACCGGTAATCAGACCAATCATTCCAAGAGTTGCTTTGCCTTCATAACGCAGGATGTTGTTCAGCGTAAAACTTGTAACCAAAAAAGGTGCTGTCAAAATTATAAAGGAAATGTATTTTTTTGCATAAGGAGCAATGGTTTCCGTACTCCCAAGAAAAAAAACAATGTCATCGATGAATATTAAACTAAATATGCCAGCTGCAACTGCCAGAAAAAAAGCCGTAAAAAAAGCTGTGCTGGCAACTTCTCCAGCTTTGTCAATTTTTTTGCCTCCCAAAGCCCTTGAAATTATACTGCCGGAGCCCTGACCGAACAAAAATCCAATTGCCTGCAAAACAGCCATAAATCCAAACACAATTCCGACAGCTCCGCTTGCACTGTTGCCTTCCATACCGACAAAGGCCGTATCAACTAGATTGTAAAAATTTGTAACCAGCATGCTTAAAATAGTCGGCATGCATAATTTTAAAATCAATTTGCCAACAGGAGTTTCCGTCATTATTTTAAACTGATTATTTTCCATAAGATATCATTCTAATCTAAAAATTTTAAATTTTAAATAAAAGTAAAATTTTCTAACAAAAAATTATTTGAGGCACACTCTTTTTGCAACCGCACTTTCGCCCTTTGCTGACGCGCATCGTCCTCGCTTCGTAAACTTCGCTGCGGTCGACTAAAGGGGCTACAGCGCGGGCCAGGTTCATTTGAAAGCATAAATCATGCATCTGCTTCCCACACACAAATTTTAAAATCGCTTACAATCCATTTTATCTCATAAAAAAAATTTATCAAAGAGCCATAGCATTGAAGCGTGCCAAAAAGTAAATTTTTCTGCTATAATTCAGCAATGATTACAATTGACTTCAGTCAGAAAGCTAGTGCTGGTCTATGTGAATTTCTCATAGAATCTCTAAAAAAAATGATTGTCAGCCAGAAGCTTAATCCAAATGAAAAGCTTCCAAGCAAACGCGTGCTTGCAGAACATCTGGGAGTTAGCATAATCACCGTACAAAATGCCTATGCACAATTAATCGCTGAAGGATACATCTATTCAATAGAAAAAAAAGGCTTTTTTGTTACAGAATTAAAATTTCCACAAAAGGAAAATTCTAAAAGTTTAAATATTACTGCAGCACCACAGGAAAATCCTGCAAAAGAATTTCTTGCAGACTTTACAAGCAATTCCCCTGCTGTTGAAAAATTTCCTTTTACATTATGGTCGCATACAATGCGGCAAATTTTGACTAGCCAGGATGAAAAACTTTTGCAACGGCACAGCGTAAAAGGAGTTTATGAACTGCGTCAGGCAATTTCCATTCATTTAAACGGATTCAGAAATATGAACGTTTGTCCAGAGCAGATTATCATCGGTGCTGGAACAGAATCTCTTTATTCAATGATTGTACAGTTTTTGGGCAGGGAAAATATCTTTGCAGTAGAAAATCCAGGTTATCACAAGGTTCAGGAGGTTTTCACCCTCAATGGAGCAAAATCCATTCCAATAAATATGGACAGCTGCGGTATAAATATAGGGCAACTTCAGGAAAGCAATGCAAATATAGTTCATGTTTCTCCAGCTCACCATTTTCCCACAGGAATTGTAATGCCTGTAAAGCGACGGCAGGAACTGCTTCAGTGGGCATACAAAAAAGAAAACCGCTACATAATTGAAGACGATTATGACAGTGAATTCCGATTTAACGGAAAGCCGTTGCCGACGCTACAAGGTACAGATTCAGCTTCAAAAGTCATCTATATGAACACTTTTTCAAAAACTTTGTCACCTTCTTTTCGAATCAGCTACATGGTACTTCCGCAAAGCCTTATATCCTTATTTGAAAAAAAACTTGGATTTTATTCATGTCAGGTCAGTTCTTTTGAACAATACACGCTTGCAAAATTCATTCAGGATGGTAATTACGAAAAACACATAAACCGGATGAAAAATTATTATAGAAGCCTGCGTAATGAATTCATAACCCTGCTAAAAAAATCAAAATTATCGTCAATTGCAAGGATAAATGAAGAAAATTCCGGTCTGCATTTTCTTTTAACTATAAAATCAAACTATTCAGCCCAAGAACTCAAAAATCGGCTTTTAAAAAGTAATATAAATGCAGCGCTTTTATCCGATTACTACTACAGCAAAACTTCCAATGAGGAAAAAACTTTTGTTATAAATTATTCTTCATTAAAAAAAGAACAGATTCCCCGTGTTACAGAAGTTTTTGCATACGCCTGCGGAATTCAGCTGGTTATGTAAAGCAGTATTTGCATGTAAATGTTCTACTTTCAGGTTAATACTGAAAAATTCTCAATAGGGTTAATTCTATGTTGACCTTGAATTAATTTTCTTTTCTGTTGAATTTTTTATGAGGTTTGTAGTATTTTGTTGTATACATCAAACTTTTTTGAATGAAAAAATACATATTTTTTGGAGGATTTTATGAAAAAATTTCTGGTACTGGCATCGGTTTTATTTCTAAGCCTTTCATTATCAGCTCAAAATGTAGGAGTTCTGAACGGACCTTCAGGCATTCCTTGTGCATATCTGATTGAAAATAGTCAGGAAAACCTGCACTTTGATTTTTTTGCCAATGCACAGGAAGAGCTTGCAAAGCTCATAAAAGGTGAGCTTGACATCGGTTTTCTGCCACCAAATGTTGCTGCAAAGGTTTATACAAAAAATAACGGTAAACTTTTATGTCTCGGCATTACAGGCAACGGAAATCTTTTTGTTATTTCAAAAGATGAGTCCATAAAAAGCATAAAGGATTTGAATGGCAAGACAATTTACTGTGCAGGGCAGGGGGCAACACCTGAATACATGACTCGTTTTCTGCTTTCTGAAAATAAATCTGATTCTGTGCTTGATTTTTCTATTCCGAATGCTCAGCTTGCAGGCGCTGTTATTTCTGGCAAAGCAGAATATGCAATTGTTCCAGAACCTTTTCCAACTGTGGCCTCTATAAAAGACAAATCTGTAAAACGGGTTCTTGATTTGCAAAAGGAATTTTATTCACTCCAGAAAACAGAATATCCTATTACAGTTCTTGTCGTAAATTCTGACTATGCAGCAAAAAATCCCAAAAATGTAAAAAGTTTTGTAAAACAGGTTGAAAAAGCAATTGCATGGACTGTAAAAAATCCTGCACAGGCAGGTATTCTTGTTGAAAAACATAAAATGGGTTTAGCAGCTGCTGTAGTTGAAAAATCCATTCCAAACGGCAGTTATGTTTGGGTTCCTGCAAAAAAAGGTCGCCGGCAAATTGAAAAACTGCTTTCCATTTTTCTTGAAAATCAGCCGGAATCAATTGGAGGAAAACTTCCTGCAGAAGGATTTTACTTTAACTGAAAAAAATGTAAAATGACACCATGAAAAAATTATTTTTCTGGCTAAAAAATAAATTTCCATTTTTACTTTCTTTTATGCTTCTGTTAATTCTATGGAATTCAGTCAGCAGAAGCATAAATTCTCCTTTAATTCTGCCAGCACCTCATGCAGTTTTTTCAGAAATCGTATCTTATTTAGCAAGCCCTGAATTTTACTGGAATTTTTTGCAAAGCATACACCGTTTTTTTATAAGCTTTACTTTTTCAATGATTTTAGGCTGCATTTTAGGTTTTTTTTGCGGAAAATCCGTTTTTTTTAATAATTTCTTGAGGCTTCCTGTAACAATTTTGCGGACGACCCCCATAGTTGCAATCATTTTGCTACTGGTTTTTGCGTTGAAATCAGATTTTGTTCCTGTTGCTGTCAGCATCTTAATGACATTACCTGTTGTAATAAGTTCAGTTTCTTCTGGATTTGTAAAAAAAGATGATGATTTAAAACTTTTGCAAATGGCAAAAATTTTCAATTTTACGAAAAAACAAAAATTTCTGTATATTTTTCTACCGCGTCTTATGCCTTTTTTTAAGAATGCTTTCATCTCATGTTTCGGCATGACCTGGAAGGTAATTGCAGCAGGTGAAGTTTTGTGTCTTCCGCAAAAAGCCATTGGCTCAATGCTTGCAAAAGCACAGGTTCATCTGGAAACTGAAAAAGTATTTGCCATTACGATTATTCTTGTTTTTTTCTGTTACTGCACGGAAAAAATATGCAGAATTCTGCTGTTTTCCCTGCCGTCTTTTATCACTGGCAAAACAAAGCTGCCTGCTGTTGAAAATTTTTCTACTGAAGATTTTTTTGCAGAAAAGCAGCCTGAACCTATTGAATTGAAAAATATTTCTTTTTCTTACGGTGAAAATCAGATTTTTGACAGATATTCTGTCAGTTTTGGAGAAGGAACTGTAAATGCTGTTTTTGCTCCAAGCGGGAAGGGTAAGACGACCTTGCTGAATTACATTGCTGAGAATTTTTCAGGAGTGTCCTATTGCTTTCAAGAGCCAAGACTCATAGAAAATAAAACCTGTCTTTTTAATGTTGCCCTGCCGCTTTTTAATCTTACAGGAAAAGAAACAGCTTTTAAAATAGCCGGATATTTTTTAAAAGAAACAGGTCTTTATGACAAATTAAATGAAAAAGTCCAGAATTTGAGTGGAGGGCAAAAACAGCGTGTAAATCTTGCAAGAAGCCTGGCTTTCCCATCGCAAATTCTATTGCTGGATGAGCCGTTCAGTTCCCTAGATGAAGAAAACCGCCGAAGAATCATAAAATTTCTTTCAGATTTTCTATCAAACGGAAAAAAAACAGTTATTTTTGTTACACACAATAAAAAAGAAGCAGAACTTTTAAACTGTAAAAGCTATTCTCTATAAATTTTTTCTTAGATTTAATAACCTGATATCAAAGATTTTCAAGCATTTCACGAAAAAAACTGTTTTCAACTCTTGCATTACGCATTAAATCTTCAAAAGAAGCAAAACGCTGCGGTTCATAAAGCTTTCCAAAATCTATATATATAGAACCTTTTTCGTCTTTTCCGCAGGTAAGGTTGTATGTTATATTTTTGTATTTAAATTCCCATGCAGAATTTGTCTGAATTTTAAATAATAATTGTTCTTTTGTCATCTTGTAAAAATTAAGCAGGCAAATTAAGAATAAATTATAATCTACCTGCCCCCTGTAAAAGCTATGCCTGCTTTCTGTTCAAAATCAGACCTGCCAATGCAATAACAAGCCCCAAAATCAGCAGAACTGCTCCAAATTCTATATTAGAAGAACGGATAAACATTTTTGAAACAGACTTTGCAAATTTTCCCATGTTGAGATAAATATACAAAAAACCTGACAGTGTTACAATATAACACAGGGCTTCCGCATTATACATTTTTTACAACTTTTTCAAGACATCCTTCGTGTTTATCGCAAAGCATTTGCTTTCCAGAAATAGACAGATTCTTTGCCTTTGTAAACTCAGAAAAATCAGTCTGTTTCAATATGTTTATGACAAGTTTTCTGAGCATATTCATATTTGCAGCTGAATTGTCTTTCCGCAGTTGGGATATATCTTCTCCAAAAACTACATCCAGTTCCCAATGCAAGCCATTTTCTATGCCCCAATGAGAACGCATCGCCTCGCAGGCTTTGCCGGCATCTGTCAATGATGTGATGAAAAATCTCGTTTCTAACGATTCTTTTCCAGTTTTCTTTTCTATTCTATGGCATTCAACCATTCCAACGGCCTTAAGATTCGGCCATTCATCCTTACCTTCGAGCCATTTGATATTTGTACATAAAAAACCAGTTCTTTTTTCGATTCTTCCGTGAGCGATTTCCAGTTCGCTTTCATATTTTTGAACCTTATACCGCTCGCAGTATTTTTCATCAAGTTGATGACCTGTAAAAAATTCTTTCACGTCGTCATGAATCTTTTCCTGATTCCCTTTGAGCGAGAATACATAGTCTGATTTTTTCTCTGTGATTTTTCCGGCGATTTTCTTCTGGCAACCCATCGCATCTATCGTTACTATAACTCCTTTCAAATCAAGAAGATCAAGAAGTTCTGGAATCGCCGTAATTTCGTTAGACTTTTCTTCTGTTTTAATCTGCCCGAAACAAACTCCCAGTCTTGAAGCCCATGCACTGACCATATGAACAGCTTTGTGTTCTGTTCCATTTTCTGCTGCGGGAGAATATTTAGAACCGCATTCCGTCTTTCCGTCAAAGGCAACCACATCTCCGTCTTTGATTCTGTTTCCAAAAACGGATCTTGCATATTCGATGAATACTTTTCCCAGCTGCCCGGTGTCGATTTTTGCCAGTACCCGCAGAATTGTATCTGCACTTGGTATTCCGTTTGCAAGAACAAGATATTTTTTCAATACATTTATACTTAGTTCTGCGTATAAATGTATTGATTCTATGCTTTTGTATCCGCAAAGCAGTCCAAAAAATACAATCATCAGTATATCGACAAGACTATGCTTCTTGCATCTGTCTATCCTGCTGTCTTTTATTGTTTCTAGAGATTCTTTTAAGTTCATTTTTACCCACCTAAAAGAATCTTATTAGATTTCTTAAATTTTAAATACTATTCATTTTAAAAGTATTTTAAATGCGGAGGCCCTGCAATATAACATATAAGTTTGGCAATAAACTTGTTATATACAAAAAAAACTATAATGCCGGCTATAGTACCGATTAAAGTAATTAAAGCCCCAGCCTGCAGGATTCCACTTCCATTTTTTACAGTAGAAATCAAAGTTCCCTTTAATACAAGGAAACTTCCAAGCGGCAGAAAGCAGGAAATCAGAACAAGAAGCATTCCAACCATATAAACATAATTCAAAGAAGACTGTTTTTTAGCCATTTTTCCTCCTGTGGTAACAACTGATATTTTATAATTCTGAGTTATACCTTAAGAGAATTTTAACGTATAAAAAAATTATTCCAAAAAAATCTCCAGAATTTCTAATTTTCAGCTCTAAAAATCCATTTTTTATTGTTTTGCCAAGTCTGCAAGTGAAAGACCTGCCATAAACCCTTTTTCATCAGTTACATAAACTGAATCAGCTGTAATGGTAACGGGAGTTGCACTGTTTACTGCAATTTGTGATTTGCACAACAGGTTAAGGTTTTCGTCAAATTTTCCCACAAATGACTTTTCATTTTCCTGAATTATGCACAAAAAAACGGAATCTGCCTTTACAAGAACAGAATTTTCTGCAACATGAGGCTCACTTTGGGCTATAATTTTCATATTTTCACGGTCTATTAAAACAAGTTTCACAGCTGCATTGCCTCTGTTTTCTCCAGCAACTGCCAGAAAGTTATTTCCAACAGAGAAAAAAGTCCTGCTGTGGATTTGTTTTATGCCAGAAGCCTTTACCACCTGCCCCGTAAGTGCATTTATTTTTACAAGCTCAGAAAGCATTCCTGATGCATCGGAAAGTTTCAATGCAAAAACCCCAGAAACTTCCTGCATGGCTTCATTGACGATTTTCTGCTGGTCTTTTGCAATATCTGTGCGTTCATTTACGGCTTCACTTGTTTTTTTATCAGCTTTTGTCTGCATATTCTTTGCCTGCAAGGCAGAATTTTCAATTTCATTCTGCAGGGTTTCAATTTTTTCTTCAGAAGCGGCAAGTTGTTCCTGTTTTTTCTGGGCTTCAAGCTGCTTTTCTTCTGATTCAGGCTCTTCAGAAGCCTGTTTTTCAGCAATTTCGGCCTGTTTTTTTAATTCAGGAAGTAAAGTTTTTTCTTTTTCAAGTTCTTTCTGAGACGCAATTTCATTTTTTTTGGCTTCTGCTGCTTTTTGAGTGGCAAGTTCAGCTTCTCTTTCCTTTATATTCATAAGGGCTTTGCGCTCTTCAATATTTTTGCCGTCTTCTTCTTTCATTGAAGCTACTACATTTTTATCACTTATGGCAGATGTATCTACAGTGCTTAACCCACCTCCAGAAACTTCACCTAGAGGAATCACAATTTGCGTATTGCCTGGCCATTCCCTATAGCTTAAAGAAAGACCTGACTTTTCGGCGGAAAGATTTTTAGTTACGATTTTTTTATACTTTTCCTGCCAGGTTTTGATGTCACCGCGATAAACGGCATTGTAAACCGTAATGAAAACCGCAAGAGTATCTGCATCCCTGTCAGAATACTCATAAGCAGAAACAAGATAACCTGCAATAATCCTGCGCAGATTGTCTATATGATCAACAGTTGCAGAATTTTCAATTATAAAAATATCTGCATCCAGTTTGCCTGTTTCTGTGGAATCAACGGCATGTATAACAGAATATTTTTTTCCATTGGTAAGAACAGCCTCTTTTTCTTTTTCCTGTAGAAAAGAACCCATAACTGTACCGATTCCTCGAATTGAAGATGCTGATTCTATAATGTTGTGAGGTCCTGTATAATTTTCAAAGGTAATGCCCTGACTTGCAGAAACACTTTCAAGTTCTGTTTGATTTACTGGCAGAGAATGTGCATAACCTGCACAAAAAAATACTACAGCATAAAAAATAATCTTTAGGAAAAATTTTTGTTTTTTCATAAATGCCTCACTTGCCGTTTTAAGGGTTTGTCTTACCCCTTGAAATTATACAATGAGATCTGGATTTATTCCAGTAAAAGTCAATGTTGTGTTCATTTTGAAAAAGTCTGCGAAAATCCAGCTGAAACTTCAGGCCTTTAATTTTTTTATTTTCAGCAAAGTTTCCTGGGCCTTTGCTCTCTGATGCTGACCGCTATTTTCTACAATAATTTTTGCAAGAATATTAACTGCCCGTTTTGCATACGAATCTCCCATCGTTCTGCATAATTTATAAAGCGAATTACAAACTGAATTAATAATTTCTGCATTTTCCATAATTGCAGTCTGTGAAATTTTTCTGTCAATTGCCGACAGAATCATATAATTTGGGTCAAAGCCGGCATTTCCACAGGCATTTATCAGGCTTATTAAAAGCTGGTCAACACTTTCTTCTACAATCAGCTTTGAAGTGATTTCAGCAAAGCTGTCTGTACCGAACAAACCAGAAAGAGCGAACACTTCAAACAGATATTCCCTGTTACCAGCAAATTCTGGAGGCTCAACTTTCATATTATTTACTGGAGAATTCAGATATGTAAAATAACTGTACATAACCTGGTAAACAGCCTGTGCAAGTTCTTTTTCGGTATTGCCATACATACCTGACATAAGAATTTTACGGCATTTCAGCATCGTCTGTAAGGAAAGAGTTCCCTGAACAGCTGCAATTTTGCTGATTTTTATATTTGAATGGACAGACTCTGCAAATTTGAAATACAAAGTTTCCCACGTAGGCATGGAAAGCAAGAGATATGAACCGTCTGTCAAAAAAGTGCTTTCCGATGAATTGTCAAGATCAAAAATTATTTTTCTAGAAATTTCAGATTTTTCAGAAAGATTTGCCGGTAAAAAACAGAACATTTCCTTCTGAGTACAGAGAATCAGAGGTTTTTCCATCTTTTTTATTTCAGAAGAAGCCTGCATTGTTTCATCTGAAATTCCAAAAAATATTTTATCATTCAAATCAAGCTGAATTTCATCTGGAAGGGCAAAGGTTTTCACATGAGAATCAGCTGAAAATCTTCCGTTTTCGTCTGGGTCGTATTTTTTTATGGTTCTGTCTGCAAAAAGCACATACAGTGAAGAATCAGAGCAAAAAGCTTTTAGAACACGCTGCGGAAATTCAAGCATTTCTAAAGTTTCGCCGTAGGGTGAAACTTTCACAGCCTTTTGTTCAGCCAGAAAAACAAAAAAAGAACCATCGCCTGCCAATTCTGGTTTTATCTGCAGAGAAAATTCTTTTTCAAGCTGCCATTTACAGATTCCGTTCTGCCCATAGCATAAAATATTTCCCCCTGAAAAAATGAAAAACCTTCCGTCCAGTCCCGGAAGAATGTAATCTATTTTTCTCAAATTTTCATTTTTTATTTTTAAAATTGAAACTCCAGAACTGTTAAGTACATTCAACTCTCCGTCTTTTCCAGCAAAATATAAAATGCCGTATTTTGATGAAGCTATTTGAAAACCTTTCGGAAAAGCATCCTGTTTTTTTTGCCACAGAATTTCACCAGACTTTGAAAAACATACAAATCTGTTTCCGTCATGTGCAATGACAAAACCATCAGGAACTGCTGCTGGTGTACATATAGCCTTCCCTGTGCTGACTTTGTTCCACACAGGTGCTTTTTTGCTCAAAAATAATTCCTGTGAATAAGCAAATCTCAAGGTGGTAAAGAAAAACAAAAAAATAAAAAACTTTTTTATGCTCTGCATGGCTAAATCCATTCAAAGCAGGCCAGGCTTTCAATATGAGCTGTCTGCGGATAAAAATCTAAAAGATAGAGAGATTTCAATGTATATCCGGCTTTTATCAAAAAGGCTGCATCTCTTGCGTGAGTTGCAGCATCGCATGAAACAGAGCGGATATATTTAGGCTTTTCCTTGCAAAGCCATTGACAGACTTGTTTTTCCATGCCGCTACGCGGAGGATCTATTACAACAGCATCAAAATTTCCTTCATTTTTTATTATTGATGGAGCATTTTGGGCAACCCATTTTGCACCACTAACTCCATAGGAAACATGATTTGTTCCGCGCATATTCATTTCTGCAAAAACCATTGCATCCCTGTTATGCTCAACCATTGTAACTTTTTCGAAATGGTCTGCAAGAAATACAGAAAAAGTTCCGGCTCCGCTGTACATATCAAGAACATTTTTACCAGAAAGATCTTTACAAACCAGTTGTGCAGCTTTTTCAAGAACGCTGATATTTGACTGAAAGAATCCCTGCACGTCAAAGGAAATATTTTTCCCTGCAATCTGAACAGTAACAATGTTTGCAGGATTTAGCACTGTTCCTGCAAAATAATGGTTGACAGCCCGTTTTACCTTTCTTTTGCCACTTCTTATGACAGTTTCCACCTGTTCTTTTTTATTTTCCTGCTCAGCAAGAATTACTTTTGGAAATCTTTTATCTCTAAAAAAGCCTGCACCTGTATTCAGCTCAGGAATTACATTTTTTCCACCAAAAACATGAATGCGTCCTCTTGGTCGTTCATTTTGCACTGTGTTTTTCAAGTATTCATTGATTTCAGAAGTGGCAACTGGGCAAAAATCAACGCGAACAGCTTCATTTGACTGCTTTTTCAAAAGACCTCCGTCATGCAGCTGGAAACGGTAGCGGTAGCCTGTATCATCACCAGAAATAACTTCAATTTCCGGCAGAGAAATATTTTCCCGCTCAAAGCAGATTTTTAACATTTCTTTGCGCAGTTCTTTTTGAAAGTTAGGGTTTATATGCATCATATTGCAGCCGCCACATTGCTGATAAAGCGGACAAACAGGAGTTACCCGATACGGTGATGGTTCTATAATTTTTAAAATTTTTCCAGTATCGTAATCACGTTTTGAATCAGTTATTTCAATCTCAAGTTTTTCTCCTGGAATTGCAAATGGAATGAAAACAGTTTTTCCGCCAATATTACCAATGCAGTCTCCACCAGGAACTATTTTCTGTGCTATAATTTCTTTTGTACTCATAAATGTATACTAGCAGAAATAAGGATAAAAGTGGATATGCACAAAGAATCTTTTTTTCAGGTTATGGACGATGGTTGTGAAATTTTTGTAAACCGCTGTTTTCCTGATGATATGAAAAACATCAAAGCCCTCGTGCAGATAAGTCATGGAATGCTGGATTATAGCGGACGATATTTCCATTTATGTGAATTTCTTACAGAACAGGGATTTGTTGTAAATGCCCACGACCATCGCGGACATGGCAAAACTGCCCTCAGGGCAATCGAAAAAAAATGTGGAAAATTAGGTTTTCTTGCAGAAAAAGACGGTTTCCTTACAGTAATAAACGACCTGCATGCCATAACTGAAAAACTGAAAACTGATTTCCCTGGCAAGCCTGTAATACTTTTTGCTCATTCATGGGGTTCTTTCATTGCGCAGGGATTCATCGAATTATACGGTAACACAATCAGCAAGTGCATACTTTGCGGAACTGCAGGTCCCAGACGGGCATTGATAAATATGGGCCGAATTCTTACAGCTCTTCCATCTTTTTTCCATAAAAAAACCGATGAATCTCCATTTTTCAGAAAGCTGTCCTTCAGTTTGTATAATTCAAGAATAAAAGAACCTTTCAGTAAAAATGCATGGGTAAGCAGAGATAATGATGTGGTTTATGCCTATGATACAGACCCGTTATGTAATTTTATTCCAACATGGGGATTTTACAGAGATTTGCTTGAAGGCCTTAACTTTATCCACAAACCTGAACGGATAAGGCAAATACCTGTGAAACTTCCAGTATTCCTGATTGTCGGAGATGGAGATCCTGTTGGAGAATGGGCCTCAACTGTAAAAAATCTTTTTAAAATCTATCAGAAAAACGGTATGGAAAATACAGAACTGAAAATCTATCCTGATGCAAGACATGAACTTTTCAATGAAATTAACAGGGAGCAGGTTTTTGCAGATATCTTGAACTGGATTCAAAAAAAAGACAGCAAAAATTTATTTCAGATTTGTGATAAATCTTAAGATTCCTGTACCACTTGACTATGACTTTAAAGATTAGTTAAATTAACAGACGTGTTATTTCGATATTCTTCAGACGAACGTGGCAGGCATATAGTAAAAGCTGTCATTTATACAAAAAACGAACATAATATAGACCTTTCGAAAATAGATTCTGATGCACTTTACGTTGTTTCACGATTAAGGGACTCTGGTTTTACAGCGTATATAGTCGGTGGTGCTGTACGAGATTTAATTGTAGGTCATACCCCAAAAGATTTTGACATTGTAACAGATGCAACGCCTTCAAGAATAAAAAAGATTTTTAGAAATTCGCGAATTATAGGACGCAGATTCAGGCTTGTTCACGTAATTTTCGGTTCAAAAATTTTTGAAGTAAGTACATTCCGCTCAACTGCAGAAGGGTCTGTAGGCAACAGTTTCGGTTCAATCGACGAAGATGTTATGCGCCGTGATTTTTCATTGAATGCATTATACTATGATCCCTCAAAAGAATACGTCATTGACTATGTAAACGGAGTAAAGGACATAAAAAAAGGAATTATCAGACCTGTAATTCCTTTGGACAAAATATTTGTTGAAGATCCTGTCCGAATGTTGAGAGCTGTAAAATATTCAGCAACAACGGGTTGCCGGCTGCCGCTTTTCTTAAAGCGAAAAATCCGAAAATCAGCATACCTTCTTTCTCCAATTTCTCCATCCCGACTTACAGAAGAACTTCAGAAAATAATAAATTCTGGTCATGCCTTTGAAATAGTTTCAAAAACCCTCGAAACAGACCTTTATATGTATCTGCAGCCGACGGCAACAGCCATAATGTACTCTAATCGGGAATTTGAAAAAAATTATCTCAAAAATCTGAAAAAGCTTGATGAATTTACCGTTGCAAATCCAGATGCCAGACTTGGCGAAAAACTTTATTTTATGATTTTTGACTTTATTTCAAGCCTTACCGACTGGAACAAAGAAGTAGAATCTCATTCAGCTGCAGGTGAAATTTACGTGAAAACATGGTCGGAATGTCGGAGTTTTGTATTGCCAATGAATCCTCAGCGTACGGAACTTGAATTTGCCATCCGCAAAGTCCTGAAAGATTTGGGCGTACAGATGTACACTCCTAAAAAAAGCAAAAAAAAGCCAGTTTCTAAAAAGAACTCAAAAAAACAGTCCTGATTTTTAGTTTACTTTTCCTGCCATAAATCAGTGCTTTTTTATGTCTTTCGTATCAGTAATTCTGTCAATTATAATGCTGACTTCTTCGATGAGGATTCCTGTATAGCGTTCAATATTGTCAATGACATACTGCTGCAAAGTATGAATTATTCCTGTCAGTTGTGTTCCAAAAGGCACATCAATCGTAATTATCAGCCTGTAGCCATGACTGTCAGTTTTTATCGTAAGTTTTTTTACGCGAACTTTAGGCATACATTCAGAAACGCAATGCATGGCCATCTGCGTTAGGGCAGCCTCAGAAATACTGATTCTTCCTTTTTTTGAAAATTCCGGTCTGACAACAGATTTTTCAAACGGTTGTGTACCAGCTGTTTTTTTCTTGAAAATATTTCTCTTTTCAAAGAATACACAGATTGAATTATAAAAAATCTGCGGATAGTTGCGTTTTACTTCAATTGCCGGAACTGGAATAATGTGCTTACCTTCAATCTGTCTGGAGCGAATTGCTTTTTCAATTTCTTCCCTAGTTGCAATGTCTTCTATTTTTATGATTTTTGACGGGGGAGGAAGCTGCAGTCTTGTGGCAATCTTGATTACCATTTTTTCGGAAGTTCCAAGAATAAGAATCTTTTTGATATGCATGCGATGAAGTTTTTTTGCAATTTCATCACGGTGTTCCTTGTCATCAAAAAGAGCAACCCTTACAGCACCCATGTATGTTTTTTCTCGTTTTGCCGAATGTCCTGCAAGAATTTTATCATCCTGAATCAAAAGTCCGTCATCAATAATTGCTGTTATACCATATTTTTGCGCTAAAAGCTTTGACCTGAAACTTTTTCCAGTTCCACTTTCCCCAACTAGAGCATATACAGTTATTCCGGTTAATTTTTGAAAAAAATCGTTAAAAAACTTCATATTACATTAAATTATAGACAAGCAGTTTGAGTTTATCAAGGTTTTGTTTAACATTTTTTTAAAATTTGTCAAAATAAAACAACTGATTTTTTCAGGAAGTCCAAGCGGATTATCTTTTGGAATTTTTAATTCATAGGCATGAAGAAAAAAGTCCTGACTTTCATTAATTTTTGAACCACCATAGGCTTCATCTCCTAAAAGCGGAAATCCATGAAAAGCTGCCTGACTTCTAATCTGATGTTTGCGCCCTGTTTCTATTTTTATGCGAACCAGAGTAACTGCTTTTCCTTCGAAAACTCCATAAGCAATAGGTTCAGCCTGAGAAACTGCAATTTTCCCTTCAGGATAATTTTCGGGGAAAACCTTTACTGTAAAAAAATCATGATTTTTTTTTCCATTGTTTGATTTTTCAATTATTTCCTGCTCATTAACAATTTTGTCTTTCCAAAGGCATTTTTCTGGCAAAGAACCTTCAAGCAGGGCTATGTATGTTTTTTCAATTTTATGTTCTGCTATTGCAGACGAAAACCATCTTGCACCTTTTAAACTTTGTGAAAAAACAAGGAGACCAGTAGTTTTTCTGTCCAGACGATGCAAAGGTCCTGGCATAAATGAAAGTGACTGAGAACTTTTTGAACTGCTTTTCCATAAAACTGCAATCTGCTCAGCAAGCGAATCTTTTCCCTGCACATTAGTATCGTAGGGCTTGTTTATTACTAGAATATCGTCATTCTTAAAAACTGTATTTTCACTGCTAAATGCAAAAAATGAGTTTTGGTTTTCTTTTTTTACACTTTCCGCATTTTTTTTCTGATTTTCTAGACTTGAAACCAAAAAAGTGGCAATGCTCAGTTCATCATTTTCCTGTATTCTGTATTCAGGCCTTACTTTTTTTCCGTTGATTTTTATAAGACCGTTTCTTATTGCTTTATAAAGACTTGACAGATTCTCTTCAATAAAAAAACACCGTACGACCCGGTCAAGCCTTCTGCCGGCATCATTGCTTCCCAGTGTAAAAATTTTAAAATCCATGAAAGCGATTATAATCATATATTGAAAAAACTACTAGACAAAACTTTGTCTGTTGATAAAATGAAAGTATGTTTACTGGTGCAAAGACTCAATTTCAATTATTGTTTTCAAACCCTATATTGCTTGCCTGCATTTTCAGCTGGTTCTGTGCCCAGTTCATAAAAACCATCATCAAACTGTTTTATGGTCAGGTTCATTCTCTAAAGCAGCTTTTTGAACTCCTTTTATGGAGAACAGGCGGTTTGCCTTCAAGTCATTCGGCTTTAGTATCATGTCTTTGTACTACAATAGGTTTCCGTTCAGGCATTGATTCAGATATTTTTATACTTGCGTTCTGTTTTATGCTTGTAACTATGCGTGATGCAGTAGGGGTAAGGCGTGCAAATGGAATTCAGGCTCGCCGTATTAATGAAATTGCCAAAATACTGAATGATAAAGAAATGTCCAGTTTTAAATTTTTAAAAGAAGTACAGGGACATTCCCCAATGGAAGTTTTTATCGGCTGTCTTTTAGGTTTTTTTATAGGCCTTGCATTTTCCATGCTGTAAAATTAAAAGCGGATTTTGTAACCTATGAAAATCAACAGAAGTCTGGTTATCAGCACTGCAATAATAGTTTTAAATATATTCTCACTTTTTCTGTTTCATAGTGTTCCTGTTCAAAGATTATGGACAGGTTTTCATACACTTGCAGTTTCAAGAGAAACAGATGAGCAGACTGTTCTTTCGATTCTTTCAAATTATGGCTGTAAAGACGTTGTTTCTCTTTCATTTCAAAAAAGTTTTCTGTCGCCTTATTGTCCTGTATACAAACTGCCAGACGATGTAAAAGACTATAACAAATTGAAGAAAAATTTTTTCTTTGATAAAGCTGAAAAATTCCAGGTTTATTATGTTCCAGAAGAATATACCAGAGAACTTGAACGGGCTTATAGAATTTTGATAAACAACTATCATATTTCTGCAACACTTGATTCTCAGGTTGTTTTTCCATGGCTTACACCTTTGCTATGCCTGATTTTTGCTGTCGTACTATCTTTTTTTCTGGGTTTTTCCAAATTTTTCATATTTTCAGCAGTTTTTCCGTTGCTTTTTACTTTAAGCCAACCATTTTTTGTTCATGCAGGTGGTGCCGCACTCATTCTTTTGGGTTTTGCGTTTTTTTCTGGATTAAGGCGTCGCAAAGGTTGCCAGGCAATTATTGCAAAAAGCATTTTTTCGGCAATTTTTTTTATAATTCCCATAATTCTGATATCACTGGCATCATTTTCAGCAGGACTTTTAATGCTGCTTAGTTTGGCATCATCCCTTGCAGCAGAGCAGATTTTATATTTTGCAGAACAAAAAGTTCACCAAAAGCAGATTTTTCAAAGAGTTCTTATTCTTCCTGCTGACTGTATTTCGCTGCAAAACCGCAGTTTCATAAAAATGCCTGCAGCATGTATGATTTTGACAGGTTTGTTTTTGTTTCAATATGTAATGACATCTAGATTTTTGCCATCTTCAGCTGACAATGACTTGTTACTTCCAGCCCCTGCACGCTATAATAGGGAAGATAATCTTGTTTCCCTTTCAGACTACATTGAATGGAAATGGTTTCAGGCAACATATCCTTACCGGTCTTTATATGAAAAAAACGGCAGGGCAAATTTTGGCGATAAAGTTATAATTCCTCGCTACGAACAAACTTCAGATGGAATTAAACAAACCAATGAAATTGTTTTTATTTTTGATGATGCTTTCAAAGAATCTGTACTGAATGAAATAGATTCTCTATCTGAAACTTCTTTGGAAAAGATGTTGAAAAAACAGGGGAAAAATGATGCTGCCTCTTATTCACCTGCAGGAAAAACTTCTGGGGCAATCCATGAATTTTTTATTCTTGTAATTGAATTTTTGACTGCATCTTTGCTCTTATTCTTTTTAATGATGAGTGCTGCGAAAAATGATAAAGCTAAGGCAAACTAAAAAAATTGAATATTCTGCAATTGATTCTTTTTTACCGCATGAAGTTGCCGTTCTGTTAAAACAAGATGATTTTACTGAATGCAGTCTGATGGTTGAACCAGGTGCTATTGTGCAGGAGGGGCAGGTTATTGCTCAGGCAACTAATTCTGAGGAAAATATTCCTGCAATAAAACTTCATTCACCTGTTCCTGGAATAGTTGAAAGTGTTGAACCAGTACAACTACCAGACGGAACAGAAACTGATGCTGTAAAAATAAAGTTTAAGGGAAAATTTTCCTTTCGTGGCAAAGAAAAAAAATCTTTTGACTGGCAGTTTAAGTTGCCTTCTGAAATTTTAAAAACAATTGCAGAAGCTGGTATTGTAAATACTTTTTCAATAAATAAAACCGAATCTTTGGCTAAGCAAATCTCTTCTCTAAAGCCTGAAACATCAAAAATTCTTGTCGTAAGGCTTTTTGATGAAGATCCTTATCGTTGTACAGATTTTTTCATTTCAAAAAACTATTTTGAAAAAATTCAGCAAGGAGCGGCAATACTTTGTCGTGCAATTTGTGCAGAAGGAATAATTTTTACCTATGACAAAAAATACGGAATCCCTGAAAATGGAGGAGATGCTTCTGAAATTTTCAAGGAACTGCCTGTAAAATACATTCCTGCAGACTGTTCAAAATATCCAGCAGGTTTTCCGTATGTAATGCTCGACAACATTCATAAACAACTGCCAAAGGATGACTTTTTTGAAAAAGTTAATATTCATGATTTATTTGTAGATTCCCTGACCTTGATTCATTTATATGAAGCAGTAGTTGAGCAGATTCCTGTAATAAATCAGTATGTCTACGTTTATGGTGACTGTATGAAGGTTTCTGCGGTTTTCAGACTGCCAATAGGAACTGCAATAAACTTTATCATAGACGAATGTGGCGGATTTTTAAAACAGCCTTCAAATATTGTAATAAACGGTCAGCTTACCGGCTGGAAAATAAATGAAAATACATATCCTGTTACAAAAAACATAAAATCCATTGGATTTCTTTCATATAAGCCGTTCCCAAATATTACACCAAAGGAATGTGTTCATTGCGGAAAATGCCGCCAGGTTTGCCCTGTAGGTCTTGCACCAGATATTCTGTATAATCAAATTCTTGTAAAAAACAAAGATATAGATTCCTGTTTTCTGCAGGCTTCGACTTTATGCAGTAACTGTACACTCTGTAATTCAGTCTGTTCATCTAGACTGCCATTGAGCCAGGTTATTGAACTTATCCGGGAGTACCATGATGGAAAATTTACTGAAAAATAGAACTATAGAAACATTTACCCGCAATAATTCAAAAATACGACCTTTCTGTCGTTATTCAGCTTCAACAAGTGCCTCTACAGTCGCTCTTTTACTCCTGCTGATTCCTCAACTTGTTATGCTTTATCTTACAGGTTGCTATTCTTCCCTTTATATAACAGCAGCATCGGTTCTTGCCTTGACTTTTGCAGAAAGCATAAATTCTATTCTAAGAAAAAAGCATTTTTATGGAGCAACTTCAATTTTAAAGGGAATACTGACAGGCCTTTTGTTACCGTCAAATATGCCTGTTATTCCTGTTTTTTTTCTCGTATTGATATCATCTCTTGTCTTTGATTACGCTTTCGGTGGCTATTCTCATTCATGGATAAATCCAGTTGCAATAACAGTTGCACTTGCATGGATTCTTGACGTTAAGAACTTTCCTTCATTTCTTATTACCGAAGAACAGCTTATTTCACACAATCCATCATTGCTGCTGATTCAAAATGGTTCCATACCGATACTGCCATTTGATAAATCCGTAACAGCATATCTTAATTTAAAAATTTTCAATCATTTTGGAATTTCTGTTCCAGAAGGTTACGTTTCTCTTTTATGGGACAACAGTTTTATCATTCCGGCATTCAGATTCAACATCCTTACATTAATTTCTTCCGCTGTCCTTTTTGCATTTGATTTTGTTTCATTTATCATTCCAGCATGTTACGTTACTGTATACAGTCTGCTTGTTTATTTTGTATCCCAATATGTACATTCAGGAATTTCAAGTTCTGGGGATGTAATTCTTGCAGTCATGACAAGCGGAACATTGTTCTGCTCTGTATTTTTGCTTGCATGGATGGGTACAACACCTGTTACAACACCTGGAAAAATCATTTACGGAGTAGTAGCTGGTGTCATAGCCTTTTTTATAGTTGGTTGCGGAACTTCACCAGCAGGAACAATATTTACAGTCATTTTAGTAAATATTATTTCACTGCTATTGCAGCAGACAGAATACTATTTTGAACACAGAAAACTAAGCCTGCTTTTGCAGAATAAACTTTCCATTGGAAAAGGTGAGCAAAATGCTTGATTTTAAAATTGATATTGATAAAACCGAATTAAAACTTGCAGGAATTTTTTCGGGAATATTGCTTTTTTTATTTTTATTTGTTTTTCTGATGATTTTTTTATCAAGAAATTCATGGAATAAAGGTTTGCAGAATGCCGTAAACCAATGCCTTGCAGTTCATTTTCAGGATGAATATGAAATTGTTTCTGATTTTAAAATTAATTCAGGCTTTTCTACATCTGCAAAGGCTTTTTTAGTAAACTCTAAAATTCAAAAAGAAAATAAAGTTGCCTTACTTATCAATGTTACGACTTTATATGGTCAATATCCTGCACTTTTTCTTGCTGCTCTAGATGGAGATACTGATTTTGTCACTTTTCTTAATATGCCAGATAATTTTATTGATACAGTCAGCTCCATTTCCATGAAATCTACAATTTATTACTGGCAGAAGCGCATCCCTTTTATTTTAGGCTTCAAGGATTTTTCAAATGACGAATAAAAGACTTATTATTTATATTTCTTCAATACTTGCTGTTCTCATTCCCTGTCCAGGCAGACTTGCATCAGGAATTATTCTTGCTGTTTCATTTGACATAACTTTTATCCTTACAACAATGTTGAATTTTTTATTTTTCAAACTAAATCTGCACAAATCTGTAAAAGTTTTACTTCCTCTTTCAGTAGTTTCATTGGTTACAGTTTTTAAATTAATATTGACGCTTATAAGCCCATTAAATGCTCTGCAACTTTCATTTATTTTCTATCTTCAGGCTTTTTCCATCTATGTCATATTCTTGAATTCTAGCGAAACTGAAAATCTTGACTTTAAACTCAGTCTGAAAAAAATGCTTGTCAACTGTCTTTGGTTTACAGGTTTTTCATTAGGATTTTCGCTTTTGAGGGATGTTCTTGGATACGGAACATTAAGTTTCCCAGTAACATCAGGCATAAATCAGATAAAACTTTTCGACATAAATTCTTGTACTTTTTTGAATTTTTTTGCATCAACTCCTGGTGCAGCCATAATTTCAGCTGTTATAATCAGCCTTGCTTTTCAAATTAACAATCGGAAAAGTGCATCCGAGGTAAACGATGAATAACTTTTTTTATTATCTGCTTTTTTCTTCTGCAATTCTTTTTTACGGAATCGGACTTGGACGAATCGTTATGATTCATGATAACTATAAATCGCTTCTGTTTGCATTCTTACGCACTTTGATTATAGTTGAACTTACGTCAATAGTTGCAGGATTTTTTACAAGAACAGTGCTAAGCCGACTAAATTTGTTTGATTTTTTCCCTTTTTTTACACTGATTATTTTTCTCTTTTTTACAGCACTCACAAATTATGTTATTTACAAAGCTGTAAAGGACTTTTCTTTTGATTTTTCTACAACTTTTTTGTTTTCACTGCTTGCAGTTCAGGAAAGTTCAAATTTTATTGAACTTTCTGTCATCGCTATGGCATGTGTTCTGACTTTTTACCTTATTCAGATTCTGCTGGTTGCTTTTAAAAAACGCTTTGATTTTTTTGTTCCTCCTGAAAAAATTCATGCAGTAAGTTTGATTTACATAAATATTGCTATATTGATTTTTTCAATTTTTGCATGGAATGTTTCATGGTTGAATCCTTGCGGATTAATGTAATTTTACCTTTAAATTATTTGAAAATAATAATAGAATATAGAAAGGTTTTTATGAATTCAATTTTTTTGGCATGGAAAAATCGCTGAAAACAGCCTGAAGTTGGTTATACTTATATAAGAACAAAACTGGAGCTTGTTGGAAAATTATATGGGAAAAATTAATTTATGTTTTGTTTTATCATCCGATTCCTCCCAGATAAATGTAAAAGACAACTTTTCTGCAAATTATCAGCTCATATATAAACCGATTGTTTCATTTTTATATGCAAACCCAGAACTAAAATTTACATTTTCATTTACAGGTCCTCAGTTAGTCTGGTATAAAAAAAATTATCCTGAATTTTTAAAAGTTCTTGGAGAACTTACAGCACGTAAACAGGTTGAACTTTTGGGGGGAGGATTTTATAACCCTATATTTCCCTTGCTTTATCCGTCAGACAGGGCAGGGCAAATTGAAATGCTTTCTTCTGAAATCCGCAGAGCCACAGGCAAACGACCAAGAGGGCTTTCTCTTTGTGCAAGCAGTTGGGATCCATCTCTGATTTTTGGTTTTCAAACCTGCGGAATGGAATATGTAATTTTAGACAGTTCCCTTGTCCCTGATTCAAAACAATATTATCTCCCTATTATTTCAGCTGACAAAGGAAAAACTTTGTGCGTTCTGCCAAGCTTCAGGGAATTTTCTCCACAAAAAGAAATTCCAGTTTCTGAATATATAAAAAATCTTATTTCATCTGTAAAAGAAAGAGGTTTGTCCTATTCAGAAAATAACGATTATGAACAGATTGTTACCGTTTTTATAGGAAAACATCAGTTGGCAGAGCTTTTGAATTCTTCCTGGCTGAAAGATTTTCTCGCTGAACTGAAAAATAACTTTAAAGATTCTGTTGAACTGTCATTGCCGCTCACATGCAGACGCAGCGCAAAAACATTTGTACAGGCTTACATTCCTGCAGGAATCAGTTCTGATATTGCATTATGGGCTTCAAATCCTTTTTCATCGGTTTCAGCGACTGGAACATTTCCTGTTACAATTTATGATTTTTTCAGGACATATCCACGACAAGAAGCCTTGTACAATCGAATGCTTTATTTAAGCCTGCTGCTCAATCAATGTCACGGGGATAAAATGCGGAAGAAAGCCGCAAGAGACAAACTTTGGGAAGCCCAGACAGGAGAAGCCTACATCTGTACACCAAACGGTGTTGTTGCAGATTCAAAACGCAGGCTGGTAGCTTATAAAAGCCTTGCAGAAGCTGAAAAACTCCTGCGCGAAGCGGATGAATTTACAGAGTCCATAACAGCGTTTGACTACAATTGCGACGGTGTTGATGAATATTTATGCAGGATGAATCATTTTAATGCCTGCATCGGCTTAAAAAGTGGCTCAATCTTTGAGTTTGACGTAATGAAAAACTGCGGTAATTATGCTGATAATTTCAAGCGGCTTGAAAAATTTGATGGTTATACTGACAGATATTGTCGGGGTTTTTTTGTTGACAGCCTTTTTGATGAAGAAGAATTTGAGGCATTTAAAAATTTAAGAACTACAGATTCTGGAATTTTCACAAATAAAAATTATTCACTTTCGGTTTTTAACAGCAAACGTCATGAAATAAAATTTGAAGCTGAAGGAAATTTCTCAACTTTGCGGCAACCTGTTCGTCTGCGCAAAAATTATGTAATTACTGGCAACGGCCTTATGGTTCAGTATATTTTAAAAAATGAAAGTCCTTTTTCCATGTCAGGCAAACTGACCGTTGAGTCAAATTTTTCAAGGCCAGATGATAAGATGAAATATTTGCTGGAAGCTGTTTCTAACGGAGAAAGAAACCGACTTGACAGCGATGTAAAAGATCCAGAAATGATTGAAAAAGTTTCTTTTGTTCAGATAGTTGACTCAAAAGATGATATTACTTTCATTTTTGAACCAAACGAAAATGCTTCTTTTATTTTTTCACAGATTTCATTTCAAAGGCCAGATAAAAATGGAAAAACTGTGGTTGCAGGGCGTACGCTTGTAACATCATTCTGCTGGGATGTTCAGCTGGCTGCCGGCATGGAAATGGAAAAAACGATTAATTTTACAATTGTTGCCGCAAAACACAAAAAAAACTGAAAAACGCAAGCCTCTGTCTTATATTTTTACAATCTGATTTTTTTCCGCAATGTTTTGCAGTTGCCGTTTGAATACTGATTTTTTCACACGCAACATCTTTCATAGCCCGAAATTCGAGTTTTCTAAATTAACCGTAATCTGAAAAAGTTTTGATAAAAGTCCAGATTGCGGTTAATCATATAAGCTGCAATGCTATAGAAAAAGTGACGGAACATACCGACAATACTTCGTGCCTTATGATATTCAAGCTGAAAGTTGTTTTTCAATGTTCCCCAGTCGGATTCAATGATGCTTCTGTGCTTGATATGATAGCATTCAAAACGGCTCATAAGTCTGTTCATATTTTTTCTTGGAGCTGCTTCAAATTTAATTCCATCTTCTTCCATTCGTTTCAAAACATCTTTTTTCTGTAAATACCCTGCATCCGCAAATATTGTCCCCTTTACAACTTCTGCCAGTTTTTCTGCAATTT
>JAEDIW010000096.1 GCA_016296655.1 Treponema sp. | reverse complement strand
AGCGGGGAAGAAGTGTTGCAAGAATTGCTGTAATAAGACCTACTACAAGCCCCTTTATTTTATTTGCTGCAGAATAATATCCCACTGCAGTGTCGGTCAGCATAAAACCAAGCATTACAGAATCCAAGGCAGTGTGTACTTTTGATGCGACAGACATTCCAAAAAAAGTAAAAATAGGCCTTATATGCCGTTTAATTTCTATCTCTGTTTTGCAGAAAAAGTTTACAAATTTTCGTGCATAGAAGATGTTGCAGATATTTGAACCTACGCTGGAGAACACACCCATGAAGGCATAGGCAACATAGTCATCTGGAGTGCGTATAAAAACAAAAAGAAGCACCAGACTTATGACCTGGAAGATGACAGAGCGTATCGTTACATATTTATATTCTTCTTGTACATTGAAAATCCAGTCAACTCCGATTGTTGTAAACAGAATTTTTGTGGCACAAACGATTAAAAGCACACGGTATTCAGAAAACTTATTTACAAAGACAAGGGCAAAAAAAAGCAGAATATAGGAAACGACCGTTGAAATAAGATTTATTGTAAGAATTTCGCGGAAAATTTTGTTAAGAGCGTGCTTGTCGTCCCGAACCCTTACAGCTTCCCTTGCTGCATAGCTGAAAATTCCAAGGCTTGCTGCAAGTGTAAAATATTCTATTACCGAATTTGCAAAATTTACTTTTCCAATTCCTGCCGGCAATAAAATTCTTGAGGCGTAAGGAAAAGATATAAGCGGAAAAGCAAGGTTCATAAGAGCTTTTATAAAACTGTAGACCGCATTCTTTTTTAGAGATTTTTGTACCATTTTTTTATATTATTTTATTTTACTCCATTTTTTTCATATTTCTATTGCTTCTTTTTTATGTCAAGCAAAACTGAAAATTTTAAAAGAAGCTATTCTTCCACAATTTTCCATTCAACAAGGTTTCTTTCCTTTGTGGAAAAACTTGCGCCGATTTTTATAATCCGTTTTCCGCTTGACTTGTACGGCCCGGCGTATTTTGCCTCTTCAATCTGATTCAATGCCTCGTCTGCGCCCTTGTCCCGCTTGAATTCAAAGATGAATACATTGTTTCCGTTCAAAAGCACGCAGTCAGCCCTGCCGAACGAGGATGTCTCCTCAACAGTTGACCACTGGCCCAGCAGCGTGAACACAAGGTAGAACACATTCTGGAAATTCTGCTCTATGACACTGTCCTGTTTTTCCTTCCTTGCGGTTGTGTAGGGAAGAGTCGCAAAAAGAGACTTGAACCTTGCCATTACGCTTTCTGCGTCGCCTTTTTTTATGTCGCGGGCAAAGGAGACAACATCAAGCCCTGTGGAGCGGTTGTTGTTTAGGATTGCCGGAGCAAGAGAGTTTATGAACGCGTACTTCACCTCGTTGTTCGGGTATTTTAAAAGATAAACACCGAATTCCCTGTCGTAGCCCTTTATTGTAAGGTAGCCGGTCTGATAGAAAAGCGGAACCGGGTTAGGGTTGTCGCTCCTGTAGTCCTGTAGCTCCTGCGCGGTGGCCTCCACGCCGTTTGAAAGATCCATGTAGTTCATCGTGCTTTCCTGAAGTTTTTTTATAAGGAAAGTCGGTGTTCCTGTTGCAAACCAGTAAAACGAGAAGTCCTGTTTTTTCAGCGCATTCAGAAGGCTGAAAGGATTGTAGACACCTTCGCTGTTTTCATAGAAATGGTAGCCGTCATACATCTTTTCAAGCTGAGCTATGCAGTCTTCTTTTGAAAGCTTGTTCTGTATCGCAAAGCCTTTGACTTCTTGCCCGAGATTTTCGAGCATCTCTTTTTCTGTGATTCCGCAGGCTGTTGCATACTGGCTGGAAAGAGAGATGTCTTCCAGCTGGTTAAGGTCGCTGAATATGCTCACCTTGCTGAATTTTGTAACACCTGTTAAAAACACGAATTTCAGGTCTTCGTCCAATGCTTTGAGAGTGACATACAGACCACGCAAGATTTCCCTGTTCTCGTTTACAAGACTTTCGTTGCTCTGGGCGTCAAGAAGAGGCTTGTCGTATTCGTCTATAAGAACTGCCGCCTGAAGACCTGTTTTTTTCCGCGCGGTCTGCACAATGTTTATGAAGCGTCCGGCAAAACGGCTTTCAATTTCTGTAATGCTGTATTCTTCCTCATATTTTTTAAGCTGCAGGTTTATGCAGTCCTCAAGTGTTCCTTTGGAAGAAAAATTGTCCTGCGCAAAATTCAGATAAATGACTGGATAAGCTTTCCACGCGTCCGGATTTTCCTTTTCGAGCTGCTCAATCTTCAGTCCATTAAAAAGTTCCTTCTTGCCCTCAAAATATGCCTTTAAGGTTGAAAGAAAAAGACTTTTCCCAAAGCGGCGCGGTCGGCTAAGAAAGTAAACCTTTCCTGAATGCACAAGATTGTACACAAATTCCGTCTTGTCTATGTAAATGTAATTGTTTTTTCGTAAGTCTTCAAAGCTCTGGATGCCAATCGGCAGTTTTCTGATATTCTGCATGAAAAAATAATAACATATAAAAGTGGAAAAATAAACTGTCGATTTTTTTAGTTTCATGAACTGTGCAGAAATGACGCCGGACAACAATCTTGCAGAGAATGCAAATCTTAGCGGTCTTGTTCCTTACGACTATCTCCGATGTCTTTTTGAACAGACGCCCGACCTTGATGAGAACTCCGACTGGTCAAAGCTCCTGCCCTGGAATATCAAGATAACTCCTTGGAAAGATTTGGGCCAGTGGTGATTTTTTGACGGTTACGAATTTGTCTGACTGTCCAAGCTGAACAAAAGCATCCAGCAAATCTGCAGTGAATATTGAAGTCGAGTTTACAAGATTTTTGTTTTTACTTCATCGTGTCCGAATGAAGTCGTGTCTATTGCTATGTTCATTTCATTTTCCATTATAAATATTTTTATCAGGAAGTTCCAATCTGAATTTTTCTTCTTTTCTCATAAATTTTTTGTGAATGTCATGAAAATTCAGATATTCGTAACCGTTTACATTTGGGAAATTTTCTCCGCTGTAAATGATTGTTCCTTTTGTTTCTGATGTTTTTATATGATCATCGTATAATTGTGAGAATTTTTCCATGTTCTTTGTAAATTCCACATTTATTGATTTTCCGCTTTTTACTTCAAAGAGTTCAAGTTTGTTGCGTTCCAAAAGTAATATATCAACTTCTAAACCTTTGCTGTTTCTAAAAAAATATAAATTAGGTTCGCATCCTGTGTTTAATCTGGCTTTTAGTGCTTCCGAAAAAACAAGATTTTCAAAAAGATTTCCCATAAGCGGATCTCGTTGCATTTGTTGTGGTGTTTCTATTCCAAGAAGGTATGAAGCAAGACCTGTATCACAAAAATATATTTTTGGAGTTTTTACGATTTGATTTGTTCTGTTTGTAAACCACGGTTGCAGAATAAAAATGATGTGGGAAGATTCCAAAATCGAAATCCAGGAACCGATTGTTACGCTTGAAACTCCAACTTCCTGAGCAATTGCAGAATTGTTTACAAGTTGACCTGTTCTACCTGCAAGAAGTTTCATAAAATTTCTAAATCGTGTTAAATCCTGCACCGCACCGACTTGTGCAATATCTCGTTCAATGTAAGTGTTTACATAGTTTTTGTAATAGTCAAAAGGAGAGAGACCGCTTTGTGTGAAAAGATAGGGCATAAAGCCAGAAACTAGCTGGACATCTCTTTCAAGTTCAATTTTTGCTTCTTTAAGTTCATGCATTGAAAGTGGCTGCATTTGAACTATTGCAGTTCGTCCTGCCAACGACTGAGAAACAGAGCTTTTTAATGAAATTTGCTGGCTGCCTGTGATGAGATATTGTCCCTTTTTTTTGAATTTATCGATTCTAACT
This sequence comes from Treponema sp., assembly GCA_016296655.1. Taxonomy (GTDB): domain Bacteria; phylum Spirochaetota; class Spirochaetia; order Treponematales; family Treponemataceae; genus Treponema_D. The sequence goes on along the minus strand of JAEDIW010000096.1, from coordinate 1,150 downwards.
TGAACTGCACTCAAAAGTTCAGGAACTCTTTGAATTTCATCAATAATGACAGGTTCTGGAAAACGCGTGAAAAATTCTTCAGGATCATCTTTTGCAAGAAGCCTTGTATTCATATCCTCAAGATTTGCATAGGAAAAATTATAGAACAGGCTTTTTGCAAGTGTCGTTTTTCCACATTGTCGTGGTCCAAAAATCGTCACTGCAAAATACTGAGTCATAAGAGTTTGTATGTGTTCAGAAATCTCACGCTTAATCATAATTTGAGTTTAGCATATTTTGGCGGAGATTTAAAGTGTTAGTTTAGATCTCCGCTAAAATTTTCGGTATTCTCTATTTTCTAGTTTTCAATTCTAAAACAAGCCACATCAATTTTGCAAAGAAATCTTTTTTACTTCTAATGAAGGAAACATATTTTCTTACAAATCCTGGCAAATATTCTGGTAGAAAAATCCCAATTTCAGAGTCAATCTTTCGCCATTCTTCAAAATGTGGATTCTTTTGAAAATCATTTGTTTTGCTTGGGAAAATCAAGTGACCAAAAGCGTGGAAACTGTCGTCTTTTATGTAGGCATCAATTTCTTTGATCTCTTTGAGTTTAGGATTTTGTAGAAGATTTTTGAGAACTTCGATATTTTCACGAATGCTTTTTTCTGAGCGCTTGTGGACTAGGGAAGTGCTGTTGTATTTGTAATAGTAGTAAGCGTTGTGAATGATTACAGGATTTTGTGCATTCAAAAAACAGTTTGTACAAAGCCAAAGGTCTTCCGCAAAGGAAACGGTTTTGCAAAATGATAAATCAAAGGTCTTTTGCATTATTGGAAATTGAAGTTGATACAATTCTGTAAGCAGCAAGAGTTTTTGCAAAATACTTGCATTTTTTATGAAATGAAATTGAAAGCCATGTTGGTTGGTCAAATGTTACAAAACTGTTTTCAATCCAACTGTCTATATCACAATATGACAAAAAGTCTGATTTTCTAAATACAACAGAGCAAGCACCATAAATTCCATTGTTTCCTAAAAGTTTTTCGTACCATCGGTTTGTATTCCGTATATGCGTGTTTATGCAGGAGGGGGGGGGGATTATGTTGCCATTGAACTGACTGAACTGACCCCAAATTTTAGGACAGTTTAAGCAACAACCTCGTTT
>JAEDIW010000095.1 GCA_016296655.1 Treponema sp. | reverse complement strand
GTTGCAAAGAGACATTCTAATGATATGCTATACTGTAGATTCATAATGATTTTATTCATTTCTTTCTCCAAGTATAAATATTATAACTACTTAAGTTTTTACCCTGTTGATTTTTATGAATCCAACATGTCTAACATTTCATTAAATGATTTCGTTTGTTATTGCATCTGTCATAACTCTTTATAACATAGTGCGTTTTCGACAAATGTCAAATCTATTTACCACTTTATTTCAGGGCATAGCCTTTCTTCAAAACTAACTCATATATTCTGCGCAGAAAAGACAGCCTTCAACCTTTACAAAAAACACTGTTCGCAAAAATACGATATACCATTTTACTTCCAGCTTTCAACAACCCCTGCAAATCAGGCAGCCTGACCAGCAGAAAAAGTTGTACAAGAATACAGATTAAGTTTTGAACAGCTTCAGTTTTTATATGAGTTATATGAGTTATAGGCTTTAAAAGTATTTTCTTTTTTTGCCAAGAGTGTATATTATTATTAAAAAAAGGAGACGGGTAATTTTTATGAAAAAGAAAATATCACTGAAATTCACGCTTATATTCCTGACGATTATTATTTCGGCTGCAATTTCTCTGGCAGTCGGTTATGTTGGAATTTATTATATCAGAAAAACATCAGCCATGGCATATACAGACTATGAGAACGCAATGGACTATGGATATAAAATCGAAATAAAATCACAGGTTCAGGCTGTTCTTTCGGTCATTCAAAAAGAATATGACAGATTTGCTTCTGGAGAACTTACAGAAGAGCAGGCAAAATACAGTGCAAAAGAAATTGTCCGTAAAATGCGCTATCGGGATGACGCATCAGGCTATTTTTGGATAGATGACAGAGATTATGTTCTTGTAATGCATCCAATTCTTACAGGCAATGAAGGCCAGAATCGATTCGACTTGACGGATTCAAATGGCGTAAAAATCATTCAGGAAATTTACAAAGCCTGTACTAGCGGCGGCGGATTTAACCAGTTTATGTTTACAAAATCGGACGGTGTTACCGTAGCTCCAAAACTTGCATATTCAGGAATTTTTAAGCCTTGGGGCTGGATGATTTCGACGGGAAATTATTATGATGACATTCAAAAGCAAATTTCCGGAAAAAAAGATGAAATCGTCAGAATTTACAATTCCATGATAAAAATGATGGTTTTGGTAACATTTGCAATTCTTGTTGCGGTTACTTTCATTTTTTACATACTTGTTTCATCGGCAATCATAAAACCTTTGAATCTGGTAGACAAGTCAGTTTGTGATATTGCAAGCGGAAATGCAGACCTTACCAAAAGAATTGATTCTTCAAATATTCTTGAGTTAAACTCAATTTCAAAAAATTTCAACAGTTTCTCTGAAAAATTGTGGCATATTGTTGTAGATATCAAGAAATCAAGTGAGCGACTTTCTGAAGTCGGTGTAGTTCTTGAAAATTCATCTCAGGAAACGGCATCTTCTGTAACGGAAATCCTTGCAAATATAAACAGTTCTGGAAAACAGATTGATAAGGAGGCCGTTTCTGTAACAGAAACAGCAACAGCGGTTCAAGGCATTTCAGTTGATATATCAAAGCTGGAAAAAATGATTGAAACTCAGTCTTGTGGCGTAACTCAGGCATCGGCAGCTGTAGAGCAGATGATGGGCAATATCAATTCTGTAAATTCTTCTGTAGAAAAAATGGCAGAAAGTTTTACTACTCTTATAGCAAACATAACAAAGGGCATTCAGTGTCAGAAAGAAGTAAATGCAAAAATTGAACAGATAGAAAATCAGTCGGAAATGCTTCATGATGCAAATACAATAATTGCTTCAATCGCCGAACAGACAAATCTTCTTGCCATGAATGCTGCAATTGAAGCTGCTCATGCAGGTGAGGCCGGAAAAGGATTCAGTGTTGTTGCCGATGAAATCAGAAAACTTTCGGAAAATTCTTCTGGTCAGTCAACTGCAATCGGAAATCAGTTGAACAGCATAAGCGAGTCGATTAGAAATTGTGTTGCTATAAGCGAAAATTCGAATAAAGAATTTACAGAAGTTGCAGAAAAACTTAATGGAACAGATCAGCTTGTGCGTCAGATAAAAAGCGCAATGGAAGAACAGACTTTAGGTTCTGCACAAATCCGCGATGCATTACATTCAATGCAGGACAGTACGATTGAAGTTCGCGATGCAGTTTGTTCAATGACAGAAAAAAGCGGCAGGATTCTTGAAGATGTAAAAGTCCTTCAAAATGCCATGGAACTGATAAAAGAAAGCATGAATGAAATGGTTGAAGGAACAAAGACCATCAATACAACGACATGCACTTTGGCAGATGTTTCTGGCAAGATGAAAGTTAATATAGGCGAAATTGCAGGTCAGGTAAACCAGTTTAATGTATAAGGAAACTGTGAATAAATCCTATTGAGGATTTTTTCAAGGGTTGTTTTAACCCCTTAATTCAGCTAATTGTCTGTAAGTCAATGACTTACGGCAATTTGACTGGAAGTGCCGACTAATCGCTTCCAGTGTTAATCAGTACTTTTTTAAGTTTTGAATTTCCTTACAGCATTGTTTTTGAAGCGGCAAGATTGTCAAGGATTCTGGCAGTTATGGCAAAACTCTGGAAAGTCAGGCTTTGCAGGCTGTCATTTTGAGTGTGGAAAAGTTTCCATGTCTGTGGCAGCAGGTCTTTCAGCTGTGCTTCTGTCTGGCTGAAAGTTTTGCCGCTTCCATTTTTACTTGAAGTGCTTGTTTTTCTGTGCGTTACAAAATCTCTTAATTCCTTATTCAGTAATAAATTACGTGCATAGGATGTAGCTTCCTCGTCAGGAAGCATTGTAATTATTACCGTAGGAATCCTGCAGACCAGAAAACCTGCATTATCACTGCATGGAACTGGAAGCGTCATAAAATAGTGCGAAGCTGAACGAATTATGCCTTTTGCCCTGTCTTCCAAAGCCTTATACTGCGCATAAAATTTGGCAGGAACTCCCGGAGGCAGAATTGTTTCCCCAAGTACAGGAATTGTTCCGCGCCCTGTGCAGTCAAAAACATAGACGTCATCGTTTGTTATGCCTGCTTTTTTGAAAAGAGCTGCAAGACCAAATGCTCCCATCCTGCTGAAAATCTGAGAACCAGACTGATTTTTTGTTTGTTTATTGGATTGCCCGTTGACCTTACAACCCGGACTTTCTTCACCAGAACTGCTGATTTCTGGATTTTCGTCCAGTTCTTCACCATCTGTAAAAAAAATCCGTATATTGTGGATTCCTTTATAATTTTTCAGCCTGATTGCAAAATCCATCAGTGCAAAAACCGATGACGAGTTGTCGTTTGCTCCAGGAGTGCCGCTTGCCCTGTCATAATGTGCAATTACAGTTTTCAGCCTGAAAAGAGGACTGTAGGCTGAGGCTGACTGATTTACAAAAATGTGCTTTTTGCCTGCAATTGGAATTTCTGTCGTCTGAATTCCATTTTCTGCAAGATACTGCCGGATAAAGGCTCTGCGGTCACAGTCGGGCAACGTAAATTGCGTGAATTTTTTTATGAATTCCTGAGAAAACCCAGATGAAAAATCTTCTGTTTTGCCTGAACTTTCCATGACTATTCCTTTTTTTCCATTTTATCGGCAGCTTGGAAACTTGTCCGGCTGCTTGTTTCATCTAGTCCCTGCAAAAGCATCTGATGATGCAATTTTTTATTGTACAAAAAGTTAATTACAGCCATCAGAATTATTACCGCATAACCTGTAAAACTCAAAATGTCAGGAATCTGCCCAAAAAGGAAAAATCCAAGAGATGCCGAAAAAATAATCTGCGAATAATCAAAAATCGAAATTTCTCTGGCAGGAGCTGCAAAATATGCCGCCGTGATGCCGAACTGTCCGCCTGTAGCTGCAACACCTGCGCATAAAAGCAGAATTACCTGCCTGACAGTCATCGGCTGAAAATTAAAAATGATGTACGGCAGACTGACAGCCATGCTGAACGCTGAAAAAAATGCAATTATTACAGTCCCATTGCAGTTCTTTTGACTCAGTTTTCGGATAAAGCAGTGCGCAAATCCAGCTCCAAGCCCGCTTGCAAAACCTGCAGCCGCAGCAGTTGAAGAAGAAAACTGAAATCCAGGCTTTATAATCAGCATGGCACCCGCAAAAGCTCCACAAACTGCAAAAATCTGCAGAGGCTTGAGTTTTTCCTTAAGCAGAAAGCAGCTGAAAACCAATGTAAAAAACGGAGACATTTTGTTGAGCATGGCAGCATCAGAAAGCAGAAGATTGTCCACTGCATAGAAATTTCCGAAAATTCCCACTGTTCCAGTTATTGACCGTGCAATCAGCAAAATGAACACACCTTCCGGCAATTTTAGAGAAGCCAAGCCATTTTTCCGCGCTTCCCTGGCAAGCATTATAACAGCCACAAAAAAGGCCACAAAATTTCTGAAGAATGTTTTTTGGACAAAGTAAATGTCCCCGGAAAGTTTTACAAAAACTGCCATAAGGGCAAAGCAGAACGCAGACCCGATTATACAGAAAATTCCCTTAACCGTGTTTTTCATTTTTTAAAATTTTGTAAATTCCTGTTTTTTTGAGTCTGTACGGTGCTTTTTTTCCTCTGCAAAGTTTACCCGAATGCGCCGACCGTCAACTTCTCTTTGAGATAGGCTCGCAACAGCAGACTTTGCCGCATTATCGTCTTCCATTTCTATAAAACCAAACCCTTTTGACAGGTTTGTCGCACTGTCCCTGATTATCGTTGAAGAAATCACCTGCCCGAACTTAGAAAAAAGGTTTTCAAGCGTTTCTTCCGTTGTTGCATAGTTCAAATTTCCCGCATAAATTTTTTTTGACATAAAAATCCTCTTATATTTCCGTATTTCGGACATTTTCAAGTTACATTAAGGGCATTTTCGTGTCAAGTAAAGAAAGTTTTTTTTGTTTTCAGGGCGCATTTTTGCCGCAGGCGGCAAAAACCAGGCTTTCCGTGTTTCCGTTTTCACTCCATCCTCAAAATTGCTGTCCAATTAGACAGCAATTTTGAGGACGCTCCGCGACACTCCAATCCTTTGCGCATTCTCTAAGGAAACACTGAATAAATCCTATTGAGGATTTTTCAGTGTTAACCTTGAATGTA
>JAEDIW010000094.1 GCA_016296655.1 Treponema sp. | reverse complement strand
TTTCTTCTTCGGTTAAATCGTAGAGTTTGTAGACAAGTGCGTTGATTTCTTTGTCTGTGGCGGTGATTTGACTTTGGATTTCCTGGAGGGATTTTTTTGTTTCTTCAAAAACTTCCAGCCATTCGAGTTTGGTCTTTGGGGTGAGTTTTTGTTTTAGTTCTTTCATGAAACCGTCGAAATCCAGGTTGTAGAATGATTCCAGTTTTGTGCTGATTTTTTCCAGCGCAAATGTCTGTTTTACAACTTTATTGAGCTTTCTAAAAGCATTTTTCTTTATCCAATCTAATTGCCGTCACTCAGTCCCCACATGTATTTTTTTGAATGTATATGCTGAACTATATTAATCGCCTTTTGAATTTCAGTTTCCTCTATTTGAGCCACAAGCTTCATTGCATTTTCAAGGCATTCTTCATTCACTGCGTGAAGAACAAGATGGTCCACCCCGGAAATTCTTGCTGCAATAATCTGAACTGCCAGCAATAGTTCCTCATTGCCTCCAAAAGCCCCGGCTCCCCAGCGACCGGAATGAATGACTGTTCTTTTTCCGTATCTTCTTGAATTTTCTACGGCACCTCCGAATCCTGCCATTGCAGCACTTAAGGCTTCGGAAATCTGGGATTCGGTATATGTTCCCTTTCCACATGCAGGAGCAGCCATGGCAATTATGTTGTTCAGCTGGTCACTTTGTCTTACAGTAACAGCCTGATCAAGAAGCGGATAATTTTCCTTCTGGCATGCATCTCCAAATTTCCAGCCATAAATCGGATAGTCATGGTTGTTGACATTTATCCACCAGGGAACATTCCTGACTAAAAAAGGTGTCGGCTGCCTGTCAGTAATGGTCAAGGCTTCATATCCCTTGTATTTTTTTGAATCAAGCCATTTCCTTACTGCAGCCAAGGCCGGATGTTCAAGTGTCTGAATTTCGTCCTGTCCAAACATGTCGCTGTCATAAAATCCAAATAGAAGTTTGTCTGCAAAATTGAGATACCAGACTTCTTTTTCTGCATCACTTCTGTCACTGTAATCAAAAAATCCATCTGCAGCTTCAACTATGGTCACAGGATTTTCTTTATCATGCAAGGAACAGGAAATTTTCATTATGTCCTTACATTGATATTTTTCAGTCTCAATGACAATGTTTTCGTAATCAGGATTTAAACTGAATTTTTTCCATGCGCGTTCAAAAAGAACCTGCTTGTATCCACCATAATCTGGCTTGTATTTTTCCAGAAGTTTCCTGACTGTGATTTTCCTGCTTCCCAATTTTGTAATGCATTTCATTAATTTTCCCCTTCAATGTGATTGTAAAACTTGCATTTTCCAAAAGTTCCAACCTCACACATTCTGCAGGTCCTTTCCTGACCTTCAAGTTCTTCAAACCATTTTTTACAATAATAAAAATCAATTTCTTTCTGACAGTAAGAACATGTGGGGCAATGATTTTCAAGGCTATAGGTTTTTATGAAGCCTGAGTTTTCCATTTTTGGCATTCTAAAAGCATGGCCCATATCATCTGTCATTGTAACTTTTTCCCTGTCATCTTCAAGCCAGTCATCACATATATGAAAGCAGGAAGCCTGTGTCCTGTAGTTATGAAGATTGCAGAAACTTGTTCCCGTTGCCAAATGAAAAGCCACCCATCTGTGTTTACAGTCTCCGCAAGTTTTTTCCCTTGGATCATTTTCAGAATATTCAAAATGTTCAGGAACCATTACCATATCTCCTCTTAGTCTGCCAATGGCATATAATACAGACAGCCGAATTAAAACCGACTGCATCAACGAGATAAATATAGATCAATAAAAAAAATCGACAAGAGTAAATCCTCTGCATCTAAAACAGGTGTCAACTGATGGAGGAACACTATCTTAATGCAGAGGACTAGCCATTTTTAAATCTTAATCTATGTTTAACAACATCGGAGGTATTGTAATGAGCAAATCAGTTACTACTTTAAGAAGAGTTTCAAGGGAAGATGCAAAAATTCTTGCACTTTACTTATATAGACTTAGCGCAGAATTGGTATCATCAAAAAGCTATTCAGAATGCCAGATGCTACTGGATTCCCTCATTGCAAAGCTTAATCTAAAAGATCACGCAGACAGAGTTTTAAAGGCATTCATAAAAAGGCTGATTGCACAGGGAAAACTGACTCCTAAAAAAACATGCCCGGATGACACCCATCCCTTTGACACAAGAGAAAAACTGGAAATGGAATTCCATGAGGACTATGACATATACAGTTCATGCGGCTTATTCATGACAACAGACGAATTTAAGGTAAACATGTGCCGCTGTATTTTTACAAGAAACCAAAACCTTTATCAAAAAATTCTAGGATGCATATTCTTTCACGAAGACAAGGAAAATATATCTGGAAAAGAATTCATTATTCCAAAAGCAGTAAAGGTTCCAAGGGAAATTCTTGATAGCGCCAGAAATCTTTCAAAAGTAAAATTCATAAAGGATACACTCAAACTGACAGCGGAAGAAGCAAACCTGCTGAACTGCTGCTACAGGGTTAATTCGGTCAATGAATTCCATAAAACGCTGTCTTCCCTGCTTTGTTCTCTGGACAGAGAAACAATGCTTGCCGCAATGATTAACAAAAGTGTCAAGGAAATTAGTGCACTGGTCAAGCATGGTGAAAAACTCCATTCCTTTGGATTCATCTCAGACTATTATGAACTGTCAATGGATGCAATAGTGTGCATTGAAAATCAAAGCATGAATTCCTATTTTAATGAAGTAATCAAGAAAAACAGCCTCAAGTCAACATATCCTCTTGAAAGCTTTTCAATAAAGAAAGATAAAACGGAACTTATAAAGAAAATTCTCTCGGGCAATTCTGCGGCAAATATTCTTCTGTACGGTTTTCCAGGTTCGGGTAAAACAGAATTCGCAAAGGCCATTGCAAAGGCAACCGGAATGGAAACCCTAGTTTATAATAACAAGCTTGAATCAGAAATATCAGCTGAAGCAGCCCTTTATAAAATCAATTGTCTTCTATCTGTAAATCATGAAAATTCAATAATAATTGTAGACGAAGCTGAAGGAATATTAAAAACAATAAGTATTGGTTTTGGAATAAAAACCACTTTGCCCTCAAAAGGTACAGTAAACAAAATGCTTGAAACAAGCAGTAACAAAGTAATCTGGATTTTAAACTATACCAATGAGCTTGATGAATCTACACTCAGAAGGTTCACCTATTCAATTCATTTTGATGAAATGCCAAAAAAAATGATAAGGGCAATTACAGAATCAAAGCTGAAAAAAATCAGACTGCAAAAAAATCTTAAGGAAAATATTCTTGATCTTTGCACGAAGTATCATCTGACGGGTAGTTCTGTAGACAACATTATAAAGACTATCAGGGGAATGGACCTGACAAAGGAAAATGAAGAAACCATTCTTTCAGACATAAATAATGTTCTTGAATCAAATTCAACTCTTCTTTATGGAAAATCAAAGCTCCAAGAACATGTGAGGGATTCCTACGATCTGTCTGTATTGAATTCATCGATTCCAGCTGACAGCATTGTTAAAATGATTGAAAACTCTGTGAGCTATCGTGAAGACCACAAATATAATTCTTTTGCTTCTGATAATGGCATCAGAATTCTTCTATATGGTGCAAGTGGAACAGGAAAAACTGAACTTGCAAGATACATATCCACTAAACTGAACAAGCAGATAATACTTAAGAGGGCAAGCGACATAATGAGCAGCTATGTTGGCGAAAATGAAGCAAACATAAGGAATGCTTTTGCAGAAGCTGAGGCAAATGATGCAATACTTCTCTTTGACGAAGCTGATTCCTTTTTTTGCGATCGAAGCAATGCAAAGAACAGCTGGGAACGCACCATGGTGAATGAATTCCTTACTCAAATGGAAGAATTTTCCGGAATACTTATCTGCACAACAAATTTAAGAAACCTGATGGATCCTGCCTTACAGAGAAGATTTCACATCATGTCAGAATTCAAGCCGCTCAATGAAGATGGAATAATAAAAATGATGAATAATTTCTTTGGCAATATCGCATTCAGCAATGAAGAAATAGAAAGAATTACAAGATATTCATCTGTAACACCAGGAGATTTTGGTTCTCTGGCAGGAAAAATAAAATTCATGTCAAAAGCAGAGATTAATTCTTCCATTATTGTTGATGAACTATGTGCAATTCAGGAAGAAAAGAAAGGAGAAAAGACAATTGGATTTAGGATATGAAATCAAGGATTGGAAGTTTACTGAACCATGCTCCATTGCAATACATAATAGAAGCTTTTTTATTCATCTTGAAAAATCATCAGTTCTAAAATCCTTTCGAATTGAAGAAAACAGCAGGCATAAGGATAAGATAGATGTCATTGCCTATACCTATGATGATACAGACAAGGAAAACGAAATTACCATAACACTGTTTATTGGGGAAGACCAAGTGACAGAAGAAAAAATTCAAGATGAAGATATAGACCTGCTGTTTACTAAAGCAAAAGCATTCATAAAAAAATGCATTCAGGACAACTTTGAAAGCGTCATAAAAGCACAAGAAAAAAACAGAGAACTTGTTAAAGAACTTGCAAAAAACGGAGGACGTGGAGCATGTTGGCTTTTATATAATTATTATTGCAAAATGCCAGACACCAGTGAAAACAGATATTGGGAATTCTTCTGGCTAAAAAAATTATCAATATATTCGGATGCAGCACTGGATGATTTATATTTAGGAAGAGAAAAATACAAAATTGATCAGCATTTTTATAAAAGAATTAGTATCCTTTCAGGATGGGCCAGTTGTTCAGATGTGCATCCTGAAGATTTTTAGTTTCATAAAATTGCTAAGTATATATTATTCTTATGAAGGAACATTATCAAATATTTTTGCATTGCCATAGTTTACTCTCTTACAAAATGACAGAGTGATTCATTATAATTATTACAGAACCGAAAAAAACATCCCTGGCTCAAAAGCAGCAGCAGGGTAAGCGTCCATAGGTTCGACAGAAAACAAAGGTTTATTTATTTATGGACGCTTTCTTTGGAAATAAAATTATTGAAATATATGAGGTTACAATTGCAATCTAACGAATCAGATTTTAATGAAGACTATATGGATAACATAAAAGTAAATTACCACCGGCAGAGCCGGTGGCTTTGGTTCGCCATAAATGGCTTGCCA
>JAEDIW010000093.1 GCA_016296655.1 Treponema sp. | reverse complement strand
CTATTTTTTTCAACAGTTTTCTACCTGTTAGTGTCCACTTTTAGTGTAGCAACAAGGCAATTTAAGTAAAAACCGATATAAAATCCACGGAATCCTTTTAGACATCCGCACACTTATGAATTCCCACAGCCCCACAACAACCAGGCAATAGATGAACTTGCAAAAATGATTGTGGGTGAGGATAATGGTGAAGTGCTTCTCGGAACTGAAATTTTATAAATATAGATTTTTTTAGATTCTGTCACATTAGAATGTGGGCGCCCGGGCGGCAGTTCCAGCCTTCGCTAACGCTCATCCACCCAGCAAAGCTGCCTTCGCAGCACAGCTGCTCGGAGACTCGCTCAAAATGCTCAGCCGCATTTTGCCGGCTTTCAGCCGTCGCTCCCTAGGTGGACTAAAGGGCTTCCATTGCCTGGCGCAACCTGCATCATGCCAAAATCAATATGCCCATCTGCTCACAAAGTGTTAAGTATTTTTACAGTTCCCTTCCCCTACCCAAACATCTTCACCTTCCGCCTGAATTTTTCCACAGAATCAAGCCTCTTTGCCAAATAAATTTCCTAAGAGTATTTCTGTGAACGCCGTATAGTTTTGTCATTCGCTTTACAGAAATTCCCTGCATTAGCATAATTGTTGCCCCAGTTCTGCGGGTGGCTTTTTGCTTCGCAAAAATCAGGCTGTCCAGCATTCCGCTATCGCTCCAGCCTCCTCACTCGCTTTGCAAACTTCGCAGCACAGCTGCTCGAAGCCTCGGTAAAAACAGACAGGCTCCATTCTTGGCTATGACCAAGTGAATCAGCACAATCTGCCCACTTTATAGAGAAAAAAAATCCAAAATATGCTATACTGTAAAACGAGGTGAAAAAAAATGGGCACGTATTTTAATCCAGGAAACGAAAGTTTTAAACAGGCTATAAGAAGTCAGGTTTATGTTGATAAAACAATGCTTATTTCAGAAACAAACAAAATCTTAAATACTGAACAAAGATGTATTGCCCTCTCCCACGCCCGCCGTTTTGGAAAATCTCAGGCAGCTGGAATGATTGATGCCTATTATAGTTTTGGAAGTGATTCCCGAAAGCTTTTTGAACCTTACAAAATTGCAAAAGAAAAGGATTTTGAAACTCACCTTAACAAATACAATGTAATTCATGTTGATGTGGCGTCGGCTTCGGATTTAAATGAAGAAGAAGTTGTGGAAACAATTTTGAAACGCCTTTTTTTTGAGTTTAAGCAGGAATTTCAGGACAAAGTTGATTATTCTCAGCCACTTCATTTGATTTTAAACGACATTTACAAACTTACTGACCGCAAATTTGTCATCATCATCGATGAATGGGACTGTGTTGTGCGAAATCAGGCTGAAAATCAAGAACTTGTGCACAAATATCTTCAGTTTTTACATTCACTTTTTAAAAGCGAAGAAGCAAAATCTTTTCTGGCACTGGCTTACATCACTGGAATTCTTCCGATAAAAAAAATTGATAACGAATCTGCCCTGAACAATTTTGATGAATACACGATGATTGATTCCAAACAGTTCACCCCTTATTTTGGCTTTACCGAGGATGAAGTAAAAGAGCTTTGTCAGCAGTATGACATGAATTTTGATTCTGTAAAAAAATGGTACAACGGATATTTGATAAACGGTCAGCACATGTACAACCCGAATTCGGTTTTCCGTGCAATGGTAAATAGAAAACTTGAATCCTACTGGAAAAACACTTCTGCCTTTGGAACCATAAATAATTACATCCAGCTGAACTTTGACGGATTAAAAGAAGATGTAATGAAAGTTCTTGAAGGCGGAAGAATTGAAGTTGATACGGAAACTTTTGCAAATGACCTTTCCATCATCAATTCAAAGGATGAAGCACTGACCGCTTTAATCCATCTGGGTTACCTTGCTTTTGATGCTGAATATGGCGAGGCATTTCTGCCGAATTTTGAAGTTGGAATGGCCTACAAACTTGCTTTGCAAACAGGAGCATGGCACAACATTGCCGCAACAATTTCAAAATGTGACAGTCTTTTGAAGGCAACAATTCGCAAAGAAAATGAAAGAGCTGCCGAACTAATCGAACTTGCCCACGAAACTTACACATCGATTTTAAAATACAACGACGAAAATTCTTTAAGCTGCGTTATCACAATGGCTTATTTTACAGCCCCAGCGTATTACAACATTTACCGCGAACTTCCAGGGGGAAAAGGTTTTGCCGACATGGTGATGATTCCCCGGGCTGATGTAAAAAACAAACCTGCCATGGTGATTGAACTGAAGCGGGGCGAGCAGGCGGAAACTGCCATCGAACAAATCAAACAAAAAAACTATACCGGCGCCCTCAAAGGCTACAGCGGCGAAGTTCTTCTTGTGGGCATAACTTACGACGAAAACAAAAAACACACCTGCGTCATTGAAAGTGTGATGGGTGTGTAAAAAATATAATGACAATTTCTACATCTTGACTTTTCTAACAGTTTTCAACAGTTGAATTTTTCTACAATTTTCTTTATATTGCTTAGTTGAAATATCTCTCCTAATTTTTGCCATTCAGGAAATTTTATGAAAAAGTTTGTTAAAATCATCTCTTGTTTTTTATTTTTTCTGTCATCCGCTGCAGTTTTTTCACAAGAAGCCTTAAAATCAATAGAAGAAGAATACTACGATTTTCTTGCATTACAGGGACTTGTTGAACGTCCAAGCTTGAATTACCGCACATTGAGCGATTCAAAATGGCATCTGTCAGAAGAAGCTCAAACTTCAGATTTAAACATCTGGAAAAACAACAATCTCGGCACTACAAAAAAACTTTCCAAATCAATAACATTTAAGTTTTACGGCCTAGAATGGTTCAACAGCTACAACACAAAAGCCCCCTACGGCCAGAACGACGGCGCCCTCTGGCAAGGCAAAGGCTACAACACAAGCCTGACCGCCGGCGCAAGACTGGAAGCCTACGGCCTGGAACTGACATTAAAACCCCAGGTGAGCTGGAGTCAGAACAGGGGGTTTGACTTTTTGCCAGGAGTTTACGGAAGCGAGTATTCATATTTCTGGAAAGGAAACATTGACCTTGTACAGCGCTATGGAGACTCTTCCTTCGGCACTTTTGACTGGGGAGACACAGAAGCCAGATATACATGGCACAACTTTACAGTAGGCTTTGGATTTCAGTCTCCGTGGCTAGGACCTGCATGGCTAAATCCAATGCTAGGAAGCAACAATGCAGGAACTTACCCGAAATTTGACATAGGTCTAAGGAAAACAAAAGTCTATATGCCATACACAGACTGGTATCTTGGCGAAATTGAAGGAAGAGCCTGGCTTGGATATTTGACAGAATCCGATTATTTTGACAATGACAGCACAAACGACCATCGCCAGCTTACAGGGTTTTCAGTTGCATACTCACCGTCTATTTTGCCCGGCTTTACAATTGGAGCTAATAAAATCTGCATTAACAACTGGAAGGACAAGTCTATTAAATATTTGAATCCGTTGTATAGCACGAACGGCTCCCAGACAGGAGACAAAATTGACGAAGATCAGAAAATGTCACTCTTCGCAGAATGGAGATTCCCACAAGTCGGTTTTGAAGTTTACGGAGAGTTAGGAGTTGATGATTATTCGGCAAAAAAAATTGAAAATCCTTTTCACACGGCAATCTATACAGTTGGAACAAAAAAAACTCTTTCAATTTCAAATAAACATGGTATTTTCGGAGAAATCATATTTGAATGGAGTAATTTTGAAATGTCTCAGGACTTCCAACTTCAGTGGAAATACATGGGCTACTATTCACATGGTGGAATCATGCAAGGCTACACTCAGCGAGGTCAAATTCTAGGAGCAGGAAGCGGATATTTCGGAAACAGTCAATACCTTGCTTTTAGAACATATTTTCCAAAAGGCAATGCAACTTTATTTTTGCACTACAACAGACCTGATACAAATTACATAAACAACATTGCAGTAGACCTAAGTTCCTCTGACTGGAGCAACAAAATCCAGCATGATCAATGGGCACTTTATAAGACAATAAGAACATACGGAATAAATATACAATATTTTATAGCACCAGAATTACTTTTTGGAGCAGAATTCAACACTTCATTTATTGTACGCGAGCACTATCAAAAAGAAGATAAGGCACAGAGAAACAATTATATGTCTCTGAGCATTAAGTTCTTTTTTTAAAATTGGGTAAAGCTTTTCATAGAGATTTTTTTATGTACGCAAAAAAATCTCTATGAAAAATTACTTTTCAAACGATTTGACCAGTCTTCTATAAGCTTCTTCAAGTCCAACTGTAGGTTTCCAACCAAGGGCTTCAAGCTTTTCAGAAGAAAGATTCATAATTACTTCTGGGGCAAAATTATTCTTTTCCTGAATATCAAAGTTTAGCTTTATTTTGCCGTTAGCAATTTTTTCACAGATTAAAGATGCCGTGTCTTTTATTGAAACAAATGTTTCATAATTGCAAGCTGTATAACTCTGACCATTCTGACCATTTAGCAAAACTGTAAGAATTGCACTTATAGCATCTGTTGTATAAATAACCTGTCTCTTGGAATTACCTTTAGTTTTTAAAATAATATTTTTACCTTCAACTACACTTCTTGCAAACATTGCTGTTACGCGGGTATCATTATAATCAATTCCAGCACCAAGAGTTTGTGCAAGACGAACAATCTTTACAGGTACTCTATATTCACTTGAGTAGCAGGCACATAAGGTTTCACAGATGCGCTTTCCTTCTGAATAACTGCTTCTTGGATTTAAAATATCTATATACCCCAAGTCTTTTTCTGTTACTACTGGTAACTTTGAATCAGGCGTGCCAAAAACTTCCATGCTTGAAAGATAAACAACACTTTTTGCATTTTTATCTTTAGCAAGCTCAAGAATTTTCTTTGTTCCCAAATATGCAACATCAAGAGTTTCAACACAATGTTCTACCATTTCTTTTGAAATTGTAATTGCAGCTCCATGAACAATATAATCAATATTAAAATCAAGAACTTCTGAATCTATTGAAATAACATTGCTATAAACAGGAATCAAATTTTTATCTTCAAAACCATTAAACACAGATTTAAATTTTGATTCACTGCGACATAATGCATAAACTTTTATATTTGAATTATTTTTCAAATTGAAAGTAAGCAAAGCTTTTATGAAGATAGAACCTATTAAACCTG
>JAEDIW010000039.1 GCA_016296655.1 Treponema sp. | reverse complement strand
GAGGAAGCTTTACTTTTTTTAAGAGTCCCTGTTTTCCAAGATTATTTCTCTTGTAATAAATACCTTTTCCCGGAATTTTTAATACCTGATCGGCAAGACCATCTCCATCAAGATCAAGCATACGCACTGAAGCACCATTTGCTGTAACTGACGTTGTAATGCCGGAAGAAGAAGCGCCTGTGAAGTTCAGCGTAATAAACCAGACTTGCACAGGAATATTAACATTTGCTCCTGCATTTCCGCTTATACCAAGACTTGCTGATGTATACCATTCGAGATTTTCTGACAGGGAAGCAGCTTCCTCCAGATAAAAGTTCTTTGGTTCGATTGAATCAGTTTTTAACTTTTTTAAAAGAGGAACATCCTTAAAAGGTGTATTACTGAAACTGTAGTCCGTATTCCAGGAATTGACTCCAGTAGTTTCTTTTCCCCAGCCTGGAAGATTGAATTCTTCTTCATCTAAAAAACTGTTTCCGCAATTATATCGGACAAAAAACCTGCCGCCTTTTTTAATAACAATATCAGTAAGTCCATCTCCATTCAGATCCATAAACATTCTGGAAGTTACAGTAATGGAAGCACTTACATTTACTCCACAACCGCAGCTTGCCCCGGAAGAAAGACTGTTTGCAAATGTTGTTCTATCCCCAGTTCCTCCAATTGTCTTGGATAAATCTCCATTCAAGCCTTCTGATTTTGAATTACTGACATTTAAATATTCAATGTCCTTAAAATACTGAGTTTCCCATAATTTTTTTCCATCATTCAAAAAAATATGATTTGTAAAAACTGTTTTTGTTTCTTCTTCCTGTTCTGATTCTTCATCAAAAGCTTCATTCTGCTTTTCTTTTTCTTCCGTAACTGTATAACTATCTACACTACAAAAATCAGGAAGTCCGTCTCCATTCAAATCCACAAATCCTTTTTTCTGAATGCTTGAACTGTTGGAATTTGACCATCCGCCCCCACCACCAGAAGACGGATTCAATATACTTATATTTATCCGGGAATTAAGTCTTTTGACTGACGCAGAACCTTCAGCTCCGGCGGAATATCCTTTTGTTTTTGCATGAACTTCATTTTCATTCAAAACCTTTGGTAAAGATTCAAAACTTCCTTCCGAGAACTCAAGTGCTTTTCCATTCTGTACAGTTTCTACAAGTTTTCCAAAATATACAGTTCCGCCTTTTACTATATCTGGAATATTGTCACCGTTTACATCAAAAAGCTGTTGTTTTACTTTTGTAACAGCGTCATTTGTAGACGAAGAAGCGCCAATTTTAAGGCCGCCTTCTGCAGAGCCTTTTGCTTTTGCAAATCCATTTACTGTATCAAGAATCTGAGTATATCTGTAACCAACACCTGCGGAAGCCGAAATCTGTGCTGTAGTATCTGTTCCTGTGGTTTCACTTTTTGTCAGATACGGAAGACGCCAGTTTTCATATAACTTATTTTCATCTGCTGAACCATTCCTGATTTTTATTCCTTCAATTTCGTAAAAAGTATTTCCTCCGGCTCTTTCACTATGAAGAATATTTCCCAAAATAAATGGCATGTAACTGTTGTTTTCCTGATCTGTAAAAACTGCTCCTGTAAGAGCCTTTTCCAGATTCAAATAATATTCACAATGTGTAAGCCACTTGCCATTTTCAATTTTATTTTCTGCAGGAAGTGAATAATAAACGTATTTACTTCCCTGATCTTCAAAAGCCGCTGCATCTGCCTTTGTATTTTTTATTTTATCTTTTTCAGAGGCTGCTTCATAAAAACGTTCAAGATTCTTAAATGACAAATCAGCTTCCTGATTCTGCCAGATGCCATAAAACCAGTTATTGGCTCCACCTGTCAAATAATCACCACACACTACATCAATGGAAAAATCGGTTTTTGTAATATTCAGAGGAAAATCTCCCTGATCATTTACTTCCGGCGCAGGTACTTCCTGTTCTTTTTCATTGAAATATTTTTCTGTTTTGTAAACATTCACAGGCCGGGTCAGAATCTTTGAAGAAAAACCTTTGACTTCTCCTTCTGCCGTAGTCCATGGAAGCATTTCTTCCCTGCAAGATGTAAAAACGCCCTGTTCAGTCAGTCGTGTAATTTGAAAAAAGTTTTCATTTATTCTGTAGAATTTTTCTCTGTTAAAAGTCTGTGTAATTTGAATGGTTTCTGTTTTTCCAATTCCATACAATCTGCACAAATTTATAAAGGCATTAAAATCACCTTCTTTTCCAGACAAAACCGGAAGATATGAATCACTCTCTTCATCATAATAATTCAATTCAAGATTGCTGTATTCATTTTTCAGTTCAAATCCATTTTCAGTTTTTTCGTAAAAAGGAATCTGTGTCCTTATAACTTCTTCCAGAATCAAATCTGCAGACCCATAATTAGGAACTGTTTTTTTTGTGTATTCTTTATGTTCTTTCTCCAGAATTTTTCCATCTTCCGATCGTTTTTCGGGAATTACTACAACATCATACATTGCTTCTATAAAATCATTTTTCTGCCTGTCTGTAAAAAAATTCGGAATTAAATTGAATTCATTGCTTTTTACATTAAAAACGGACCAGTAGTTGTTTTTTGAATCAAATAATCCGTCTGCACAATTCTTTGAAACTCCTCTGCTTTCCAGATATTTTTTCCCTGCAAAAACATATTCATTTAAATTCAAATTTCCACATTTGTAATCAGGGGAAGTAAACTCAAAAACTACAATACTTTCAAACTGCCCTTTTTCATCTTTTTCGATGCCACACTTTATATATCCTTCTTTTTCTTCCAGCAAAGTAAAATTAAGTTTTGTTAAGCTGCTGTTTTTTTCTCTGGCAAATTCACCTGTTTTTGTATTGTAATAAAGATTCTCAATCTCTCCACCTTCAGAGCCGGCATACTTTCCAAGATTAATGAAAGAGTTTCCTTCTTTTACCGTCCATGTTCCGGGAATATTATCTGATCTAAGACTTCCTGTTTCTGTTTTTGCTGAAGCGTTAAATTGTCCCTCCGCATATCTGACATTGAAAATTTCATAATTGTCAGCCAAATCAGGATTTTTTTCATTAAACTCCTTTAAATTGTATTTATTAAAAAACTCCCAGGCCTTGCTGCTTCTGCATTCCTCACAAAAATCTTCCTCTTCCTCCTCTGTAAATTCGATCATGTAAATCAACTGTCTTGAAGCCATTACACAGAACTGTCTGGCAAATTCTGAAAGATACTTTTCTCTGTCAGTCTGCTTTTCGCTTAATTCGTTTACATGCTTTATAAGGGCATCAAACTGCTGTGGTGTGTAAACGGTATGTAAAAGGTATTTTTTTTCGATCTGAGTTTTATTCAGCAATGTTTTTTCTTCTTCAAGAACTGTTATGGCGTAAGGTTCAACCCAGTCTGTTTTGAAGGGCTTTATTTCTTTATATTGAAGGTTTATATTCCAGTCCAAATCTGTCTGACGGCTTTCTTTTAGACGGTTTATTCCCCACAGAATATATTGATTTTTTCCTACAGAAATTTCGTTTTTTCGTGTTCTTTCCTGAGAATCAATAATTTCAAGATCATTAAAACTTTCTTTTCCTGCTGTATTTCTAGTTACCATCCGTACAGTTAATGGATTTTCCTCTCCTGTAAAAAAAGTCCTTCCTGAATTATTAATTGAAATTCCTTTGATTTTTTCATTTACTTCAAGAACACCTTCAAAAGGAGCTTTCCAGACTCTAAAAGGTGTCTGAACATAATAACTTTTTTCATAATCTTCCTGATTTTCTATCTCATCTAAAGAGTTTTCAATTACCTTTCCCAAAAAATAAACCTTTTCAAATTCCAGATTTCCTTTATTCTTTAAATAGTAATTGTCTCCGCTCAGGGCTATGTCTATAAGTCCATCATTATCCATATCAATAAAGGAACTGACGTTTTTATTACTGGAGTGCTGTTTTACAATGGAAAGTGAGCCGCCTAAAGTTGGTGAAACATAAGATCCTTTTAATCCCAGACCTGCATAGATGTTTCCACCTATAGAAGAACTGTCAGAACTTTCTACATTGATTCTTTTTTTTATGTCTCTTCCCTGGCATTTTAGAGGAACTGAATCATCAAAACCTTTTCCATTATTAAGGCGAACCATAAGAACATCATTTTTATAGAATATACTGTCTGGTTTTCCATCTCCATTAACATCTGCAAGAGAATCATCCGTCTGAGTTTCGCTGGTTCCTTTATATCCGTTAACACCGGTTGTAACACGAACATCACAGGCTGCAGTTCCAACTCCAGCACCGGAACTTGAATTAAAAGTTATGCCTTTGGAAGAAGAACTGGCTGTAGATATGTTTATACTTTCGTCGTCATAGACAAAATAGGGCACAGGAGAATCAAACATTTCATCTTTATTCACAGATTCATATTCAAAAAAGTATGTATATTTATTTTCAGACTCAAAATCCCCTGCCCAAACTGTCAGATTATCAAGAAGAGAAGCTGCCGCCAGATCTTCTTTATATTTGAAGGAAAAAGATTTTATAATCTGTTCACTACCATTTACTTTCATTGAAGTTTGTATTGAAGTAAGAAGCAGTCTGTTTTCTACCAGAGTTTTACTTCGGCCATCAATTTTCACATCTTTTCGGCCTGTTTCGTAATTAAAAACAATTCTGTAATTTCCTTCTTTTTTACCAAAACCTGTATATTTAATTTCTGAAAGATATACGGCTCCTCTGTCCTTTTTATATTTATAGATTACGGTGTTTCCAAAAAGATCAGATTCCTCCGTAAGATACCAGCTGAAAATTTCTGCACCTGTTCCCTGTGTACTGTTATTTTTCAGGTCGTTTAAGAGATATTTTCCAAATACTTTTTTTAATCCGTTTTTTTCCGTAACAATCCAGTAATTCTCTTTTCCCTGATCGTTATAAATTCGCTTTGCCGAACAGAAACCGGGATTTCGTCTTGGAATAAAAATATTTGAATCACCCTCCCTTTCAAGAAGAACTCCATTCAAAAGATATGTATCACTTTTTTTCTGATCAAACACATAATCAGGAAGTGCCTGTCTTGTGTCAGTTGTTATGACTTCTTCACAGGCAAGATAAAAGCCTTTTCCAGCAATTCCATTACCAGCTCCGCTTGAATAATTGAGAGAAACAGAAGGATTCATTCCCTTTCTTCCATATGGTACCGGAATTTCAAAACTCATTACCGCATCCCCATTCATATCCCCCTGTAAAGGTGACATTTTTAAGAGATGACCATCCGGCATTGCAGCTTCAAGATTTTTGATTGAATTAATATTTGTTTCCAGTGGTGAAGGAGTTTCTCCCATAGTAAGAGTACCGTTTATCATATCTGTAAAATGAGTCGTTACTCCTGTTAATGTACAGTTTTCAACATCAATATCTTTTCGCTTAAGCTTTGTCCATTTTTTTTCAGCAGTATCGAAAAAGTATGTGCACATATTTTCCAGACAGTTTTTCTTACTGTTTAACTCCCCAGAGTATGGAATTGTAATACTTACTTCTTTTTTGAATTTTGTTCCTGCAGGAAGAAATCTGTAGGCTCCTCCATCTTCAGTTGCGTTGAAAAGAGTTTCTCCTGTATCTTCTGTCATGTTTAATCTTGTAATTGAGATAAAGGAATCTTTTTCCAATGCAAAAGGGGGTATATATATAGAAGCTTTTCCCAATTTTACAGTTCCACCTTCACTGGCTTTGATGAATGATTCGTTTTTTTCCGAATAAGTCTGAAACTCAATCACCGGAGCTTCAGTTTTTTCGGCAAAAAGAACTGGGGGACTCATTGATAAAAGATAAACGCTTAGAACTAAACTCCATAAAAACTCTCTCATAATTCTCTCCTTATGAAACACCGCGTTAGCGGCAGTGCAAGGAGGCACTGTATCTGCAGAATGATGATACAACGTAGCAGCATTCTGCAGTGATGGGGATGTCCAAAAAGTTCAACTTGCGGTGGTTGAGCTTGTCGAAACCACCATATTTAGTGCAATGGTCATTTCGACAGGTGGTTCCTGAGCCTGTCGAAGGGTGGTTCCTGAGCTTGTCGAAGGGCTCAATGACCGCTACAGTCATTACTTATTGGACAGCCCCATCACACCTCCTTATGAAACACCGCGTTAGCGGCAGTGCAAGGAGGCACTGTATCTGCAGAATGATGATACAACGTAGCAGCATTCTGCAGTGATAAAAATTACAAGGATGTAATTTTTATCACACCTCCTTATTTTTTGATTCTGTATCTTATTTTTACGCTTTGCTCCGGAAACTTTTCTTTAGATGAAACAACTGCCACAAATCCTCTTCCACCGGGAATCAGAATTTTTTTGTTATCAAAAAAGCTGGTTTCCAGATTTCCATTGAAATAGATTTGGTATTTGTCTTCTTTTTTTTGAACTGAAATCAGATTTGAGGTATAACCTGTGTTCAAATTTTCTGAGTAAGTCCATTCATTTATTTTTTCGAAGCAATTTTCACTTAGTTTTCCAATGCTATAAAATCCATTTACATTTATCAGCACGCACAACAAGGACTGCTCATTTTTTTCGTTTTCGTTCTGGCAAAATACAAGACCATAACCAGCTTTTGAATTACCTGAAATTTTTGTAACTTCAGCAGTAAAATCTTTGAACTCCAGGCTGTCATTAAAATCTTTTTCACATACAACCCAAAATGTTGTTCCGGTACTGCCAGCTAAGTTTTCGTCAGCTGTAGAAAACAAATATTCCTGAAGATTTTCCATGTCCTGCTTAAAAAGCGTACTTTCTTCCAGATAAAAGATTTCTTCATTTACGCTTTCTTCCTTATATTCATTGAATCCACAGGAAAAAAATAAAAATGCTGAAAACAAAAAAGCACCTTTCCTAAATAATTTTTCAAGACTCTTTTTCATGTACTTTCCTTTGTTATTAATTGAAGAACCAGTCTGTAATTCTTTACAAAACTTTCGCTTCCATCTGTTTCAAAAAAATCTCTGTTCGGGATTATTCGAAAATAAACTTTTTTTGCTTCTCCAGTAGAATTAGTCAGAATGATTCTTCCTTTTAGATTCAATGGTTCCGGACTTGTGTCCTCTGTACTCCAGCAAAAAGATGTATATTCGCTTCCCTGTTTTTGCCTGGAATCCTGCAATGTAACTTCTGCTGTTCTGTGGGATGGTATTGTTACATAAAACCAGTCCTGATCCAGAATAATTGTTCCATCATAAAAACTGCAGTAATAGAGATTGGCATCTTTATCCTCTTCCAGTTCCACAGCGTTTTTTTTACAGTTATTGTCTTCCCACTGATCTTTTGCAGCGTCAGAAAAAAATCCGTAGGAATATGATGTTCCATAAAACCTCTTTTGACCCCGGATTTTATCAAGCCTGTAAATATATCTTTCTCCTGTACTGCCGTTTCTATCTTCAAAAAAGTTCTTTTTACCCCGATAGATTTCCGAAAACCCTGAAGCTGCACTATCGGATTTTCGAAGCAAAATGTAACTGTCAGCGCCATCATCTTTTTTCCAGAAAAGATTTATCTGCCCCTGAAAGTCCATAAATCTGATTTCAGGTGTATCTGAAAAAGGATCTGCAGATGAAGTCAGAAAAATTTCCGATAATCCGTTAGAACATCCTGTGGCTAGTAAAACCAATACTAAAATCAGTAATGAATTTTTCATTTTCCGCCTCCTTTCCATACAAGACCTGCCTTTGGCTTAGCCGTTAAAAAACTTTTTGATTCAAATGGAATGTTCAATTCAACTCCAGTATTAAAAAGCATTTTCTCATTTACAAAAAAATGAACACCGGTTTCAAAAACAACTCCAAAGCTGCTTTGCACATGAACTGAAGACTTTTCATATTTTTTTTCCACATCAACAACATCGAATTCAAAAAAAGGCCCCGCTCCTGCATAAACCGATTTATCTTTTTCAAAAAACCAGTCACAAATAAACAGATTTTTTGCCATAAAACTATTCCAGAACGCTTTGTAAAACTGTGGATTTCCCAGTCCTGCTTTATATTCAAAAGAAACTTTTTCTCCAAATCTGCATTCTCTGTTTTTTAAAACTACTCCCCAGTTTTCTGGAAAAAAACATATTCCACTTTCAATTCCTGCCATTCCTGTAAGAACTCTGCACCAGGCTTTGTCTACGGGAGTCCAGTAAAAAACATTTAAAGGCACATATATTGAAAAAGGAAAAAAAGTTTTTTCAGTTTCCGCCGTTTCAAATCCCATTAACTGTCTGACTTTTTTTTCAATCTTATTTGCCTGAAGTTTCAGCAAGTTTTCCAGATTCTCATGAGTTTCTGCAGCATAAAAATCTGCCACTATTGTTTCTTTCTGCAGATCCAGCAATTTGAACTCTGAAAACCAGCAGCTGTCTTTTTTTTGAACATAACCATAAACAAGCAACTGCCCCTCTGATGCCCTGCATATTTTCATCGCGTCAGAAAAAGAAGCTGTTTTTCCGTATTTTTTTGTCCGTTCATAAAAAATGTTTTCTTCGTAAAAAGCCGATTTAAACACCGAATAATAGGCATCAACATTTTTTTCATTTACATCAATGCTTTTTCCCTGTTCATCAAGAACAAAAAAATCCGCAAGAAGAACTTTTTCGGCAAATACACTACTCAAACAGAATATAAGCGGCAGAACCAAAAGCTGTCTTTTTTTATTCAACTAATCCTCCTTATAAATCTTCTCTTCCAGAAGCACCTTTTTTTCTATCTGCTGCAGTTCATCAGAAGAAAAACCTGCTTTTCTCAGGTTTTCGCATTCATTAAGAATCCATCTGTGTTTGCCCGAATCAAAAGGATTTTGAAAATACAAAGCCATTAATCTTTTACTTCTAAGCCCAGTGTTTTCCGGATTTAAGCAAAGTGCCGCTTCATATTTATGCAAAGAGTCCCCGTACAACTTCTTCCTGAACAGAAAGTCACCTTCCTGTTCAAGTTTTATAACTGCAGAATCGAATAATATTCTGTCAGTTCCAGTCTGTTTTTCTGCGTCAATCAGCTTTGCGATTTTTTTATTCAGAAAATCAGTTTTTTCACACAGGTTTTTTCCCGTTTTTTGAATGCTTTCCAGAATCAAGCTTTCATCACTCATGTTTTTTTCACTTCTGGAGCTTAAATTTATAATCAATTCCAGAAGTGACTCCTGTGATTTCTCAATTGTTTTTGCTGTCGTCAGATTGATTACTGTGCAGCTCAAATTCATAATGCTTAAAAAAAAGAATACAAAAGTTGTTTTATTCATTTTCAGAAAACCTCTCTAAAAAAGCTTTTTTATAAGGCTCATTTTTTTCACTTTTTATTTTTTCAAGTGCTTTCAGTTTTTCATAACCGTTGCCTGTTTTCCCGTACACAACAGCCTTTAAATAAAAAATTTCTTCTTTATTCCCGGCAATTTTTTCGGACCGTTCAATATAATCCAGAGCTTCTGAGGTTTTATCTTCATCAAGAAGAATCTCAGCCCTTTCCAGCAGCTGCTCCCATGAAGCTGTCTTAAAATAAAAAACTTCTCCGTCTTCAATTTCTGTCTGCTGAATTATTTCTTCATAACCTGATTTTGAAACTTTGATTAAAATTGAAGAGTCTATTTTTTCGGAAGAATTAATTCTCTCCGCTGCTGTTATAAAAAATCGTCCATGTATATCGCTTTTTCCGGCAAAATTTCCATTTACAAATAAATCTGCACCTGCAACCGGATTATTATCCAGGTCGTAAATCATCACATAAATCAAATCCCGTGTTTCAAGCCTGGTGCTTTTGCAGGATATTAAAATCATTAAAAGTGCCAGAAAACCAAACCAATTTTTTTTCACCAGTTCACCTCGAATTCTTTATTTTTCAAAACCGCAATCAGCCCCCCGTCTTCCCTAAAATAAAAATGGCCTTTCCCACTATCCGTTTTTTCTTCCAGTAGTTCAAAAACTAAACCATTCTCTCTGTCAGACACAAAGATTCGTTTTTTGTTTCCATTTTTTGCAGAACCCAGATAATCAAGTTTTTTTTGTTCATACAGGACAGTCTTTTTTTGCTGCTGCACAGGTCTTTTCACAGTTTCTTTTCTGCAATAAAAGGCTTTAGAAATTTCTTTCGGGGTAAACTCCGCTTCAGAAGGTTTATTTTCCATTTCCCTTTTTGTCATAATTCCTGTATCAAAAACCAAGGTGCATTGAATCTCTCCAGAATTTTCAAAACTGTTGATTTTCAATACTTTTATAAGTTCTCTATCCTGCTGCCCCATTTTTTTAACTACAGAAAAAACCTTTTCAGGAGGTCCCCTGAATAAAACTTCTACAACTGCCCTGCTGTCATCCGTGCTTTCAATAAAATATTCTTCTTTACAGTTATTCTTACGCAGCTCTTTTTTTACACTTTCCATAAAAACCGAAAGTACCTGCTTTTCTTTGAAGGATTTTTGTTCTTCAATTTCTGAAATCTTTTTTCTGTAATGTTCCATTTTTTCATTTATGACACTCTCCGGCGCCTTGTCTGAAATCCTTATTATTTCGGTCCTTATTTTTTTTACTTCTCCCGACAAACTTACCTCTTCCCTATTTCCGTTTTTCTGGATTCTGTTTATTCTTCCCGTCAGAAAAAAACTGTCCCTTTCTATTTTTTTTAAAAGTTCAACACCATTTTCAGTTCCGGCTTCAAAAGAGAAATAATTTTTTTCTATTGAAAGATTTTTTATTCCGTCCCCTTTTGAACAAAGACCGTAAATATGCTGAAGAATTTCATACACAGATGGTGTTCTGTTTTCACATAGTTTCAGATATTCTTCTTCCAGTTTTTGAACTTCTTTTAATCTGGATATTCTTTCTTCTTCTTTTTCTTTTTTTTGTTTTTCAAGTTTTATCGAATCCAGAAGTTTTTCTTTCTTTTCTTTTACAGCAGTTTTTACACCAGCCAGAAGAACCGGAATCATAACCGCCATAAAAAGTACCCTCAAAGCTCTTTTTTTTAATCTTGATTTGTCAGAATGAAGATGAATACAGTCTTCTTTTGTGCTGCAGTCAAGAATTTCCGAAGCTAAAAATACTTTTTTACAGTTATCTGGTTCACGATCCGTTATATCCAGGGAAACCGGGCCATCTTTCGAAATTGATACAACCTCCCAAACAGAATCCTTCTTTAATCCATAATTTCCTTCTTTATATCTGTTCAGAATAAACAGAACAAACGACACCCATTCAGTATCAAATGAAGTCTTTTTAAAAATAAAAAAAACTGTTTCCTTTCTTTTTTTGATTCCTCTGACAACAATGCTTTTTCCTTTTACAGAAAAAGGATAAAAGTTTTTAATCTGCTCACTTATTTCTTCTTTTTTACAGGGGTACTTTTTTACCACAAACGTAAAAACAGAAGAACAGTCCAGAATCTGTTTTTTCACTTTACATTCCTTTAATCAAAAGCGTCCGGTTCCTGCCACCAGACACAATCCCAGCAGAAGAACCGAAAGACAAAAAATCACTACGAGAAGAGGAATCTCCGCAAAGCCCTCTTCATTTTTCAAAATTTTTTTTAATTTCATTTTTTTCCCTGCAGATTTCCGCAAAATACTTTTCCCTGTCTGTAATTTTTTTTGCACATTTTTTACAGCTTCCAAAACAAGTCATGGCACAGCTAAAAATCATGGCAGAAATCAAAATAGAAACTACAAGTTCAGTCAGCCTCATTTTCAATCCGCTCCACAAACACAATCTGTCTTTCAACAGTTTTTTCCAGACAAAAAAAAGTGAAAGTTATTCCAAGAATTACCAGCAGCAGGTTTATTTCAATTACTAAGTTTTTTAACATGCCTTACCAGGACAAAATATCTTCATTTTTATCCTCTCCTCCTTTTCTTCCATCGCTTCCAAAACACCGTATTCCATAAGGATTTCCTTCAATATCACCGCATGTGTATTCATAATCATTTCCCCAGGGATCTTTCGGTATGGATTTGTAAATATATGGCCCATTCCAGTTTTCACTTACAGGCTGAATTTCAGGCTTTTTTCTTAGAGCTTCCAGCCCCTGTTCAGTTGTGGGATAATTGCCGCAGTCTATGTAATACCCTTCAAGTGCAACACAAAAAGCTTCTATCTGACTTCTGGCAGACGCATATTTAGCTCTGTCCAGACAGCCAGATACCATAAATCCTGCTGATGCTGTCAAAACCATAACAATGGCAATAACAATCAAGGTCTCCATAAATGTCCATCCGTCATTACTTTTCAGGACTTTCAAAAAAGTTTTTACTTTTTTCATTTCTATAATCTCCCCAACAGTGAAAAAACTGGCATAACAAACTGTGCAATCATAAAAAACATAAAGACACCTGTAATTAAAATCAGAACCGGCTCCACAAGAGTCATAAAGGTTTCAAGGGATTCATTTATCTCTTTTGAGTAATATTCGTTTATTTGTTTAAAAACGCATTTCAGATTTCCTGTTGCAGATGCTATGGAAATCCAGGTAACAAGGTAATCTGAAAAAATTCCACTATGACTAAAACTGTCACCAATGCTTTCTCCTCTACAAATCTTTTCGTAAATAAAATTAATTTGCTTTGAAAACTCCCTGTTTCTGATAACGCCTGTACTGCGCTTTAAAGCTTCTGTAAAACTTAAAGGTGAAGGACACATAAGCTGCATGACAAAAATAAAATCTCTTGTATACAAACTTTTCAGAAAACTTCCTATCAATGGAAGGCTTATAAAAACACGGTCAGCCTTTTTTCTAAAGCACTCACTTGTTTTATACAAAAAAAACAAAACTGCAGTTGAAACCAAAACAAAAATCAAAAATCCAGAGAAGAAAAGTACTGAGTATTTAATTTGAACTATAGTTTCTTCTATATAAATGGAACTTTCAGAAAATGCTTCAAAAATAGCGCTTATCTTTGGAAATACAAAAAACAAAATTGTCAGAGCCACCACAACTGTGGTTAAGCAGACAAATGCCGGATATATAAGGGCCTGGCGTAACTTTCCTTTTACATCGTTAAAAGTTTTTAAGTATAAAGTCAGGTTTTCCATCATCTGAGGAAGGCAGTTTGTTTCTTCCCCAAGCCTCACCACCTCCAGATAAAATGCTCCCAAATCATTTTTATATTTAGACAGGGCAAGGGAAAACTTCTTTCCATTACGAATGTCTTTCAGAAGACTTTCAGAAAAAAAACGAAACCCGGATGTCTTCTTTGTTTTGCCGCAGATTTCCAGTCCGTGCTGAAGAGGCACTCCACTTTTCAATAATTCTGTCATTGTCTGTGTAAAATAATAAATTGTCTTTGAAGAAAGTTTTTTCATCAGCCAACCTCTCTTTCAATTTCTTTCAGACTTGTAATACCAGCCTGAACCTTTTTAAGTCCGTCTTCTTTCATTGTTTCAAAACCTTTTTTTCTCAGGGATTTTTTTATTTCAGTTTCTGACGCAGATTTTTCAATCATTTCTGCAAGTTCTTCATCCACCACAAAAATTTCACTGACCGCCTCTCTACCTGCCATCACATCTTTTTTTTTGTTTTCATATTTTCTGACAAGTCTTTGGGCTAGAGAGATTTTTAGAACTCCGGCAACAAGATATGGATCAGCTCCAAGATTTGTAAGTCGTTTTATTACACCAATACTGTCTGTTGTATGAACGGTAGAAAGAACAAGATGCCCCGTAAGACCTGCCCGCAATACAAGAGCCGCAGTTTCACTATCCCGGATTTCACCTACCATAATTACGTCCGGATCCTGCCTCAAAATCCGCCTTAGCAGACTTTCAAAAGTAAGGCCTATTCCTTCATTCACCTGAATCTGATCTACCCCCTCAATATGCCGTTCCACAGGATCTTCAATCGTAATGATTTTTAAACTTTCTCTGTCCATCTGATTTATAAGTGCATGTAATGTGGTTGTTTTTCCAGAACCCGTTGGCCCGCTGACTAAAACAAGACCGTTTTTCATCCGTGGAATTTTTTTCAGCACCTTCATTGAACTTTCAGAAAAGCCCAGTTCTTCCAGAGTTTTTTCTTTTTTATTCGATTCA
This sequence comes from Treponema sp., assembly GCA_016296655.1. Lineage (GTDB taxonomy): Bacteria > Spirochaetota > Spirochaetia > Treponematales > Treponemataceae > Treponema_D. The sequence goes on along the minus strand of JAEDIW010000039.1, from coordinate 11,138 downwards.
AAAAGACGCAGAACTATAGATTCTCCATACACCCCCGGTAGAAAAGAAATTCGTAAATCAACACTACTCCCATCGCAACTGACACATAAACTTCCGTCCTGAGGAAGTCTGTTCTCTGCCACATTTACACAAGCCATTACCTTCAATCTTGTTACCAGTGCTTCATAGATGCTCGAATCCAGCTTTTTGACAGTATGCAAAACACCATCAATTCGAAATCTTATCCGAACATTTTTTTCATCCCGTTGAATGTGAATATCACTTGCATTCTTTCTGACAGCCTCAAGACAAACTGCATTTATAATGTTTACAGCAGGTGCTTCGGAATTAATACTTTCAAGAGAAAACCTGACCTCTCTGCCAGTTTCAGTTTCAGCTTTTCCTTCTTCAAAAGACTGGTTGCATTCAACAATGCTTCCAACAAATTCAGAAAATGAACTGTCACTTACCTCAACAAGATGAACTTCCTTTCCAAAATGAATTTGTTTCAAGATTCCTTTTTTATCTTTTGAACTTGAAGCAATCAAAACAGTAACTTCTCCTTCATTTTCAGAAAACTTCACGCATCTGGTATTTTTTATGAACTCAGGAGAATACTGGTTTTCTATTGAGTTCCATTCAAAAAAACTTGTAATATTTTTCAATTTCAAACCTCATCACCTTTTCTGCTTTTTTCAATTTCCGGATTTTTTACATATTTTTCGTAATACCGTTTTATTCTTTCTTCATTTGATTTTTCTTTTTTTTCAACAAAAGGGACCAGATAAATAACAAATTCTGTGTCTGCTGTAGATGTAGTTTTATGCCTGAATATATTTCCAATCAGGGGAATGCTGCCTAGAACCGGAACACGTCTTTCACTAACATCAGTTTCCTGCTGGAAAAGACCTCCGATTATCACACTTTCTCCAGACCTTGTTCTTACATTTGTACTGACCTTTTTTTCAGAGGTAGCAGGCGGATTCGATGTATCACCAGCAGAGTCAGAACTTCCCTGCTTCGAAACCTGTGCATCTATTTTGACGGTAATCATATCGTCCCCACTTACCCATCCGTTTAAGCTAATCGTAAGACCGCTTGAAATTTCCCTTGTAGTACTTGTATATAAATCACCAGTTGTATCTACAATTATGTCCCTGTACCTGTATGTATTAGTATTTGAAAAATTTATCTGTTCACCGCTTAATCCATTCAAAGTTGTGTCAGCCAGAACCCTGCTTTTTCCTTCACTTAATTCAGCATTAAGATTTTCCGCAAATTGAATCCCCATGTGAGAAATAACATCAAACTTAATATTAAAAATATTGGAGATAGTTAATCCTCTGTTTTTAACAGGTTCTTCCTGGGTATCATTGATTGCAAAACTTGAATTGAACTTTGTACCTTCAGTTTTTTGTCTTTGAACCACAAGAATCTGATATTTTATCTGTTGTTTCGGAATATCCAGAAAAGAAAGCTGATTCAAAAATAAGCTGTATTCATCATCAGACCCGGTAAAAAAAACTCGGGAAGAATCCCATGTCTTAAAAATGCAGTTTCTGTTTACCGGTTCAGAAATACTGTCTATAAGTTCCTGACTTTTTATGTATTTCAGCTTTATCTCTCTTGTGCTTTTTACTTTTTCCTTATCATTCTTAACATCTATTAAGTTTACAAAACTGATAATGCCTGCCAGGGACTCAGGTCCTGCAATTATCACCAGCAGATTTTTCTTTTCATCAGTCTTTACAACAGCATCTCCAAGAATCTCAGAAGGAATCATCTGCATAAAAACTGATGTTGAAATATTTTTCAATTCAAGGATTTTCACATCCCTGAACTTTTTTGTTGCGTCTTTCTTTGAAACTTCAAAAATGTAATAGATATCTTTATCAATTCCAAAACTGCAGCCAGCCTGTTCCAGAATCAAAGACAGCATTTCCTCAAAACTTTTATCCTTAAAATAAATGCTTTCAAGATTCTGATTATTTTTACACAGAATAGAAAATTCTTTTCCTTCTCTTTTAAATAATGCTTCTAACACAGTATTAAAGGCTGCTTTCTGAAGACTTATTGAATATTTTCCATCTGTGCAGGAAAGATTAAAAATATCAGTATTTCGTCTGCTTCCCCCTGAAGTGTTTTTTCCGATAAAGTATCCCTGTCCAATCCGCTCAAGACTAAATCCAGGCAGCTTCATTAATACAAGATTTAATACATCTTCAAGAGAAGCCTCACTTAGTCTTACCGTAACATTAACCTGAGGAAGACTGTCAAACATAACTGTTGTCTTTGTTTTTCTTGAAAGCATTCTCAAAAAAGAGGAAACATCTGTTTCTTCCGTTGATACATCAATTTTTCCATCTTTTTCTTCTATCTTTACTTTAGAAACATAATAAACATCTTCTTTCTTCCAGACCCAAAGTGAATTAGCTTCTGCAAATCTGTACAGAGCCTGCTCAAAACTTCTGTCTTCAAAATGAAAAGTCTGTATTCCATATACAGTTTCATCTGTAATTACAGATTTACCACACATTTTTGCAAGTGAATAAATAATGTCTGTAATTTTCTGATTTCGAAAATCCATAAACACAGTTTCTTTCTGTTCTTCTGCATTTAAGCAAAAAGAAAACAGAAGGATTCCAGCAGGTATAAGCCCTTTCAAAAACCTTTTCATGCTGCCTCCTTTATAAACAGAGAACACAAAAGAACAGAGGCAGAAACAAATGGAGCAAAAGGAACTTTTTTTACTTTTTCAGCAGACAGTTCTTTTTTTATAAAACAAAAAACAAGCCCTGAAATACAGGCAAAAAAAAGTCCTGCCACCGTCGCAAAAAAACCAGTTCCGTATGTAAGCAGACATATTAGTTTTATATCGCCACCTCCAATTCCACCGGAAACAAAAAAAACGGACAGTAATATAAACAACATTAAAAAAGCGAAAAGAATTTTTATAAGTATTCTTTCAGGACATAAAAAAATATCAGTACCCGTCAAAACAACTGCCACAAAAATTAAAACTGAATCAGGAATAAAATACTTTTCTGTATCATTTTTACTTACAACAAAACATCCCCAGATCAATACAAACCACCTGATTACAAAACTCATCTCTTCAAAGTTCATTTTCCATTCCCGGTTTTTAGTTATAAATCACACAGTTCTCATTACTGCAACCAGGAGTTCCCATTGTTACTACATGCCATGAATCTTTTCCTGCAGGGACTGTTTCAAAATCGAATCTGCAAAGTGTTCTGTTTGAAGTTACACCATCTGAACTGCAGGCCCATTCAACGCCACTGCCTCCTGCCCAGGCTTCTCCGTCAAAGGCTTCCTGGGACAGACTTTTCTGTTCTTTTGAGTACCAGGATGTTTTATCACCGGAACAAAATAAAACTGCATCAGTAATTTCGTCTTTACAGGCGTTTCTTAAAACAATTACGTCGCTGTCACTGATTCTTGTTTCTGTGTTTTCAATCCACAAATCACGACTTTCGCTGGAAGCTTCTGCTGTTGAAAGGGATAAATCTTCTCCAGTTTCATCAATGCATAAACCTTCAGAAGGAGTACGAAAATGAACTACAATATATTCACCTTTTTTTACATCCATTACAGGGAATACATATTTTTTATTTTCTCCGTCGCTTCCACAAATCAGTTCAAACCCGGCAGTATTTCCCCCCTCAGCAACATAAAGTTCAATATATTCAGCTTTTTTCAGGACTCCTGCTGTTGATGTGTGTTTTGTTCTGATTTCCGATAAAACCATATTTACAGGATTATCATTAAAGCCTGTAAAAGGCAGACTGAACTGAAGCAGGTTTCCATGAACATCTTTTGCCATACCGTTTAAGGCATAATTTATTCCAACTTCCGTTGGTTCTTTCAGGGTGATTTTTACTCTGTTTTCTTCATTTTCGTATTCAATTAATCCCGCTTCTTCTTCATACATTCCATCCAGACTTCTGATTTTCACATTACGCAGATTAATTTTCTCGGAATACAGAATGTTAATAACAAGATTACTTTCTGCAATATAAGAGAGAATTTTGGGAGATGAGGAATCTTCTTTTACAATTTCAAATCCATCATCAGAAAGACGGCAGGAAACAGGAACTCCTGCGGTAAATACAACTGTTAAAGTCATAAAAAAAATGACTCCGCACAGTCTGAAAATATTTGCTTTAGTCAGTTTTGCCATAATGCCTCCGTCAGTTTTAAAATCCTGACGTAATATATATGGCATCGATATTACTTTTTTACACAAAAATTTTGATTTAAAACAAAAAAAAGACCCTCAAATTGAAGTACACTTAACACTTCAACTCGAGAGCCTGTTTCAGAATCAATTTAATTTACAGTCTGATTGTTTCAACCATGTATCGGATACAGGTTCCAGTTTCGTTTTCCATTGTTTTTTCTACAACAAATACCAGATTACGGCCAGATTTGTCGCTGAAAATTCTGTTGATTGTATATCCTGTAACACCTTTTCGTTTAATGTCAGGATTACCAACAATGTTACGGCTGATTACATTACCGCTTTCATCCTGTTTTTCCAGTGATATAAAGAAAGATGATTTGCAGTTAACACCAGAACCTTCTACATTTTTAATCAGTTTAATGTGATAGAAAATGCTGTGTTCAACTGTTGAACCTTCAAAATCCTTAAAAACAATTTCACCGTTTGATGAAGGAATTTCTCTTGTAAAAAGGAGATTATCCGGGTCTGACTGTTTAAGATTGTATTTTTTAAGACACCAGTCTGCCTTTTTGAGCAGTTCCTGATATACTTCTTTTCCACTCTTTTTAACAGTTGCAGGAGATGGATTTGTACGGAATACTTCTCCATCAATCCAGTCATTTTTTTCAATATCTACACAGTAAATTTCAGCATATCCCTGAAATGCTTTATCAGTCTTTCCATATTCTGCAAAAACATAAGTTTTGCCATCGGCAGAAAGTCCAAGATCTACAAAAGCCGCAGCATCACCAGCAAACGAAATACCTGCTGCTGCAAGAAGCATCAATGAACCTAAAAGCTGCTTTTTCATGTTTCCCCCTGACTATTTTATTAGGACAAATGTGGAGTTTTAAATTTTTCTTCTTTGGGTGGCTTTTTGCTTCGCAAAAAACAGGCTTTTCAGGGTTCCGCTATCGCTTCATTCCTTCGCTACGCTTCGGAACTGGCTACGCCAGCCCTTACAATCCTTGCCACTGTTTAAAATTAAAAAACTCGAAATTGAACCTGTTAGTCTACATTTTATTTTCGGAATTCTTTTCTTCGGTCTTTACTTAATTTTATTTTACTTTTATCATTTTTTTATGACTTTAAAAGTAAGAAACAGGATTCTTCAGTTCTTTCTCGTGTTTTCCTGTGCATGCATCACATCAGCCCTTATTTGTTTTATCATTGCCCTTATTAACAAAGCAATTACTCCTCCTCCAGTTTTCCGTGTTCCTGCAGTTCTTTCAAAAACACCATTATTGAATTACAGTTTTACTGCAACAATGCTGTCCATTTCACTGCTTGTTATTTTTGCACCTGTTGCTGCATGGCATCTTATGAAATTTTTCCAGGCAACACAGGCTTCTGAAGTTATCTTTTTTATGGCTTTTCTTACAGCCTGTCTTTTTGAAGGCCTCCGCTTTTTAACTCCACTCTTTGGCCTTTGGGCAACTTTTTCAGACTTTCTGTTTTTCTGCGGCCGTCTTCTTTTTATGTGCAGACTTCTTGCCCCTTTAAGTTTTGTCTTTGCAGCCTTAGCTTCTTCCGCTGACCAGCGTCAGGAAATTGAACGTAACATTACAGTTCTTTTTGCAGTATGTATCGTTTTTTCTGTAATTGCTCCCATTAATACAGCAAAAATTACCTCTGCAGGCACAATTACCTGGGGATTTTCAAAACTGTTTCTTGTTTCAAGACTGATTTTTATTGTAATTGCCTTCATTTCTTTCTGGATCAACAGTAAAAATAATGAAGAACCTGATTATGCCAAAATGGGAATTTATATGCTTGTAATGCTGGCAGGCTATGGGTTTATGATTACAGCCGACAATTTTGTATTTATGATTATGGGTATGCCGCTTTTAGTTTACGGTTGTGTAAAATACTTAAAAACCCTGCATCAGATTTATCTGTGGAAATAAAAAAGGCAGATTTAAAAGCCAGGCAGAAAGCCCGCCCAAAACAACAGGAATCAACAGATTATCAAAATCCTTTAAAGGCAGACACTCAATAAAACATCCTGTTAAAGCAACTATAAATGAAACAACTGTATTTTTCGAAATCATCCAGCAGGAAACAAATATAGCCGTAAAGCAGGTCAAACTTCCCTCAACTGTTTTTCCACCAGTAAATGGTAACGGAAGGCTTCCAAAACTTTTTCCAGCAAGACTTGCAAGCCCATCTCCAAGTGCCAGAGCCACGATACCGATTGCAGCAGCAGTTTCCGGCCACAAAAGACTTGCACTTACAACTCCAAGCACAAGAGTTACAGGACCCAGCACAATTTTGTTTTCATCCCTTTTTCGTGCAGCTTTAACTGTAATCTGACTAATCAGAGGAATGTTTATTCCCCTGAAACGCAAAAATTCACTTAAAAGATATGCTGAAAGAGCTAGAAGCAGAAGAATTATTACTGGAGTCTTATAAAAATGAAGGAGAACTGGTACAACCCCTGTACAAAGGTGAATGGTTTTTCTGAAGATTTCTTTTTTTAAGGAATTTACTCTTTTCTTAAAGTTAATTCCAATACGAGAACAAACCAAATATATTCTCCTTTTTATTAGTTAAGAATTTTTTCGGCAACCATTGTCTTAGGAATGTCAGTATAAATGGCAGGCTCAAAATCTGCTCTTGAAGCCATAATGTATTTTGAATTCTGTAATGCCAGATTACTTCCACCAAGGCGAACCATTGTTTCAGGATTACGGGTAAGTGCGTCCCATGCTCTGATTGAATCAGAAAGACGAACTGTAGCCTGAGCATTTTTATTGCTGTCCCCTGTCTGACGAGCCAGTCTGTATAATGTAACACCAAGATTGTTGTTTACTTTAAGGAACATTTCTACAAGACCGTTATCATCTTCCTTTTCCTGAGGATAGAGAATATAATGACGTTCTTTTTCTTTATCAAGCAGATTTAAAAGTTCTGTATAATAACCCTGTGCTGCAAAGTTATCACCACGAAGAGAAAGTACATTTCCTAAAGCAAGTTTAAGATTGATGTCTGTATCATTTTTTTCCTTTGCACGAATAAATGAATCAAGGGCCTTATCATAAACATTTTTACTATAATAAACAGCGCCAACTCTGTAATTAATTGATGCTGTGTCATTTTTATTTTTAAGTGCCATTTCATAGTTTTTCAAAGCTGCATCCATATCACCGGAGATAAAGTATTCAATATCTCCCATGTCTGCATACAGAAGTCCCGTATTATAATCACCAGTAAAGCCTGCATCCCTTTCATTTTCTGTCTGATACAAATCAATACCACGTGTATAAACTTCCTGAGCTTTTAAGTATTCACGAGTATCTGCGTAAAGTTCACCAAGAATACGGCAGGAATCAATTTCTTTGTATGTGTTTTTACGTGTACGGAATTCCTGTCTGTCAAAACAATCAAGAGCTTTGTTAAGTTCTGATTTTGCAGCCTCAAAATTATTGTTATGAATAAAATAACGGGCCATATTGTAATGAGGAACCGGAATTGAAGGATCAGCTTTAATTGCAATATCAAGCATTGCACGAACATCTTCAATGCTGGAACGAAGGCTTTCTTCTGAGCGGCTTAATTTTCCGTAGAGTTTATCAAGCATATATCCGGAAAGTTCACCCCAGTCCTGAGCACAAAGGGACTTTTTACGAGGATAGAATCTGGCTTTTAGTTCAAGAACATTGCGAAGCTTGTCTGTACGGATAAAGTAACGCATCATTCTTGATAAATACAAATCGTTAACACCATAAAGGTTTATGAGAGTTGCATACTGTTCACGGGCGTCTTCGTACTTTTCAGCATTTTCTTCGCCCCATTCAAGGAATACATCACCAAGAAGAAGAATTCCGTCTGCATCATTAATGTGGTGATCAAGAACTTCACGTCTTGCAATATTTTCTGCCCTTTCGTAGTTTGAACGCTCATAAAGTTCCATTTCGGCCCATTCAATACCGGCAGCTTTATCATATTTAAAGTGAACAAGAGTCTTTTTATACATCTGACCGGCACGTTCATACTGTTTGTGGCTTCTATATCCTCTGGCATATTTAAAGAACCATTTTTTTATCGGCTTATATTTTACAGCTTCTGAAAAACGCTGTTCAGACTGTGGATATTCATTATTTTCAAGGAGAGTATAACCCTGTTTATAAAGCAAAGTTGCCATTGCAGGGTTATAAATAAAGCTTACAGATGCCTGGAACAGGGCATAACATACAATTGCAATTAATGCTGCTGCAATACCGCCAGGAATAATTCTGTTTTTAAGCTGATACTGGAAAGACTGTTTATAAGCTTCATACTGAGCAACAGAACGTCTTTCGTAATCACGAGGAACATCAATTGAAATATCAAGAAGTTTTTCCAGGTGAGTAGCAAGCTGACGTGCCGGAACTTTCTTTAAAATCTTTTCAACAACTTCAAATTCTGCATCATCTGTAAACTCGTTCTTAACCAGCATTTCTTCAATTGCAAGACGCAGATTTAAAGGATATGCAGAAAGGTTTTTCTTGAATACAACATATTCTTCATCTGTAAGTGTATTCTTTGGTCTTCCAGTTTTTGCCTGACTGAAGTCAGCTACATCAACTTTTACCTTGCCTTTTTTACCAAAAGAAGCAGTTTCTGTATCCGAGAATCCTGGAATTTCAAAGGAATTTTCATCAAGTAAGAAGTCATCACCTGCACCATAAGGATCTGTAACAGGGAACTCTTCACCGGCAGGAGAAGAAGTATCTCCAAAATCAATGCTGTCTGCATCTCCCATTCCTTCCATAGAGTCACTAAAGTCTTCTGGTGGAACATCCATTGAAGCATCAATAAATCCGTCATTATTATCAAGAATTGCCTGTGCTGCAGTTTTTGAACCTTCTTCGGCTCCCCTTTCACCGGCCATGTCTGTACCAGAGAAATCCATGTCCGGAATATTAAAGTCCATGGCTCCGTCACCGGCAGGTAAATCAAGTCCATTGTTGTCTGAGGATTGAAAATCAAGTCCGTCAGTTGAGAACATATTTTCAACTGAATCAGGAGAAGCAGCAGGAGCTTCGAAATCTGGAGTTTCAAAGTCAAAAGAAGCTGGAGCTGATGTATCAGAGTCCATTGCATCAGAAGTAACTTCCGGCATTGTTTCTGTTTCCGGAGTTTCTTCAACTACAGGCATTGAACCATCTTCTTCTGCAATTTCTTCAGGAATATCTTCATTTAAGTCGATGGCATTACCATCAAAGGCAAAATCATCAGAATCGCCAAGTCCATCACCAAATCCGTCATCAGATAAAGCATCAGAATTTTCTTTTGCCGGTGTTTCCATTGCAGGAATACTGTCACCGCCAGAATTATCAGAACCAAAATCAGCGTTAATATCAGGAATATCAGAAGGAGAATTATTTGCTGAAAGTGAATCCAGAGATGAATCAAAATCACCAAAATCCGGTAAATCACCAAGACTGCCAAAATCAGGCAAATCAGAACCAGAAGAGCTTCCAGGAGTATCAAGTGGCTCAGGTTCTTCTGTTTCTGCTGGTTCAGAAGATTTAAGAAGGGCATCCAGATCAAGATCTTCCAGCGGTGTTTCTTTTGGAGTGTCGAGGAAGTCGCTTAAATCAGGAACACTGTCAGACTCCTGTCCAACAGGATTAAGAAGTGCATCAAGATCTGGTATGGCAGCTGAACTGTCATCTGCATCCTGAGAGACAATATCATCAGGATTAATAGACTCTGCATCTGTTTCTTCGCTGTCTGCAGCTATTTCTTCTGCTGCAGGTTCAGGAAGTCCAAGTACGAAGTCTTCTGAGTCATCAGCTTCTGAAATGCCTTCCGGGAGAGGAACAACAGCGGGTTTTTCACCTCTCTGGGTACGAATTTTTACTTCGTCACCTACATTTTTGATATCACTGACAAATTGCTTAAGTTGATTTAATCCTGGCATGTCTCTTAATTTTACCCCAGATACAAATTTGTAACAAGACAATAAAATTCTGTTACGTCCAATTTCCTCGCTCTTAAATTTTCGGTGACTTTTTTTATCTTCTTAAGGAGAAAAAAAATACTTTATTTTGTAAACTCCCCTCTTCCAGAATCCGAAAATTATAGTATGAAAAAGACAGTTTTATTTGTTGCTTTGGCTTTATTATCTGTTTCAGTTTTAAGCGCAAAATCAAAAGCAAACGCAATCGTTCCAGACACTTACGACTACGATCTTCTTGTTACATCAATCAAAGGAGTTCAGGCACCAGTAGTTTCAGATGACTATATTGTTTTTACTGCAGACTATAATGCCCGTTCAGTGGGAATTGCCTTCGATTTTGAAAATTATAAAGTAATTCACCATTACTCTGTACGAAGAATTTTTGATTACGAAGGTGAGCAGACTAATGCATGGTATTTTTATGCCCTTCCAAAACCAAAAAAACTGACTAAAATTTCTTACAAACTTATCATCGACGGACTCTGGACTACAGATCCTACAAACATCAATACAGAATATGACTGGGAAAATGGAATTCAGCTTTCTTATGTAGATATTCCTCAAACTCAGGATGTTATTACACAGACAGCAGATGAAGGAATAACAAAATTTATCTGCAATGCAGCACCAGGTCAAAAAATCAGACTGGGAGGAACCTTTACCAACTGGGACAGCTGGGTATACGAAATGACAGAAGTTTCACCTGGAAAATATGAAATCTCTCTTCCATTACCGGCAGGAACTTACTATTATGCATATTTTTCCGGATTAAAAAGATTCATCGATGATTCTAATCCGGAAAAAGCATACAGTTCAGACGGAAAAATCGTTTCCAAAATCGTAATCAACTAAAACTATAAAACTTTATTTCTGACGATTTATTTTGCATTTAAAACAAAAAGGGGCTGTCCAAAAAGTAATGACTGTAGCGGTCATTGAGCCCTTCGACAGGTGGTTCCTGAGCCTGTC
>JAEDIW010000092.1 GCA_016296655.1 Treponema sp. | reverse complement strand
TTTCACGACTGGAAGCCATTTTTAGCAGGGAATATATTATAATGCGTTTGCCCTGTCAATCATACAATGTAATCTTTAATTTTATATTTTGTTATGTTAGAATGAATTAAATGATTCAAACTGTTAAAAAAAGTTTTATTTTTTTTGTTTTATGTCTTCTGACTTTTTCCTGCAAAAGTAAAAAATCAGCCTTTGACAATAACGGAACTATACGAAGTCTTTCTGAGCAGAAATTCAGGGAAACAGTCTGGACAGATCAGATAGAAAAAGACCGTTTGACTAAAGACATTACGATTATAAATACAATAGATTCTTCAGTTCGACTTACGCCTCAAGCTTTTATCAGCAGTGAATTTTCACAGGGAATGGAAGTAATATATCCTTCCATTGAAAATTTTGGTTCTTTAAATGTTTCAAACCTGGATGATTCAATAAAGAAAATCACAATGGAGTTTTGTAAAAATATTTCATCTTATAAAAACTGTGATGAGCTTCTGGAAAAACAAGATCTTTACGAATATGCTCTTTTTATTCGCGACTTAAAGGAAAACTGGAGCCAGTATTTTTTTGTTAACTTCCCGGAACCTGAATATGATGAAGTGGAAGTGAAAGATTCAGAAAACCAGGAAAAAGAAAAAAAACTTAAAAAAAAGCTGTTTGATTCGTTTGTAATAGGCGAACCTTTTGAATCAAATTCTTTTTATGAAGTTCCTGTCCGCTTTTTTCGTAAAGGTACAGGTTCTGTTGATGTATTGCTGTTTTTTTATTTTAATGAAAACCAATGGAAACTGAATCAGTTCAGACTTAGAAACTTTTACAAGGAGACAGGACATGGAAAAAAATGAATTAACTGGAATTGAAAGACAGCTTGTACTGCAATATCTTGTTGACGGAAATGTTCCTGTAACTGTAACAGAAGTAAAAACTTCAGTTGAAGATAATGATAAGATTAAAAGTGTAACATCAGGTGTTTTTCCTGTTGCATTGCCTGGCGAACAGATGACTGTGCTTGATCAGGGAATTATTCTTTTACAGAATCCGCCGGAAGCTGTTAAAACCTTTGATGGAAAAAAAGTAAAAGTTCAGTTTTACTTTAACAAACTGGGCCTTTATTTTGAAACTGAAATAAAAAAAATCAAAAGCGGGGCACTAGCAATTGTCATTCCTGCCCTTATAAAAAAGATTGAAGAAAAGCCTCGGAAAAAAACAAGTGATTTAACTGCCATTATTTATTATGAAAAGAACAGTCAGTTTAATATGACCTGCAGGATTCCGGAAAATTATATTTTGTTTGCACAGCCGGCCTGGAGTGATGTCGAAGAAAACAATCAGCTTAGTGCCAAAAACTATCTTGAAAATGCCGTAATGACCTGCCGTTCCAAGGGAAATGCTATGGGCAATGGGCTTCATCTTATTTCTGTATGCCGTTATCTTGCAGAAAATGATGTGGAAAATGAATTGAATAAAAATGAAATAAAATCAATCGAAGACAGAAAAAATCCTCCGGACATAATTTATATTGACCATGAAAGGATTGTTTTTGCCGGAAACTCAAAAGATATGGTGTTCAGTGAGGAAACTGATTATTCAATTCTTCTTGGATTTCCCATTTATCAGGGGCCAATAAAAGAAAGAACAGTTTATGCTTCTTTTACTGTTGATAATATTTTTTATAATCATGAAAAAAGAAATTATTGTGCCGTATGTTCCTATAAAGACATTAAAAAAGAAGACGTAAGATATCTTGAAGATAAAAAAGCTTAAAAAATAAAAAAAAGCCGGTTCCTGAATCACAGAGAACCGGCTTTTTTGTCTTAAATCTGTCTATTTTTTAGAAGCGTGATAAACAGGATCCTTTATGCTTGATTTAGGACCGATCTTATCAAATCCACAGAATGGAACGAGAACTTCTGGAACTGTAATAGATCCGTCTTCGTTCTGGTAGTTTTCCATAATGGCAAGCATAGCACGTCCAACTGCGATTGCAGTACCGTTAAGCATATGAACGTATTTATTTTTTCCGTCATCATCGTGGTATTTTACATTCAGACGGCGAGCCTGGAAGTCTGTACAGTTTGAAGTTGATGTAACTTCACCATAATCTCCTTCAGGTTTGTCTTCTGTTGCACGGCTTGGCATCCATGCTTCAAGGTCCCACTTACGGTAAGCTGGAGCACCAAGGTCACCAGTACATGTGTCAACAACATGGAATGGAAGACCAAGACCGGTGAAAATTTCTTCTTCAATTAAGCGGAGTTTTTCATGAAGTTTATCAGAATCTTCTGGAAGACAGTATACAAACATTTCAACTTTATCAAACTGATGAACACGATAAAGTCCCTTAGAGAACTGTCCTGCGGCACCTGCTTCACGACGGAAACAATGTGAAAGACCACAATACATAAGTGGAAGGGCAGACTTATTAAGAATTTCACCTGAATGGAAACCACCCAGTGTAATTTCTGCTGTAGCTACAAGACAAGTACCTTCTTCTTCAATAGCATAAACATTTGATTCGTTTCCCCGTGGATTAAAACCAATGCCTTTAAGAACTTCTTCCCGGGCAACATCTGGAGTAATGAATGGTGTAAATCCATGTTTACGAAGAATATTCAAAGCATACATAATGAGTGCTTCTTCAAGGAATACAGCTTCATTTTTAAGATAGTAGAATTTAGCACCAGAAACTTTTGTAGCACGTTCAAAATCAATAAGATCAAGTTCTTCACCAAGTTCAACATGGCTTTTTGGCTTAAATGTGAACTTACGCGGAGTTCCGACTTTTTTAACTTCCAGATTTTCTGTATCAAGTTTTCCGATTGGTGTTTCCGGATGACACATATTTGGAAGCTGGCGGGCTGCTTCATCAAGTTTAGCTTCAACATCCTGAAGTTCTTTTTCAGCTGCTGCAACATCATCCTTGATTTTTTTGCCTTCTTCGATGTACTTAGCACGAGTTTCTGGATCAAGCTTCTGTTTCATATTAGCAGCGTTTTCATTACGCTTCTGCTGAAGAGCCTGAAGACTTGTTGTAAGTGCTGTTCTCTGATCGTAGAGTTTTACAACCAGATCTGCATCTGCAACCATGTTACGGTCAGCAATATTCTTTTTTACTGCATCAAGATTTTCTTTTACAAATTTAAGATCAAGCATTTTTTTTCCTCTGGCATTTTTGCCTTTAAATAACTTTAATAGTTTATTCTTTTAATGTGATTATTTCAATTCATAAACTGCTGCAACAGTTTTTTCAATTTTTGTTTTGCCTGGGTTTGCAACTGTAATACCTGAAGCTGTTGAATTTTCAGAATCCTTATTCTTTTTATGAGATAAAAAGGAGTCTGATTCATAGATTTCACGGATGGAAATAACTTTTCCAAGCATTGCGCCGCTTGTTCCTGCAATAAGGTTTGCTGCATCCTGGGCGTTCTGTACAGCAAGTGTTCTGGCTTGTTTAACGTAAATATCAATGTCAGAAATTCCAAAATTACATTCAGAAATTAAAGCTCCATTCTTTAATGAAACATCAACAATTTCTCCTGTTAAAGGCAGGTCTTTTGTAAAAACAGAAAATCTGTTTGTTACTGTATAGCCTGAAACAGTCTGGCGGTCAGCTCTGAATTCAGGGGTTATGCTGTAGTTTTCTGTAGAAATATTGTCTTTTGATATTCCAAGTTCTATGATTGCATCCTGAACTTTAGTCATTTTTGCACTGTTGTTCTGTACAGTCTGTGATGCTTCTTTTCCTTTTGTACTGACAGAAAAAACAAGGGTACAATTGTCTGGTTCAACTGTAATTGAACTTGTACCTGTAACTGTAACTGTTCTTTTGTTGTTTTCTGTAGTTTTTACAGTACATGAAGTAAGTATAAGAGCTGCAGATAAAGCTAAACATAATTTAGATAATTTCATTTTTTTCTCCCGAGATTAGTAAATGTTTATATAAAATCTGTTTAAGAAGATTTTTCGTTTATTAGCCTGATTCCAGAATTTACTGGCCGGATATTTTTTGATAACTGTTTCATAAGAATCAATGGCAGAACGAATATTTCTTACATCGCTGTCTGCTTCAAGAATCTGTCCCTGAACATAAAAGGCTTCGTCAAGCTTTGTGTTTGCTGTGTCCAGATAAGCTCTGATCTGGGCCAGGGCAAGCTGGTACTTTTTGTTTTTTAAAGAATTTTTAGCCTGATCGAGAAGAGATTTTGAAGGATCTGTATTTATTTCAAGAGGTGTTTTTTCTTCTGGTGCAGTTGTTTGAGTTGAAGATGCTGATGAATCAGCTGATGTTCCGGATGGAGTAACTGCTGGAATTGTATTGTTGAGACTTGAATCAGTTTTTTCTTCTGTGTTCTGAATAATTGTTTTTACACGGCTGTCATCTTGAGCAGGCTGTGAAGAAATCTGTTCTTTAGCGGATTCTTCTTTTTTAGAAGCTGCAGCTTTTTTGTATGGAAGCTGAGGCACACTCTGCTCCTGAACTTCAGGCTCTGGAGTTTCAGCTTCTATTGTTGTTACGCCTCTTACAGGTTTTGGTGGTACAACTTCTGCATAAGAAGGGGCAATGGCCTTTTCATTGTTTCCTGCTGTTTCATTAACCACTTCAACTTCAAGGTAATCGTCAATATATTGTGCTGTAAGAACATCATTTTTGTAGAAGTGAAGATAGGTTTTTCCCGCTTTTATTGAACGGAGAGTGAATACTGTATTTTCTGTTCCAAGTTTCCGTCCAAAATAACGGAATTTAGGATCTGTTTCAGTTTCTCCAATATAAATCCATCCGTTTCCAGGATATACAACATCTACAAACTGATTTCTTTTAACTTTCATTGAACGGCTTGGTTCAATTACGGCCAGATTTTTGAATACATCAACTTCTCCGCCGGAAGTCTGGACAGCAGCCTGTGCTTCTCTGTTTTCTTCAGTTTTTTCAACAGGCTGTTTCTGTTCTGTTTTTGTAGATGTAACTATTGAAGAAGCTGTATCTGCATTTTTAACTGTTTCTGTAGTTTTAACAGAAGCTGCTTCTTTTTTTACCTGGGGGGTCTGAACTTCAGCAGCAGGATTTTCTGTTTCTTTTACTTCTACTGTTGCTGGTTCTACAGCTTCAGGTTTCTGGTCTACAGTTTCAGGCTCTGGCATAAAATCTTCATCATCAGCATCTGCAGGTTTTGTTTCTGTCTGTTCAATAACTTCTTCAGCATCCTGAACGGCAGGTTCAACAAATGTTTCTGTTTCATCCACATTTACAGGATTTGAAAGAATATCTTCGGCATCAATCTTTTCTGCTTGTTCTTCAATTTCTG
>JAEDIW010000038.1 GCA_016296655.1 Treponema sp. | reverse complement strand
GGCCGAAAGTTTTAAAAACTGACTACGGCGCTGAAGAATCTATTGCAAAATTTGGCCATGACCCGCGGGTTTTTGAAACTACCATAAAAGAAATTCTGGAAAAGGACGGCAAGTTGTGCGGCATAAAAACCGTGGAAGTTGAATTCCAGATGATTGACGGCAAACGCCAGCTTGTTGAACGCAAAGGCAGCGAAAAAGAACTGCCAGCTGACATGGTTCTTGTGGCAGCAGGATTTTTGGGCAGTGAAGAATATACGGCGCAGGCATTTAAAGCTGACCTTACACCGCGGAATACAGTTGCAACGGAAAGTGCAGACATTTACAAAACTTCTGTTGAAAAGGTCTTTACAGCAGGAGACATGCATCGAGGTCAGTCTCTGGTTGTTTGGGCTATAAGCGAAGGCAGGCAGTGTGCGCAGCAAATTGACGAATATTTGATGGGTTACACGAACAACTAAGGGCAGCATTGAATAAATCCTATTAAGGATTTTTCAGTGAGTTTTTTTTCAGTGTTGACATTTTTTTCAGAAAAATGTATAAAGGAAACATCAAGGCAAAGGAGCCACAGGACATGATGTTTCTGTGGCTTTTTTTGTTTAAATTTTTTATTAAAAACGGCAAAGGCGTCGTAATTTTTACTGTAAATTTTTCGGAGACTACTCTGGAATCTGCTGCAGAAAAAATTACGGCGCTTTTTTTTTGCAGCAAGGCGGACTTCAAGGAAATAAGTTTGCAAAA
The DNA here is from genome assembly GCA_016296655.1 of Treponema sp. Taxonomy (GTDB): domain Bacteria; phylum Spirochaetota; class Spirochaetia; order Treponematales; family Treponemataceae; genus Treponema_D. The sequence continues at coordinate 24,650 of JAEDIW010000038.1, read as the reverse complement.
GCATAACTTTTATTCTGTAAGATTTACGCACTGGCTGCTGATTTTGCACAAAAAAACGGGGGTTAGTTATGGAAGAATCAGTAACAGAAATGTTCGGTGAAAACGTATTCAACGAAACTGTAATGAAAGCTCGCTTGCCGAAAGAAACTTACAGGCAGCTGATGAAAACAATTGAAGGCGGTGAAAAACTTGATGGCGCCGTTGCAACAATAGTTGCAAATGCCATGAAAGACTGGGCAGTTGAAAAAGGTGCCACACACTTTACACACTGGTTCCAGCCTCTTACAGGTGTAACAGCCGAAAAACATGACAGTTTTATTCAGCCTGCAGAAGGCGGAAAAGTAATAATGGAATTCAGCGGAAAAGAACTTGTACAGGGTGAACCTGATGCTTCTTCTTTCCCAAGCGGAGGTCTTAGGGCAACATTTGAAGCTCGCGGCTATACTGCATGGGATCCGACAAGTTATGCATTTATAAAAGACGGCACATTGTGCATTCCGACTTGTTTCTGCTCCTACACAGGAGAGGCTTTGGACAAAAAGACCCCACTTCTGCGTTCCATGCAGGCAATCAGCAAGCAGGCAGTCCGCGTCCTCAAACTGTTCGGCAACAACAGCGTAACATCTGTAAAAACAACCGTTGGACCAGAGCAGGAATATTTCCTTGTTGACAAATCAGTCTACGACAAACGCCCAGACCTTATTTATACAGGCCGTACGCTTTTCGGTGCAAAATCACCAAAAGGGCAGGAACTTGAAGACCACTACTTTGGTATGATAAAGCCACGTGTTCAGGAATTCATGAAAGACTTGAACAAAGAACTGTGGAAACTTGGCATCCTTGCAAAAACTGAACACAACGAAGTAGCACCAGCACAGCACGAACTTGCACCGATTTTCAGCACAACAAACATGGCTTGCGACCACAACCAGCTTACAATGGAAATCATGCGCAAAGTTGCTTCAAAGCACGGAATGGTATGCCTTCTGCACGAAAAACCTTTTGCCGGCGTAAACGGCAGTGGCAAGCACAACAACTGGTCAATTTCAACAAATACAGGCAAAAACCTGCTTGACCCAGGTGCAACACCTGACAGCAACGCACAGTTCCTGCTGTTCCTTTGTGCCGTAATCAAAGCCGTTGACGAATATCAGGATTTGCTGCGCATTTCGGTTGCAACAGCAGGTAACGACCACCGTCTGGGAGCAAACGAAGCACCGCCAGCAATCATCTCAATGTTCCTTGGCGATGAACTTACAGAAATCCTCAAATGCCTTGAAGAAGGCAAACCTTATGGCCAGAAAGAAAAACAGAAGATGCAGATTGGTGTTACTGTTCTGCCAGACTTCAACAAAGATACGACAGACCGCAACCGTACATCACCATTCGCCTTTACAGGCAATAAGTTTGAATTCCGTTCACTTGGTTCAAGTGATTCAATCGCCTGCTGCAACATCATGCTTAACACAGCAGTTGCAGAAGAATTGAGCCAGTTTGCAGACATTCTTGAAGGCAGCAAAGACTTCAACAGTGATTTACAGAAACTGATTGTAAAGACAATCAAAGAACACAAGCGCATCATTTTCAACGGAAACGGCTATTCAGAAGAATGGGTTGAAGAAGCCGCAAAGCGCGGACTTTTGAACTTAAAGTCAACACCAGAAGCTCTTCAGTTGTTCCCTGCAGAAAAAAATGTAAAAGTTTTCAAAAAACATGGAGTTTTCAGCGACACAGAAATTACATCACGCTTTGAAATCCAGAATGAAAACTATTCAAAGATAATCAACATTGAAGCCCTGACAATGATTGACATGGTAAAAAAACTTTACCTGCCAGTTGCCAGTGCCTATGCAAAAGAGCTTGCTGAAACAGTTGCCGTTAAAAAAGCAGCCGGAGCAGTTGAAAGCTCTTACGAAATGGCACAGCTCAAACAGGTTTCTGCTCTTACAGAATGCATTTATGCAAAACTTCAGAGCCTTGAAAAAGCTGTCGTTGCTTCAAAAAATGTCTGCGAAGCAGGTGAAAATGCCCTGTTCCAAAGAAATTCTGTATTCCCTCTTATGTCAGAACTTCGTGCCCACGTTGATGAACTGGAAGGCTATGTTCCTTCTTCTAAATGGCCAGTTCCATCTTACGGAGACATGCTGTTCAGCGTAAGGTAATCTGACAGAAAAACTTTTGCACAGTTTTTTGTAAAATATAGTTTTGGGCGACTTTTTCAGGACTTACGTCCTGAAAAACCGGGCTTTTCGGGGTTTCAGCCTCCTCACTTCGTTGCGGTGGCCGCAAAAGCGCCCCTACAATCCCTGTCGCATTCACATTTGTAAAAATTTATTAAAATTTGAAAATAAAAGACAATGGCGTCGACAACCTTAAAAATAAATACCAGGCTTGTCGGCGCTATTTTTTTTAGGGGGTTTATCTATGGATATGGAAGCTGTAAAGCAAATTGCTTATGAAGCAGCTGGACAGGAAGCTTACGCTATCTGGTTCCTGATTGGTGCAGCACTTGTATTTTTCATGCAGTGCGGCTTTGCAATGGTTGAAACTGGGTTTACACGGGCAAAAAATGCCGGAAACATCATCATGAAAAACCTGATGGACTTTTCTATTGGAACTCCAATGTTCATGTTACTTGGTTTTGCCTTGATGCTGAGTGAAAATTATTTCTTTGGCTTTATCGGTAAACCTGACTTGCAGCTGTTTACAAAATTTACAGACCCAGAAATGAACTGGTCTGCATTTACTTTTAACCTTGTATTCTGTGCAACTGCAGCAACAATCGTTTCTGGTGCAATGGCAGAGCGTACAAAGTTCAGTGCATACTGTATTTATTCCGCAGTAATTTCTGCTGTAGTTTATCCAATTGAAGCAGGCTGGGTATGGAACTCTCAGGGCTGGCTTTTTAACCTTGGATTTGTGGATTTTGCAGGTTCAGCAGCAATCCATTCATGCGGTGGCGTAGCAGCCCTTATCGGCGCAATTTTCTTAGGACCGCGCATCGGCAAGTATGTTTACGGAAAAGACGGAAAAGTTGAAAAGGTAAATGCAATTCCCGGCCATTCTTTGACACTTGGTGCACTTGGTACATTCATTCTGTGGTTCGGCTGGTACGGATTCAACGGTGCTGCATGTACTAAACTTCTGGGCGTCGGCGGTCTGGCAGCAGTATTTGCAACAACAACAATTGCTCCAGCTTTGGCCTGTGTAACCACAATGATTTTTACATGGGTTAAAAATGGTAAGCCTGATGTTTCAATGACATTGAACGCTTCCCTTGCAGGTTTGGTAGCAATTACAGCACCTTGTGCAACAGTTGATGCAACTGGTGCTTCAATTATCGGTATTGTTGCAGGTATTCTTGTTGTAGTAGTTGTAGAAGGCCTTGACCTCAAGCTCCACATTGATGACCCGGTTGGTGCCGTAGGCGTTCACCTTGCCAACGGTGCATGGGGAACAATTGCAGACGGTTTGTTCAATGTTGAAAGCGGTTTGTTCTACGGCGGCGGATTCCACCACTTGGGCGTACAGATTCTTGGCGAAGCTGCAATCCTTGCATGGGTTACAGTTTGTATGGTAATCACTTTTGCCTTGATTAAAAAATTCCATGGTCTGCGGGCAAGCAAAGAAGAAGAAATCGTTGGTCTTGATAAACTTGAACATGGAATCGACTCTTCTTATGCAGGATTTATGTTTGCCCCACAGATTCTTACAGGTGCAGAAGAACCTGCAGGCGACAAGGTAAGTGCTGATATTGCAGTTCCAGTTTCCAAAGGCTCAAGCCATCCAGATGCAACATTCCACATGGTTACAATCATTACACGGCAGAGCAAGTTCGAAGACCTCAAAAAGGCAATGAATGAAATAAATGTAACTGGTATGACAGTAAGCAACGTCATGGGTTGTGGTGTTCAGCATGGAAAGAGCGAATTCTACCGTGGTGTTCCAGTTGACATGAGCCTTCTGCCAAAAATTAAAGTTGACATCGTAGTTTCTGAAGTTCCTGTTGATTTGGTTGTAGCATCTGCAAAAGAAGCTTTGTACACAGGACATATCGGAGACGGAAAGATTTTCGTATACGATGTTGCCAACGTAATCAAAGTAAGAACTGGCGAAGAAGGATATGACGCCCTTCAAGACTAAGTAAAAGCTTATTCTTGAAAATTAAAAAGGTTTTATAATTCTTGCCGTAAAGCAGGATTGCCTGACAGGATTTTTGCAGCACGGTGAAAGAGTTTTAAAATTAACCCCTAGGGATTGCCACCCGGCAATCCCTTTTTTTGTACAAATGCTTAATATGGCAAAATTTGTACAGACGTTCACTATTTACGGACAACAGCTTTTAAATTATATTTACATCATGAAAATTATTGTTGTCGGATCAGGCGGCCGCGAACACGCCATCAGCTGGAAACTTGCTCAAAGTTCTTTAGTTTCAGAAATTATTTGTGTTCCTGGAAATGGAGGAACTGCTCACGAAGAAAAATGCAGAAATATTACTTTTTCAGATTGTCCCTATCTTAACGGCGACAAATCAATTTCTTCCTATGTGAAAATTGCCACGCAGGAAGGCTGTGATTTTGCAGTAATAGGTCCTGAAGATCCGCTTGCAGAAGGCATTGCAGATTTATTCTGGCAGGCAGGCATTCCCTGCGTAGGACCCAAAAAAGCAGGCGCACAGCTTGAAGCCAGCAAAGATGCTGCCAAAGCTTTTATGAAAAAGTACAAGGTTGCCTGCGCTGCAAGTGAAACATTTGAAAACGAACAGGATGCCATTTCATATATAGAAAAACACGGCGCACCAATCGTAATAAAGGCTGACGGACTTGCAGCAGGCAAAGGTGTTGTAGTTGCCGCTACAGTTCAGGAAGCAGTTAATGCCGTAAAAGACATAATGGAAAACGGCAAAGTCGGAAATGCCGGCAAAAAAATCGTAATAGAAGACTACCTTGAAGGCGTAGAAATTTCTGTTCTGGCAGCTGTATGCGTAACAGAAAAAACAGCAGCATCTGGCAAAGCTACAATCATTCCGTTCCTGCCTGCCCGCGACCATAAACGGCTTCTGGATGGAGCAAAAGGTCCAAACACTGGTGGAATGGGGGCTGTATGTCCACTTTCTGACGTAACACCAGAAATCATGGAACAGTTTAACCAGAGCTGTCTGGAACCTACATTGAAAGGTCTTATTGCAGAAAAATTCGACTACCGCGGATTTATTTTCTTTGGAGTAATGCTTACAAAAGACGGTCCTAAACTTCTTGAATACAATGTCCGCCTTGGAGACCCGGAAACACAAGCCGTTCTGCCAATGATGGATTTTGATTTTGCAGCACTGTGCAAGGCTATCGCAGAAGAAAATCTAAAAGATTTCAACTGTACATGGAAAAACGGCTTTTCTGCAGCCCCTGTTGCAGTTTCCGGAGGCTACCCGCAGTCTTATGCAAAAGGCAAGGAAATTTCCATAAATGAACAGGCAGTTGCAAATACAGGTGCAAAAGTGTTCATTGCCGGCGCAATAGAAGAAAACGGAAAACTGCTGACTTCAGGCGGAAGAGTTCTTGCCTGTAGCGCATTTGGCCAGACTTTTGAAAAAGCATGGCAGGCTTCTTATGAAGCATTGAAAAACATAAATTTTGAAGGAATGTTCTATAGAAAAGACATCGGTTTGCCAGGAGCTGCCGAAAGCGTAAAACTTTAAAATATTCAGCATATAAACAGAAAAAGTCAGGCATCGGTCAAAAAAGCAAAATGCCTGACTTTTTTTATTGAGGGGTAGTACACCCCTCAAAACGGCGAAGTCAAGGCTTTAAGCGTTAGCGTGCCTTGACTCGACGTATTCATACCCGATAAAACATATTTTCAGTCGATGCATGTTCAAAAGGCCAGCAGGATGAGTGTTCTGTGGCTTAGGTTATGGAAGGGCAGCCGTCAGGCTGTTGCGAAGTGCAACGGAGCAATGGAGTGCGCCTGCACGGAACCCTGGAACAACCGACGGCAGCAAAGCTGCCGGAAGCCCCATATTAAACTCTAAACATCAAATCTTCATAACTTGGATAAGGCTTATATTCTTCTCCAAGATACGGTTCTATCTGGTCAGCCAGAGAACGGACTTTCTGCATCTGAGGAATGACAACATCTGAATAATACAGCGCTGCATCCATGCCTGAAAGTTTTTTGGCTTCTTCATGAAAGCAGAAAAGGTCATTATTTGCTGCATGTGAAAGTCTGTCTGCAAGATTCTGCAATGCGTTTACAACAGCAGATTCAGCACTGCATTCACAATTTGTTATGGCCTTTACGGCAATCTGAGTGTTGCTTACGTCACGTAAATACTTAAATGTTGCCGGCAAAATATCTTTATTTACCATTTCAAGCATGGTTTCCACTTCAATATTCAAAACCTGGCAATATTTTTCAAGTTTTACTTCATAGCGGCTTTTCATTTCAACTTCTGAATAAATTTTTGTATCTGTGAAAAGCTTTATATTTTTGGGTTTCAGATATTCTGCCATTGCAACTGGCAGTGTTTTCAGGTTCAGCAGTCCGCGTTTTTCAGCCTCTTTTACCCAGCTTTCATCATAACCGTTGCCGTTAAAGATGATTTTCCAATGAGCTGTAATCTCACGCTTTATCAAAGTGTGTAAGGCTTCGTTAAAATCTTTTGCGCCTTCCAGTTCATCGGCAAATTCTTTCAGTGCATGGGCCACAATTGCATTAAGCGTAGTTGCCGGTCCAGAAATGGAAAGCGAAGAGCCTACCGAGCGGAATTCAAATTTATTGCCTGTAAAAGCAAATGGACTTGTTCTGTTGCGGTCTGTAGTGTCCTTTGGAATTGCCGGTAAAACATCTGCGCCGATTGTCATCTTTTGGTTTGACATTTCACTGTACGGAGTTCCGTCTTTTATGGATTCCAAAATAGATTCAAGTTCTTCTCCAAGATAAATCGACATGATTGCAGGAGGTGCTTCATTTGCTCCAAGTCTGTGATCGTTTCCTGCGCTTGCAACAGAAATTCTCAGCAAATCCTGATTTTCGTCGACAGCTTTTATGACAGCCGTCAAAAAAAGCAGAAACTGTGCATTCTTTCTAGGAGTTTTTCCAGGGTCTAGAAGATTTTCGCCTTCTGTAGTAGAAATTGACCAGTTGTTATGCTTGCCGCTGCCGTTTACACCGGCAAAAGGTTTTTCGTGCAGAAGGCATACCATTCCGTGCTTGCGTGCAACTTTTTTCATTATTTCCATTGCCAGCTGATTTTGGTCAGCGGCAACATTACTCATTGCATAAATTGGAGCCATTTCATGCTGCGCAGGGGCAACCTCGTTATGTTCTGTCTTTGCAGGAATGCCGACTTTCCACAATTCTTTATTCAAGGCTTCCATGTAGTCGCTTATTCTGGTTTTCAGCGCCCCGTAATACTGATCGTCCATTTCCTGCCCTTTTGATGGTTTTGCACCAAAAAGTGTACGACCGGTCATTCTTAAATCTTTGCGCTGATAGTAAAGTTTTTCGTCAATTAAAAAATATTCCTGCTCTGCCCCAATTGAAGAAACAACGCGTTTTACAGTCCTGTTTCCGAACATTCTCAAAATTCTGACAGACTGCCTGCTGATTGACTGCATTGAACGCAAAAGCGGTGTTTTTTTGTCCAAAGCCTCACCCGTGTAAGAGCAAAATGCCGTCGGAATGCACAGTGAATGTTCTTTTACAAATGCAAAAGCTGTAGGGTCCCAAACAGTATAACCACGAGCCTCAAAAGTGGCCCGGCGGCCACCGCTTGGAAAAGAAGAAGCATCAGGCTCACCCTTTGTAAGTTCCTTTCCGCTCAGGCTCATAATAACACCACCGTCATCAGTCGGAACAATAAAACTGTCATGCTTTTCTGCAGTATATCCAGTCATCGGCTGGAACCAGTGGGTAAAATGCGTTGCACCTTTTTCAATTGCCCATTCTTTCATGGCATGCGCAACCTGATTTGCAACATCAAGTTCAAGAGGAGTTCCATCCTCAATAGTTTTTTTCAAGGCCTTGAATGTATCTTTCGGCAAACGTTCCTGCATTACCTTGAGATTAAAGACATTGCTTCCATAAAGTTCCTGAATGCTTTGCATCATACACTCCATAAAATCTAAAATACAGGCACAACTGCAGTCAACATACTTCAAAACAACTGCCGGACATTAAAACTTAGCACGAACCATACAGCATGCCAGAATACTGTAAATACAGCAATGCAGAATATATAACCGTTTACAGTAAAAGTGTCAATAAAATGCCAAAAAATTATGAAATAATACCTATTTTGCAGTAAAACACCCTTAAAATCTAAGAATTTTCACAAATTTGAGAGCGTTTTACAGTAATAAAAAAAACTCTGAAAAAAAAGCTGTCCTTTTTGAAGTTTTATACAACTTTCAGGACAGCCCCAATTTGACAAAAAGTGCAGAGAAATCGCTTCAAGTGTTAATCAGCACTTCCCTAAATATGCATCTAGCTTTCTGCAATTTCACAGATAATTTTGACACATTGGTCTATGCCCAGCGTTGAAGAACACAGGCACAAATCATAGGAATCTGCTGCACCAAATTCAGAAGACGTATAGTACAAACAGTATTTTGCACGGGCCTTGTCAACATCCTTCAGATGCTTTGCAATTTTTGATTCAGGCACATCTTTCATCAAATCTTTCTTCATGCGCTGAACACGCCAATAAGAATCTGCGTGAATAAACACATGCAGGGAATTGTCATATTCTGCCAGAATGCTGTTTGCATTACGACCTACAATAACACAGTTTCCCCTTTCACCAAGCTTACGAATAACTTCTTTCTGTGCCTTAAAAAGTTTTTCATCCAAAGGAGAATTATACATATCAAAAAGACTCTGGGCAAAACCAAAATGAAAGGAAACTTTCTCATCAATTTCTTTTACCTGTTCAGGATTTAAGCTGATTTCTGATGCAATCTGATAAATCAAATCCTTGTCGGTATAAGAAAAACCCAGTTCGCTTGCAACTTTACGCCCAATTTCTCCACCACCGGCACCAAACTGGCGGCTGATTGTAATGATTTTTTTCATGCAGCTTCCTCCTTTCCATTAAAAAACTACAGAACCTTGTTCAAAAAACTTCTTGTCCTTTCTTGCTGAGGATTCTTTAAAACCTGCTCAGGCGTTCCTTCTTCAATTATAAGCCCGCCATCCATAAAAACAACCCTGTCGGCAACTTCCCTGGCAAATCCCATTTCATGAGTTACACAAATCATTGTCATTCCGTTCTGCGCAAGTTCTTTCATTACATTAAGAACTTCCCCTACCATTTCAGGATCCAGGGCACTAGTTGGTTCATCAAAAAGCATTACAGAAGGATTCATGGCAAGAGCTCTGGCAATTGCAACTCTTTGTTTCTGACCTCCGGAAAGCTGCTGTGGATAAACATCTGCTTTTTCCACAAGCCCTACCCTTTCAAGAAGTTTCATGCCTTCAGTGCGAGCTTCATCTTTTGTTTTTATTTTCAATTCCACTGGAGCCAGCATGATATTTTCAATAACTGACATATTCGGAAAAAGATTAAAATGCTGAAAAACCATGCCGATATTTTCACGAACTTTATTGATATTCACCTTTTTGTCGCCAAGGTCAAAACCATTTACCAGTACCTTGCCGCCCGTTAGTGTTTCAAGCCTGTTCAGGCACCGCAAAAAAGTTGACTTGCCGCTGCCGGAAGGTCCTATTACAGTAACAACTTCACCTTCAGTTATATCTATATTTATGTCCTTCAAAACCTCAAGGTTGCCAAAATTTTTTTTCAAATGTTCTACATGAACTTTTATTGTTGAACTACTGGCCATCTTTCTTCAGTCTCCTTTCTATATTTTTGGCAATTTTACTCAAAGTTATGATTACAACCATGTACAGAATACCGATTATCGCCCAAGTCTGAAGACTTTTGAATGTATTGCCAGAGATTGTCTTTCCCATATTTGTAAGCTCAGGATAACCAATTACAGAAAGAATGGAAGTATCCTTGAGTGTAATTATAAACTGATTTATGACAGAAGGTATCATCACCCTAAAAGCCTGCGGAAGAATTACACGTCGCATGCTTATGCTGTATGGCAAGCCAAGAGAACGGGCAGCTTCCATCTGCCCCTTATCAATACTCTGAATGCCGGCTCTGAAAATTTCGGCCATATAGGCACCACAGTTCATAGCAAGGGCAATGGTTCCTGCCTGCAAAGCCGGCAACCTGAAAGTCTGCACACCAAGCATTTTTACAGCCTGAGGCACACCAAAATAAATGAAAAATGCAAGTACAATCAGAGGAACGCCCCTGACAGCATCCACATAAACTGTCCCCAAAATATTTAAAACTTTACTGTGACTTACATTCATAAGTGCAAAAATCAGACCGATTATCATTGCAAAAAAAAGTGCAAACAAGGTAAGCAGAAGCGTATAGCCCAGAGATTGCAAAAGCATTGACCAGTAAACCTGGATAATTGACAACATTTGCGGACTCCTTAAAAACTTGGAATATTATGGACATCTCTAAAAAAACAATTCCTAGAAATTCACTTATTTCGTTATTATATAAAAAGACCTTGCAAAACACAAACGTTCTGCAAGGTCTTCAATGGAAAAATTCTGTACCCCACCCGGTACATTCAGCAAAAAAAACTACTATTTAAGATATTTATCCAAAATCTGCTGATATTTTCCGTTTGCCTTGATGTTTTTAAGCCCTGCATTAAACATGTCCAAAAGTTCCTGATTCTTTTTGTCCATGATTGCAAATCCGTAAGGAGCGCCTTCGCTTTCCATGCCTGCAGGAATCTTCAAAGCAAGACCTGCAGTTTTAATATTGTCTGCCATGATAGGAGTATCTTCACAACATGCAGCACTATTTCCGTTGATTACATCCTGATACATTGTAGGAGAATCTTCAAATACAGTTACTGTAAAGCCGTATTTTGCTTTAAGGCTGTTTGCAAAGTCAGCACCAGCAGTTCCATTCTTTACTGCAACATTTTTACCCTTCAAGTCCTCAAAACTTGCAATTTTGCTGTCTTTTGCTACAACAAAAGTCTGTGTTGCATTGTAATATCCTTCAGAAAAAATCCAGCCTGAATCAATACGGCTCTGCTTAATTGTTGCACCAGCAATAAGAGCATCTGCCTGGCCAACCTGTACGGCAGCAACACCAGCATCCCAACCCAACGACTGAAGTTCATACTTAAAACCCTGATCTTCTGCAATAGCTGCAAGCAAATCAACGTCAATTCCTACAAACTGATTTTTTTCGTTTGTATACTCAAAAGGTCTGAAAACTGTGTCAGTTGCAACAATCCAAACCTTTCCGCCAGCTTCTGCAGCTTTTTCCTTGTTTCCACCTGCAAATGCACAAACTGCCATCATGACAGCAAGCAAAACTGATAATGTTTTTTTCATTTAAAACCTCCGTCTCTCCGAATAAAAGGCAAACAAACCATTCAACCCTTTTATTATAAACTATGAATAGAATAATAATTTTAATAAAAACAATAGTCAATTAAAGTCAGCTTAAAAAGAACAGTGAAACTTAAAGTTTTTAAAAATATACAAAAAGGTTTTTCTTAATTTTTCTTGACCCTCAGTATTTACATTGTGATATATTAGTATTATGAAAATTATAATAGGTCTGTTAATTCCGCTGCTGGGAACCACTTTGGGCTCAGCTTGTGTTTTCCTGTTAAAAAAGGAAATGAACCAAAAACTCCAAAAATTTCTTTTAGGATTTGCATCAGGAGTTATGCTTGCAGCTTCCGTCTGGTCGCTGATTATACCAGCAATGCAAAGTTCTTCAAATCTTGGCAAATTTGCTTTTATTCCAGCAGCCGTAGGCATTGCAGTAGGAATGCTTTTTCTGCTGTTTCTTGACAACATAATTCCCCATCAGCATATAGAATCTGACAATCCAGAAGGTCCTGTTTCAACTTTTTCAGAAACAACGATGCTCTGCCTTGCCGTTACACTGCACAATATTCCGGAAGGCATGGCCGTCGGTGTAATTTTTGCAGGCATGCTTTCTTTAAATTCAGACATAAGCATGGCAGCAGCCTTTTCACTCGCAGTTGGAATTGCCATTCAGAATTTTCCCGAAGGAGCTGCCGTTTCCATGCCACTTGCCTCTAAAGAAAATAAAGTTAAGGCTTTTATTTACGGAACTCTTTCAGGTGTTGTTGAACCAATTGCCGCATTCATAACAATCTTCCTGTCATCGTTCGTAGTTTCTGTCCTGCCATATCTGCTGTCCTTTTCTGCAGGCGCAATGCTTTATGTAGTCGTAGAAGAACTCATTCCTGAAGGTTCAAGCGGAAAACATTCCAACCTCTGCACACTTGGATTCGCTGCAGGATTCATCCTAATGATGATTCTGGATGTTGTTTTTGGCTGATTTTTTTATTTAGGGCGGCTTTTGCATCCCGCTGCGCAGTCTGCAAAACCAGACTTTCCGCAGCTACGGCTTTCGCCTCCGACCAAAGGGGTTACCCAAAAGTATAGTCCGTAGTGCCATTGCGAATTTATTCAGGAATTTCAACACTATACTTTGAACTTTTCAGAAAACCCCTTTGTTTGCCTTGCGGCACTGCTCCAATTCTTGCCGCACTGCAAAACCATACATTTTTATCCATAAATTGAAATTTAACCTGCAATGCCTTATAACTTTTTTCAGGAGATACTTATGAAAAAAACATTTTTAGCAGCGATAAAAGATTTTATCAGAAAATTTTTCAAATCTTACAAAGAAGTCAGCAGAATTTCAGGAGGCTGTGCCTATATTCCACCGAACTGCCTCTCTTCCCAAAAAACAGAACAAAAGGCAGCCCCGTCGGATAAAACCCAAAATTAGCACATTAATTTTCTGACACTTCCAACAACTCCTGGCTGGATTCCATCATCTGACTCTTCTGCTGATATTCTATTTCTTTCTGAATACGCTCTAAAGCCTTCTCAGCTTCTTTCGTATGGAATTTTTCTTCCATTGCATGCATTTCTTCCAAGGCTTTTTCAAAATCTCTATTCAAAAACAAAAGAACAGCTGAATTGTAGCCGGCTTGATAAATTCCTTCATCTGCATAAACTTTTGCAAAAAGCTCCTGGGCCTTCCCAAAGGTTTCACTTTTTTTAGCAAGTTTGCATGCAGTCTTGAAATCTTTATTTTTGGTTTCTGCTAAATAAATGCGCTCCGTCACTTTAACTTCATGCGGGCGGGTTATATCTACAATTTGTTTTGCAAGCATGTCTATGTCATCAGAAACTACTGCAATGGCATGTGGCTCAGAACCTTCTCTTGTATCCTGCCTGTCAATATACCTTTCCTCTGTATAAACAATTTCTTTTGTTTTTACATCAACAAGTTGATATCGGATGGATACAAAAACTTCCTTAGTGCAATATTTTCTATTATCTTTTTTTTCTCTATCGATAGAAGTATCAAAACCGGTTATTCCACCGCTAATTAAATAATCTGCCTGGTCAGCATTTTTTTTGTTTATAAGAACTAGATTCGGATCTTCTTCAATTTCCTGGCTTACCCTTTTTGTAGTTCTGTGAACAATTGAACCTCGCTCGCCGCCAAAAAAATTTGAAATGTCTCCCTGAAGCATTGCAAAAAAATTATCAACCATCCAGTCGGCAACTCCGCCAACAACCGTTCCGTCATTAAAAGTGTCCTGAAAGGGAATTACTGCAACTTTTGCTCTGGGAGGCAGTTGATATTCAGCACGCCGGGGGAAATTTGCAGAAAGTAATATATCGTCGAACCCCAAAATAAATCCAAAAGGACTTGTAACGCATCCTGCAAGGCAAATCCAGACAGGAATCAGCATAAAAATAAATTTACAAAACTTTTTCATTTATTTTCCTCTGTTTTTTTTATTCACAGTAATCAAAAATTGTTTTAGCTGAAATGAATTTTCCATATTCGGATTTCCACTCAGCATGAATTTCGCTGCAATCAAATTTGCTCAAAGCATCTCTTTCCATCTGCATTTCAATCATCAAATCTGCCCTATTTGCCTGAGCAATACAATTTTGAAAAATATTAATTTTTTGAATTCCTTCGATTTCCAGACTTCTTTGAAACAAAGAGTTTATGTTCCGGATAATCAAAACCTTCTGTTCTTCTGAAATTTCCGAAATGAATTTTACAATAATGCAATGCTTCATATAATTTTACAAACTTTTTATAATCTGAGACTATTATCTGCTTTTTTGCTAAAAAAGTAAATACGTTAAGTAAGGGTTGTATTACCCCAAATGAAAAAAAGCCTTTATGCAAAAAAGTGCCAGATATATCATAAACCTTTTCTGCACTAAAAACTTTTCCATTTTTTTATAAACTTAATAATGAGGAGGCCGGCGGTTCGGAATTTCTTCCAGAGAATCCTGAAGGTCTTTCAACCTGCCGGAAATAAGCTTGTTTTCCAGTGTAAGCTTTTCTATCAGCTTGCCTTGACTTACAACTTCAGTCTGCAATTTCTGAATAAATTCTTCCATAAAAGAAAGCTTTATTTCAATATTTGTGCAACGTTCATCAATTTCTTCAGTCATGGAATCAGTTTATACGCTTGAACACAATTTGTCATCTGAAAAAAAAAATCCTCCGCCGCTATGTGCGACAGAGGATTTTTCGAGGTAACCTGAAAATTAAAATTATGCTACGGCAATTTCAATCTTTTTTGGTGCAGGAATTGCCTTACGAGCAATGTTTACAGACAGAATTCCATTTTTGAATACAGCAGAAATTGCCTGTACATCTGCATCTTCTGGCAATGTAAAACGTCTTGCAAACTCCATTTTTCTGCGTTCGCGAAGCAGCCATTTTGATTTCTCAGATTTTTCAGAATTTTCTGCCTTTTCTGTTTTGTCTGCTTTTACAGAAGCAATAGTAAGGACATTGCGATCAAGTTCAATGTTTACATCCTTTTCTGTCAAACCTGGCAATTCCATTTCCAAAAGATAGCTGTCTTTCATTTCCATGACATCAACCTTGGGCATTGCTGGTGAAGCATGAATGTTAAATTCTGGCATGGTGCCGTCAAAAGCTGAATTGAAAAGAGTATTAAAAAGTGATAATTCGTTCATAAAATCCTCCATAACCTTGCGGTTTGTAATAATCAAGTTTTCTTTCACTAGTATATATAGCAAAAACCGTGCCAACTTTTTAAATTTTACAAAAAAAACAGCAAAAATTAGCAAAAAAGTTGAAATTTTCAGAGAGGACAAGGGATTGCAGGGGCGCAGGGCGGCCACCGCAGCAAAGCGAGGAGGCTGAAACCCCGAAAAGCCCGGTTTTTTGTTTTTTTTAGATAAAAAAAACAAAAAATGGCCCCAAAATAAAAATAAGAATGTTCAAAAAGATTCATTGGGGCTTTTTGCTACAAGATAACTGTGTAAAAATGACACAATTTGACAAAAACGCCTGATTTTTTGGTGCATAATTAAGTTTATTTGTAAAAACAGGTGTGGTATAATGAAGATGCCTATGAAAAATTATTCTATTATTATAGCTGCAATGTCGGCTGTTATCGGTTTGATGGTATTTTCCTCTCCTGAACAGTTTGTAAAAATGATTGTAATCATTTTGGGAGTGGCCTCGCTTGCAAACGGAGCTTTTAATCTTTCATGTATGTCTGGTTTCATTGAAAATCCGTTCTACAAACGAGATTTAAAACTTAGGGGATGGTCTTCTGTGGCTGTCGGTCTGCTGGCAATTTTTCTGCCAATGGCATTTGCTGCAACACTCTGGACGGTAATGCTCTACGTTCTGGCTTTTTATCTGCTGGCTTCGGCTGTTTTTGAAACTTATGCAATTATCAAATTGAAGGGGGAAGGTATTCCTGTAAAGCATTATGCAAGTGAAATTGCGGTTTCTTTTGTACTTGCAGTTTTTTTGATTGCTATTCCAGGAAAAATCGGTCTGCTTCTTGTAAAAATTCTGGGACTTTCGCTGATTGCTTTTGGAATCATTCTTGGCTTTGTTTCTATAAAAAACCGGGATCTCGTAATTGAGCCTGATTCTGTAAAAGATGACGATTCTGTTTCAGCAGAAACTTCAGAAACTATTACAGATACAGCAGAAAAACCTGATGAGTCAAAAACTGATTCACATAAGGATTCACAGCCTGAAAATTGAAAACGGTCTGTTTCTCTGCATAAATTCCGTCAGAATGGGCTGTCCCTAAAATAAAGTTCATCTTGTCATTCCGAACTAGATTCAGCATGACAGAAATAATTGGACAGCCCCTGACAATACATTTTAGACAAATACGTTTCTTTTCGTTGACTGATTTTTCTCAGATTTCGTTAATTTCCTTTTGCCTTTGCTGCGTTTTTCTGCTCTGCAATGCGTTTTAAATTCAATTTAAATAGCTTATCCTGATCTGTCCTGAGAGGAACCGTAAAAACAGGTCCTCCGTCTTCAGGCGAAATTCTGTAGAAATTGAAAGGATTCGTTTTGTATGCAGGACTTTGATAGTCATTTACCCACCAGTCTAGCACAGCTGTTATGCACAATGCATATTTTATAATGTTAGCATTTGTTGCAGTAACTTTGTCATCTGTACGTTTTGCACACAGCATAACGTCAAGGCGTTTTGAAACAGGATTGCTTATATCAAAACTGTAATGTTCCCATGGGTTTTTCATGCCTGTAACTGCAGAATTCACATGGTTTTTGTTTGAATCAATGGCTCGGGCAATTTCACTGAAATAATTGATAATAAATTTTATTCTTGAAGCAAGAGGTTTGTAATTATTGTTGAATTCCGGGCGTTCAAGAACAAGTTTGTCAAAAGAATATGCCGGCAGAAAATAATATTTTATCATCCAAAAAAGCTTGTTCTGCAGTGTTTTTCCATAGTGAGAATAAACAAAATCACGCTTTGTGTATTGCTCAGAAACAAAATCTTTTAGAGGCTGTGCGTAATACTTGTCGAAAAGAATTTCCTGATAGACTGACCATTCGTCCAAAACTGAAGAAATTGTATCCTCATCCTGACGAATACTGGAATCAGCATCGTGCGTAAACTGAATGTTGCGGCAACCGTGAAAAAAATCTTCAAGAATTCTAAGCAGAACAATAATTACCTGCATAGGATTTTCTGGGGACAGAAGATTAAATCCGTCCGGAAAGTCGTACAATGGCTGAAAATATGGATAAAGATCTGGATATGATGACAGTCTTGAAAAGCCTGCCTGTGGAAAAAGAGTTTCAAGAATTTTGATGCCCATTTTAAAAAGTTCATTTTTTCGTTTCTCTTCCTGAATTTCCTCTGGTGATTTTTCTTCTTTTTTTTCAGGTGCCTTTGGAGCTTCTTCTTCAAAATCTTTTTTGGTATTTTCAGCATCTTCATGCACTTCAATTACTGGCAAAAGAACATCAAAACGGGCTTTTCCCGTAAATTTCAAAATTTCTGTTGCTTTCTGGCTGAAAAAAAGTTCATAACTGACAAAAGGCCCGCCTATAAATGCATAAAGCAGAGGATACATGCCTTTGATAATCTGATTGTAAATGTAGCTCCACTCAGAAGCTATGTCCTTTACAGTTGAAGCTATTGCGGAACGCTTTATGTCAGGATATGACAGCAGTTCTTCATAAATTTCCTTCAAAAGTCCTATAACCCGGCGGTCTCCTAAAAAGAGTACCTGAACAAGCATGCCGTACAAGTTTTTGATAAAAGGACCTGCATCTGCCATTTGCAGATGAAATCCCTGTGCTCGAAATTCATCATAATTGCGGTTAATAGCGGTAAGGGTCCATGAAGAAATCTTGCGCAAAAAACGATATTTCAAATCGTCAGAATTTTCTGTCTTGCTTTTAAATGAATTTGGAGACAGGCTTATAAGAGTTTTTGAAAGAGTTATGAATGCATCCAGATGACTTAAATGCCTTGAAAGTATTGTCCGCACAAAAGTTCTGTCCAAGCGCATCATCCCATTTTTCTGCAAAAAGCGAACAAAGTTGAAAAAACCATAGTCAGTTTTCATCCTGTATTCAGGAGACATCATGGTTTTGTCAAGCAGAGCCCAGTCAGACGGAGAAATATTTTTTATTTCAAAAGACACCCTCTGTGCAGAAAAGTTCTGGTGTTCAGCTTGTGCTACGGAAGCCTTTGCAGCAGCTTCAGCTGCAGTCATCTGCTTTATAGGAGTAACAGGTCCTTGAATTTGTTTTTTTACAGGCTTTACTGCAGGAGATGCAATATGTTTTGAGCGCTCTTGAATAACTTCTCCGCCCAGAACTTTCATCATGTGAGCCGCTTCTTCTTTGTTTATCTCACCAATATTTCTTCTGGTTTGATCAAGCGTACCTGGTTCAAAATATTTTTTATCTCTTGCCATAATCCTACCTCAACAGCCCTCCCAAAATACAGATTCCAGCAGTAGCTTTATAAGCGAAGCATTGTAGTCTGAATTATTCCAGACAAGTTTTTAACAGAAATGCTTTCGCCGTCTTTTGTCAGCAAAGTTCCTTCAAAAGTTCCGTATATCGTATGATAAATTGTTCGGAATATTACAGTGTTCATTTTACGTAAATTTTCAGAAACAGGCGAAAAAGTCAGATCAACCATATTTTCCGTGTCCTGAATGTTCCAGGTTTTATCCATTCCAAACGGATGAGTTACAAAAACCTGTGGCAAAAGTGTCATTTCGCCGTTCAAAAACAAAGTGTTTGGATTACATTTGTTTGTATCTTTTGAATCAATGGAACTTGTTGCCAGAAAAAGTGCAATTTTTTTACCATTATGCATACCTGTTGCAGTCAATGTGTTGAATCTTGCATGGAGTTTGTAATAACTTCGGTTTATTGTCATTAAAGCCATGCCGTCTGTCTGTTCCATAGCCTTTATTTCAGAAGATTTTACGGTTGAAAGAGCCCCTCTCAATGGAAAAAAACTTACCAACGTTGCAGAACACCGCCGCAAAGTCGGAGCTGGCATAACAGTAACCAAATCTGTCATTTCTTGTGCTGTACATGAAAAATGGGCTCTTGTATCAGGCCGCAAAGAATCTCCTTTCATATTAACCAAAAGAGAAAAACGATTTTTCTGCCTATCCCAGCTGATTCGGAGGTATCTGGCCTTTTTAAAACTTACGGCAATACCCCGCTGCAGATTTTTTGGCACAAGTCTTTTTCTAGGCCCTGTAAAAGTATTATAGGCATATTTAAGATTTGTATTTTTATTCCAATAAACCAATTCAGCATAACCAAAAAGCTTTGCATCAAAAAAACAAACCTGTCCTATATAGTCACCTGCATTAAACGAAAGAATAAGATGACTTCTGATAGCAATATTTGTAAAAACTGGAGGAACAGGAATTATTCCAAAAGGTTTTTTTACACCTTTTATATCCAGTTTTGAAATATTACCTGAATAAGTGCCAAAAAGCGGTCTGCCATTTTTTATAAGTTTTTCTGGCGATTCACTAAATTCTCTGAAAAACAAAACGACCCCTGACTGCAAAAAAAATTGCAAAAAAATCAACATGATTTAATGCAAACTTTCAAACCTATTACTATGATACAGTATTGAAATAAAATTTTATCTTACTGCATCCAGCAAAAAAAATTGAAGTTTTTTAAGGTAACCTTCATCTGCATAAATCAACTTTCAAAAGTATACCTTAAATCTCTAAAATCTGTAAATATCGCATTTTTGCTGATTTTAAGCTGGTTTATGCTTTACATTGAAAAAATCAAAATTTGTTTTCAGCTGTATTTTTTAAGAAAAGATGAACGCAACAGAACTTCTGAAGTCAAGAACAAGTTTTAGCTTGTGCATTGGCATTTTGGGGGATAAAATATAGACAACGGTTTGCCTGTAAAAATCACAACTCAGGCAGGAAGGAGGCTTTATGGGAATTTCAGTTTATTCTTTAGGTGCTGCAGAAGAAGTTACAGGCTCTAAGCATGTTGTAGAAATTGACGGTCGCTCATATATGATTGACTGCGGAGCTTTTCAAGGCAAACGGTCTGTTTCAGATGAAAAAAACAGAAACTTTACCTTTCCTGTGGATAAACTGGAAGCTGTAATTTTGACACATGCCCATTTTGACCACTGCGGGCTTTTACCGATTCTGACCAAAAAAGGCTTTAACGGAAATATTTATGCAACTCCTGCAACCAGGGATCTTGCAAACCTTGTAATGATGGACAGTGCACGAATTCAGGCTCGTGATGCAGAATTCCTTGCAAAAAAGGCAAAACGGCGGGGCGAAAAATTTAACTGGACTCCAATCTTTGACGAACAGGATTGTACAAAAGCTGCAAACCAGATTGTAACAGTTTCATACAATAGAAAAATGTACATTTCTCCGTCAGTTCAGCTTGAATTCTTTGATGCAGGACATATTCTGGGCTCTTCGTTTGTCTGCCTCACAGTAAAAGGCCGGCATGGATTCTTAAATGCCCCTTCAGCTGCAAATCCTAGTGATGGCAATGAAACCAGAATTCTGTTTACAGGCGATATAGGCCGTCCTCAAAAGCCAATTATTCGAAGCCCCGCAGAAAACATTCCTGCACCTGATTATATCGTCTTGGAAAGTACGTACGGCAACCGGCTGCATGAAGATTCCACATTTGCAATGACAGAACTTGAACGTGTTGTAAACGAAGCTGTTTCAAAAAACGGCAAAATAATCATTCCTTCATTTGCAATAGAACGGGCTCAGGAACTGATTTATTATCTGCACCTTCTTGTAGACATGAAAAAAATCCCAGAAATTCCGATTTACATGGATTCTCCGATGGCTGTAAGTGCTACAGGCATTTTTGGGCTGCATCCAGAATGTTACGATGAAGAAACAAAAGAAGCTTTCCTTAAACATCATAAAAATCCATTCGGTTTTGGAGCTTTGACATACGTTACAAGCGTAGAAGAATCAAAATCCCTGAACGAAAAAGACGGACCTATGATTATTATCAGTGCAGATGGAATGTGTGAAGCAGGACGAATTCTTCATCATCTGGCAAACAACATCAGCGACAAAAAAAATACAATTCTTATTGTCGGTTATATGGCAGAAAACACTCTCGGACGAAGAATCCGTGATGGAGAAAAAGAAGTTAAAATTTTCAACGACTGGTACAAAGTAAATGCAAAAGTTGAACAAATTGACGCATTCAGCGCACATGCAGACTATCAGGAAATGATAAACTGGCTTGGTAAAATTGACACCACCCGGCTAAAGCAGATTTTCCTTGTACATGGCGAACAGGATGCCTTGAACGGCTTTACGCAGCACTTGTGGGACGCTGGATTCAAAGATGTAACAACCATAAAATATGGAGAATATTACAATCTTGACTGAATTTTTCATGGCAGAATATAAAAATGTTTTTAATATTCTGCCTGATTAATTAAAAATACACCTGCCCGCTGGCTTGGTTTTTTGGATTTTTTGCTTTATAGTAAAAAGGGGTTTGGAAAGACTGCTTTTCTGCCCCTTTCTGAAAATAAAGCAACGTATGGAATTTTTATGGAAAAACGTATTGCATCAATTCATCGCGTAACAAAAGAAACGGACATTTCTCTGACATTAAATCTTGACGGTTCTGGAAAATGTAAAACAAATACCGGCATTGGCTTTTTTGACCACATGATAGACGGCTTTGCCCGACATGGTCTTTTTGATGTAGAACTTACCTGCAAAGGCGATCTGCATGTTGACGACCATCATACAGTTGAAGACTGCGGAATCGTTCTGGGAGAAGCAATAAAACAAGCCGCAGGAAACAAAAAAGGCATAAAACGCTATGGAAATTTTCTTCTGCCAATGGATGAAACCTTGGTTATGTGCGCAGTTGATCTTTGTGGCCGGCCATACCTTGGATTTGCAGAAAATTATCCAGTTCAAAAAATAGGAAATTTTGACACAGAGCTGATTCATGAATTTTTCTATGCAATTTCCTATTCCGCCATGATGAACCTGCACTTGAGGCAGATTGCCGGAGAAAATTCGCATCACATTGCAGAAGCAAGCTTTAAAGCTTTTGCAAAAGCTCTGGACATGGCAACACAATTTGACGAGCGCATTGAAGGGGTTCTTTCTACAAAAGGCTCACTGTAATTGTGATATAGTCCGTTGCACGTTAAACAGAAAATTCTAATTTTTTCTCAAAAATCAGCAAACCTTATGTTAACGGGTTTTAATGCCCCATTTGAACTTTTACACTGATTAAACAGAACTTTTCAAGGGGCTGTCCTAAAAGTAATTAAAGACTTCAACTTCTATGATGATTTCCTTTTTCTAATGTATAAGACAAGTTTATATAATCCATAACTTAAGCAGGCACTTAGAGTTTTATCTGCAATGTTTTCCAGCATTCCGCCAAAGTTATTTGCGAAGGTAAGATTTGGAACTGCTCCGTAAATTCCCTGTATAACAATATTTGCGGAAGGTCGACCTGTATTACCTGCGAAAACTAAGTCAGCAATCATGTTGCCTACAATTCCGTTGCTTATAGCAGCCCAAAAACCAGCCCACAAAAAACAATCTAATGTGTATGATTTATCTGTTTTTTTGTTATGAAAATTGAAAACCAACCAGGCAAAAGTAACAGTCATAACATGGCAAATAGAAAATAGATATGTAGATTGTGTAAAAATTGAAAGTAAAACATTTGAACCTAGGGCACAGATTACTCCTGGAATATATCCACAAAGTGCTACCACAGAAATACTAAGTACAGAATCCAGGTATAATGGAAAAACTATTGTTTCCGCTAAAATAGAACCACAGTAATTAATGCCAATTGCAAAAAGTGTATAAAAAATTACAAAGGGAAAAGAATTTTCTTTAATAATCAAATTTTTCATAGGTTAAATTATTACTCCCAAAATTTTTGCAATTTTTAAAAGTTCCAGTCTGTTATGAATATTCAGTTTCTGGTAAATAATTGAAGTCTGATTATTTATAGTTTTTTCCGCTTTTCCCAAAATCTTTGCAATTTCGGAAACCTCTTTTTGCTGTGCCAGAAGTTCAAATAGAATTTTTTCTTTCTGCCTAAGTGTTCGATAATTATAAAAGGTAGAAGAATAACTAGATTCATTTTGATTGTTTTCAGACTTTTCAGTATTAAACATACTAGCCATAATTTCTCGAGTAGTTTTGTTGTAATAAATGTTTCCCGTTGAAACAACTTGAATAGCTTTTTCTACCTCGTTCAAAGAGGCATCTTTAGAAATAAATCCCTGAATATTCTTTTTTAATGCTTGTTCTACATGCAAAACATCATTATACATGGAATAAACAATCACATTTAAATCTGAAGTCTGATTTCTAAATGCAGGAATTAAATCCAGGCCATTTATGCCGTTAAGATTAATATCGATTATGGCGTTTTTTATATCAGGATTTTCTGAAAGGACTTTTAGTGCATCTTCCTTGTTGCCTGCATAAAAAAACTTCAGATTAGGATTTTTATTGGAAAGAAAACCTCCTAAACTGTCTCGCAATCCTGCATGATCATCAAGAAATAAAATTTTCAATTGAGATGGCAATTGTTGTTCCTCCGTTAGAATCAAAGGTTACGGTTCCATTCATTTCTGCAACGCGGCTTTTTATATTTTCAATTCCATAATGATGATTCTGTTTTTTATCTTTCATCATGGATTTATCTCCAATTCCATCATCCGAAATTATAAAATGAAGTCCTTTCATGGTATCGGTTATGCGGATAATTACGTTTTCTGCTTCAGAATGGCGAGCCACATTGCTTAAAGCTTCGTTCAAAATTCTTATTATCTGAAATTTATGATTGGTTGATAAAAGTTTGATGTGTTCCGATGCCAACAATAGTTCGGTATGGATCCCAAAATGGACTTCAAAGTTCAATAGAATATTTTTTATGTTAGTCACAAAATCTTCATCTATCTCCAGGTGAGTGTTTTCCAAAAGAAAGCGTACTTCGCTAAAAGCCTGATCTGCAAAATATGTAGTTTTTTCTTCATCCTTATTCTGAATACTGATTTTTAATGCTGCTAAATCTTGAGCAATTCCATCATGAATTTCCCGCGAAAGTTTAAGTTGATTTTCATTTACAATAGAAAGGATTCTGAATTCATTTTTCTTGTTTCGTTCTTTTTCAAAAATTGAAAATAGGGAGACAATAGATATAAAAAACGAAATAATAAGTAACCATACATAACCAAAATTTAGTTGTTGCTGTTGCTGATATAAAAGTTTGTATAGCTGGATATAGGTTTCGGAAATATCTTGATTTCCCCTACCGTCTAGACAACTGTATAGATGAATAAACTCTGACAGGCTGTTATCAACTTCTTCATTGTAAAAAGTAAAAGGTTCGAAGGTAATTCTTAAATCCGAAAAAAAAGAATTTTTAGTATTTTCGTCCCATGTAATTATTTCTGCAGTATTTTGTTTTGTATATTCTAGTTTTTCAAGTAAGGCCTGAAATTTAGAAGATTCTCTATATTTGAAAAAGATTGTTGAACTGAAGGAAATTAGAGCAAGCGTAAATAAGATGTGTTCAATTCTGATAGAAAGAAAAAGATTTTTTTTCATTGAACTGATTCTATCATATTTAATTGGAAAAGTTAGGGAAAAAATTCCCGTTGTTAACGAGAAAATCTGCTCTTTTATTTTGC
>JAEDIW010000091.1 GCA_016296655.1 Treponema sp. | reverse complement strand
CCCCCTCAATAATAAAAACTCTGCCTGAAACATCGTCAGAGCTTTTATTCTAATTTTTATGGGAGATTGAATATGAGTATTGTTAGTGAATCAGAAAATATCCTTGATTATCTTTGGAAACAAAGGAATTATTTCCATTCTCACCCAGAACTTGGCTTGCAAGAATTTAACACATGCCTGCATATTGAAGAAGAATTGAACAAACTTGGAATAAAAAGTAACAGAGTTGCAGGCACAAATGTAATTGCAGAGATTGATTCTGGTCGTCCAGGCCGTACCCTTTTTATTCGTGCAGATATAGATGCACTGCCAATTCAGGAAAAAAATGAAGTTCCATATAAAAGTCAAAATGATGGAATCATGCATGCTTGTGGTCACGACGGACACGCTGCATATTTACTGGGGGCCGCAAAATTAATATTAAAGCATAAAGATGATTTTTCTGGAAAAGTTATTCTGGCTTTCCAGGCAGCCGAAGAAATTGGTAAAGGCGCACGTGATATTATAGCAGCCGGGATTTTGGACAATGTAGACAGAACTTTTGGAATTCATTTTGCTTCTGGGATGGAAGTCGGAAAAATCGGTATAAAAATTGGTGCAGATATGGCTAGCTGTGACCGATTCCGCATAAAAATTCATGGAAAAGCCGCTCACATTACAACTCCGCAAAATGGGGTTGATTCGGTTTTTATAGCAAGCCTGATTATTTCCAAATTGCACATGGTTGTAAGCAAAATTATTTCTCCTGTTGAAGGAGCCATTCTTGGCATTGGCAGCGTACATGCAGGTTCAACCTACAATATTATTGCTGGAGAGGCAGAAATTGAAGGAACAATAAGGGCATTTTCTGCTGAAAGCCGCAAAAAGCTTGCTGATTCTGTCATAAAAATTGCTTCAGAAACTGCCTGGGAATTCGGAGGTTCGGCTGAGGTTGACATAGAAGACATCTGCGACTCCTGCATCAATCCTGCAGAAACCGCTGGCGAAGTTATTGAGTCTGCAAAGAAAATTGCAGGTGCAGAAAATGTGCTTACAGATATAAGCAAACGTTTTGGCTCAGACAATTTTGCCGACTATTCGAGGAAAGCTTTGGGAACTTATGTTCATGTGGGTTCTGCAGACAGCCCAAGCACAAGCGTTGCTCATCATAACGAACATTTTGATCTGGCAAAAAATGCACTGGCAGTTGCAGCATCACTTGCAGTTCAGTATACGCTGGATTACTTGGGAAAGGCTGAGAGGTAAACATGCTTAAAATCAGCACAAGAGGGCAATACGCTTTAATGACCATGGAAGTTCTTGCAGAACAGGATGGTAATTCATACGTTCCCATGAAAAAAATTTCTCACAGACAAAATCTTTCGGTAAAATATCTTGAACAGATACTAATTCAGCTTGGAAAAGCAGGTCTTGTGGAAGGTTTGCGCGGAAATAATGGCGGCTACAGGCTCACTAAACCTGTTTCTGAATATACTGTCGGTGAAATTCTGAGGGCAATGGAAGGTGATCTTGCGCCTAGAGGTTCGTCAGCCGGTAAGGCCTTTAAAACCTGCGGAAATGAATCTTTCTGGTCAGGATTTGAAAAAGCCTTAAATGATTATGTAGATTCTGTTACACTAGACAAAATAGTTGAAACGACCAGGGAAAATAATGCCTATATGTTTTATATTTAGCAGACATTCATGGTTAGCCACTATGTACTGTGCTTTTTGCAAATAAAACAATGGCAGCTAAAAAAGCCCTTGCCTGAAAAATTTCAGATTGCAGGGAAATATTTCGGACTCATATCAATGTGAAAAGCCTCTGCGGGCAAAAATGTTGATTTACGAATTTGTGTTCCCCCACAGCACAAGTTCTTTTCTGGAAGAAATGCTGAGTTTTTCAAAAATTGAATTCATGTGGCTTTTTACAGTTTCTATGCTGATAAAAAGTTCGTCGGCAATCTGTGCGTTTGTGCATCCTTTTGCTGCCAGCCGTGCAACTTCAATTTCACGTCTGGAAAGTACGCTGAAATCAATTTGCTTTTTAATGGAAGAAAGTTGAGCCTGATTGCTTTGCGAGGAATCGTTTCTTACTGTATTTATGGCATCTATAATAGAAGAAATAATTCCAAAGAAAAATCCTGTTAAAAGCGGGCGGAATTGTATGATGACGAGAACCGGCAGCTTAAGATTAAAATTCTGAAAATCATTTTGTAAATCTTTCTGGAAATCTGGAATTTGCGAAAAATGTCCGCCTTTGGAAAAATATTCCAGCCGGCCAATAAAAATCAGAAGTTTAATGACGGTGAGTAAAAGTCCTGCCGTAACAGAATTCTGCATCATTTTTGAGAAAAAATCTTTTTTTCGTGCAGTTATAAATGTTAAAATCACACCTGTAACTGCAACTGCTACAAAATCAAAAATCATATTTTCCATGAAACTTACGCCAGACTCACAAAGCAGCCTTGCAAACCTTTATTTCAGCAAAAAGCAGCACAAGATTTACGCAGGCCACATAAAAAAATGGAATGAATCCAACTGCAAGATTTGCAGAAAGTTTGGAAAAATCGCTCAAATCGCCAAGGATGCAGACAGCACTGCAAATCACTGTAGCAAAACAGCTGCACCAGTTCAATGACATTGCCGATTTTAAAGCATTTTGAAAAAGATTTTTCGATTTTAAATCAATTTTAATGCCG
The DNA here is from genome assembly GCA_016296655.1 of Treponema sp. Taxonomy (GTDB): domain Bacteria; phylum Spirochaetota; class Spirochaetia; order Treponematales; family Treponemataceae; genus Treponema_D. The sequence continues at coordinate 2,687 of JAEDIW010000091.1, read as the reverse complement.
CAAAAAGCAGATTTAAGCCCTTTGAACAAAATCGAAAAATTCCCTGAAATTGCAATCAAAGGCAAAACAAAGAAAATCTGAATCATTATGGAAGGTAAATCAATTATTGCAAAAATTACGTTGCCAGAACCCCACGAATAAACTCCCGAAAAAAATCCATAAGCGGTGAAAACTGCCGCCAGCAAAACAAAGCCAGTTATGTTTTTGAAAACTGATTTTACGTCTGCTTTTTGTTTTGAGTCTTGTTTTGAGTCATTTTGCTGAAAATCTTCTGCCATGAACAAAACAGAACTTTTGCGGATTTTTGCTTTTGCCGTAATCAAAATCATTTCGAGCAGAGATAAATACAAAAGGCTCAAAAGCAAAACCGCACAATTCAGACCAAGGTGAGAAAAAAAATATTCCGATTTTGATGCGTTGGATAAAGTGTAAATCAAAATGAGAACTGGAACCAAAATGGCAGAATAAAAAAGCAGTTTAATAGAAAAATCCAGCGCTTCATCTGCTTTTTTTAATTGCTGAAAATCAAAAGCTGCAAACTTTTTGTGCGAAGAAAAAATGCTGCAAAAAACTTTTCCGTAGCCGCTTAAAATTATGGAAATTGCAAAAATCAACAAGACGCCGGCAAACGAAGGCAAATCCAAAATATAAAGCAAAGAACCGCCGCTTACACCAACCGCCAGAAAAGTAATCAGCAAAATTAAAATAAATGAAAAAACAAAACTAAAAATCATAAACACTCCTTGAAACAGAATTCTATCATCGGCTATAAGAGTATTAAGCAAGCGCCATTTTTACCAGTTGGATTATTTTGAAAAAAGTTGGATTTTCGGGGGATTTTCGAGCTACTTTTACCTGTAAAGTTTTTCTATAACATAAGTAGGAATTTCAAAATGCTGATAATCTTTCAGTTTCTGCCAGTTTCCGCCCCATTCAAATCCATGCTTGGTAAACAGTTTGTATGCCAGGTCATTTTCGTCGATTTTGTAGTTGAAATCTGCATTTCTGTCTGTGTAAGTACCTGCAGTTATTGGTTCGATAATCGTTTTGCCGTCTACTTCTTTGATGTACGGATTGTAAAGAGGATTTATATCGACAGCAAGTCCAAGTCCGTGTTTTGAAATCCGTTTTGTATGTGAAATGAACCTGAAATTAAAGCAGGAAGAATTGTTGTCCTCCATTGATTTTTCATCATCGGCATCGTATTCGTCAATCAAAATCATCCGCTCAATCGGATAATCAGCTTCGTACAGTGTTTGGAAAATTTCCAGAAGAGCCTCTGCGATGTGTTTGTTGCAGACCATTTCACCTTCGTGGGTTGAACCGTCCAAAGCTTTGCATAGAGTATGAATATAGCGAAGATGACTTAAAGGAACAGTACAGTCATCCTTGTATGATTTCCCATTTATTCGCTTATAAATTTCACTTTTTTTGCTGATTTCTTCCATATAAAAGCCACTTTCTTTTGCAAATTCTGATTTTTTATCAGAAACAGAACCTGCTGTAAGTGAAGCAGCACAGATGATGGCAAAAACTGACAGAATTATTGTGTTTTTTGTTTTCATAAAAAAAGGATAATCTGTTACATTCGGAAATTCAAGCATACTCTTGCGTTCGCCTTTGCTTTCGCACAGAATAGCCTGATGGAAATATTTTAGTACACTCCATCACAAAAACTTTCACTTACCTTGTTTTTTCTTTTTCGGAACTGTCATCTCAGGCTCAATGGCTCTAAACAAATCAGCAAGAAAATTTTTGTCATCAACATTTTCTACAAGGAGCATATCTTTTGCACCAGAATATGGTGGCTGGGCAGGAGCTGCAGGAAGCATTTTCTGTGCCGTTGGGGTAATTTTTACAAGCAGGCGGTTATCACACACATAGGCTGCAATTTTTCCGTCAAAATAAATGATGTATTCGCCCATCATCTTGCGAAAGGTAATTCCTTCAAGTAAAGAAAGCTGGTCAAGAAGGAAGTCAATGTATTCTTTTGAAGTTGCCATAAAAAAATAATAACACATTTTCAACTTTCAGCACAGCACACAAACTCCGCACACATAGCAGCTCTTTTTAGATTTAAGAAAAAAGCCCCGTAACGCCAAACAAAAGTTCCTTTCTTAAAGCCGAGACCACTGAAAAAGGTCTCCAATTTTAAGGTCTGAAATAAAAAGCCAGATTTTTGAGAAAAAGATCTCATAAATCTGGCTTTTGTTCTTTTAAAGAGCAAATTCTTTTACTATATTTAATTTCCAATTAGTAGAATTAGTTTGATATTTTTCATATATAATTCCTGATAGATCACCTGGTAATTCAACATCATCTTTATAAAGTGCAACAGTATTTTTTCTTCCTTATTTTGCCATAAAATAACCATGTTCAAAAACTACATTTTGTCTTGCTCTTGCTTGTAACATACTTGCATTTTTATCTTTTCCTTCATCACAAGGTGTGTACAAAACAATTGCAAATGAAACATCCGAATATTCCTCATTTTTTTCAATTATCGTTTAACCTTTGTTTGCTTGTTCATGTAATATAATTGGTTCAAGACCAATCTTTCTAATAAACTTTTCAACTTCTTGAATTAAAGCATCATCATGTCCATGAACTATGAAAATTTTATTATTAGTCCGAATTTCGAGTTTCATTGAGAATTTACAAAAAAAGCGTAAATCTTTAAAATTTTA
>JAEDIW010000037.1 GCA_016296655.1 Treponema sp. | reverse complement strand
CTATATGTATTATAACAAACATTGCCGAACATTGCCAATACATTGCCCAACATTGACGGAACATTACCATAACATTGCCAGAAGTCTTACTTTCAATTTATGAAAAATCCGTAGGTCAAACCCCTGCGGTCCACGAACTTAAAGTAAGGAGTTTAAGTAAAAGTTGAATTTCAGTGAATTCAGATGAATTTAATTGAATTGCCAATTTTAAAATCTAGTATTATATTGTAGGTAACCAAGGGCAGAATGCCACTATCTTTGGTCTTATTTGTCTATCGAAGTTCAGTATTCTTCAGTTAAAAACAAAAAACCACTCATTTCTGAGTGGTCTGTTATAGCTGGGGCAGGACTCGAACCTGCGGCCTCCGGGTTATGAGCCCGACGAGCTGCCAACTGCTCTACCCAGCGTCGTATTGTTGGAACATGATATTATAATTTCATTTTAGTGTCAAGACTTTACAGAGGTTTTTCAGAGACATCTGTAACTTTTTTTTCAGAACCATTCACTTTTTCGCCTTTCCCCGAAAATTCCATGTAATAAACCCTGCAATTTATTGCAGCAAAAAGAATTACAGGAATTATAAAATAATAAAAAGGTGAAGGATACTTTGCAAAAAAATCATATAGCCCATGCATGCATATCGCCAGAAAAAACGGCATAACGTTACGACGGCATTTTGCAGCCTTAAAAGTCCAGATACACAAGCCTGACAAACCTGCACAAAAAACATGAATTGGAACAGAAGTTACAAGACGCAGTAAAACAAACGCAAAAATTCCATTAATTCCTGCGCCCCTGTTTTTCTGCAAAAAAGTCAGCAGGTAAATTACTGTTTCAAAACCGCCAAAAGCAAAACCGCACACAAGACATAGTGCAAAAAAAACTGAAAGCCTCAAGTTTTTAGCAGGAATCAGCATCATAAAAACAAGCTTGAAAAATTCTTCTATAAGTCCATAAAAAACAAAAGCCGTTGTCAAAATAGAAGCAAAACCTGTAATCTTAAAAAAAGGCAGATCTAAAGCAAAATATTCTGCAAAAGCAACAGGCATAACCGCCGCAAGCCCCAAAAATCCAGCCCACAATTCATAGCGTATCTTCATGCCAGGCACTGTCAAAACAAAAATGACAGAAAAAATCAAAAACCAGCTGAAACAGAGAAAAAGCGGTATCAAGAAACTCATAAACAAAGAATACTCTAACAAAAAATCTTTGGCAATTGAAAAAAACACATATATGCTCTATCCTGTTTCCATGTATGTAATTTCAAAAAAGAGCTCATTAAATGGCAGTATTCTAGTTCCAGGCTCAAAAAGCCAGACAATCAGGGCAGTTTTCATGGCTCTCCTCGCAGATGGAAATTCAACCATAAACAATCCTTTGCCAAGCAGTGACGGCTTGAGTGCCTTCAATGCAGCTGTTTCTCTTGGAGCAAAAATACAAAAAACAGACAATAAATGGCATATTTCAGGATTAAACGGAATATTAAAAGCTCCCGCCTCTGTAATTGATACAGGAAATTCAGGAACAACAACAAGTTTTGTTACAGGTCTTTGTACTCTGATTGACGGTTTTGCAGTAATAACAGGCGATGAACAAATATGCAGCCGCCCCGTAAGACCTGCCATAAATGCTTTCTCAGAATTAGGTGCAAACTGCTTTATAACGCGTCCAGACAGTGACTGTCCTCCAATTGTTGTCGGTGGAAAACTTCACGGCGGCATTTGCCATTTACCTGGTATGAACTCCCAGCATGTTTCAGCAATCCTTGTGCCAGGTGCTCTTATCCCTGCAGAGCAGAATATTTCAATAGAAGTTGAAAATCCCAAGGAAACTTCTTACATCCAGATGACAATTGAATGGATGAAGAAATTCGGAGTTGAAGCTCAGGCATCTTCAGATTTCAAGCATTATAAAGTTTCTGGAGGCCAGAAATACAAGGCTGCAGAAGTTACAGTTTCAAGCGACTGGTCAGGCGTTGCATTTCCACTTGTTGCCGCAGTATGTACACAAAGCAATGTAACCATAACAGGCCTCAATTTTTCAGACCCACAGGCCGACAAACAAATTATTGATATTCTCATAAAAATGGGTGCCTGCATTGAAAAAGACACACAAAACGGAACTGTAAAAGTTTGCGGCGGGAAACCGCTTTTAAACGACATTACAATCGACATGAATGATATTCCAGACGCACTCCCGGCACTTTGTATTGCAGCCTGCTATTCCAGCGGAAAAACCACTTTTACAACACTTGCACACATCCGCCAAAAAGAAAGCGACCGTGTTTCCGTAATGACAGAGGAACTGACAAAATGTGGTGCCAAAATAGAATGTAGCCCAGACTCCATGACCATTTTTGGGGGCAATCCAATCCATGGAGCAGAAATCGACTCTCGCAAAGACCACAGAATCGCCATGGCCATGGCCGTATGCGGCATGTTCTGTCAGGGTCAAATGAAAATTTCAGACGCAGAATGTGCAGACGTTTCATTCCCAGGTTTTTACGAACTTTTTAAAACACACGGAGCAGATTTCCAGATTTTTCAGTAAAAAAAAACATCTGAAATTCCAGAACTCCTTAAAACAGTTAAAAAGGCAGGCAGAAAAAATGACAGAAAATAAAATGCCCAAAACATTACAGAATTCCATTATTCTCGTAGGCATCAAACACTGCGGCAAATCTACGCAAGGCAAAGCACTCGCAAAACATTTCAACTGCCTTTTTTTCGACACAGATGACCTGATTGAACAGACAACAGGAAAAACTCCCCGCCAGATTTTTCAGGAACAAGGGCAGGAAGGTTTCATGAATGCAGAATATCAGGCCTGCCAGACTCTTGCAGAAAAAAAACTCCCTGCCGTAATTGCAACAGGCGGCGGCATCTGCAACAATCAAAAAGCCGTTGAAACCTTAAAAAAACTCGGCGGCACAATCATCTTTCTGGAAGCAGAAGAAAAAACCGCAGCAGACAGAATTGTGAGGGAAGCAGTTTTTGAAAATGGCAATCTGACAAACATTCCTGCATATATAGCAAAAAAAAATCCGCACACCCTGCAGGATGTACGGACTATTTTTCATGAATTTTATAAACAGCGTTGCAAACAATACAAAAAAATTGCTGACATAGTTGCAAACGTTGCTGCCGTTCCCATAACAGAAAACACACAGCACATTCTTCAGCTACTCGCCGCAACCTCCGCAGCCACCTGAACAGCCGCCTCCGCAGCCACCGCTGCCACAACCACCACAGCCGCCGCCACATCCAGAAGGAGGATTCAATTCATCTTCTGTTGCTTCCCGAACACTTACAACCTTTACGTCAAAAAACAAAGTTTTTCCAGCCAATTCGTGATTTGCATCAACAGTGACAGTTTCATCAGTAACCTTTGTTACCTTTACAATTGCAGGGCCACCTGGTGAAGTTGCATGAAACTTCATGCCAACCTTAATTTCTGCATCAGTATCAAAATTCGAACGCGGAACTTCTATCAAAAGAGATTCATCATACTCTCCATAAGCATCTTTGGGAGCAATTTCTACTGAAAAAGCATCTCCTTCACTCTTTCCTTCAAGTTCCTTTTCAAGCCCCGTAATAAGCCGGCCAGTTCCATGAATATATTCCAAAGGAAGTCCACCACTAGACGAATCTATTACATTTCCGGCACTGTCTTTTACTGTGTAATCAATACTTACAACTGTGTTCTGTGAAATTTTCATTTATGCATCCTGTACTACTTCTGTAACTTCAGGGACAGCATCTTTCAGATACTCCTCAATTCCCATCTTCAAAGTCATCGTTGCCATTGGACAGCTTCCGCATGCACCAACAAGCTTAACATGAACCTTATTTTCAGCATCAACGCCCAAAAATTCCATATCTCCGCCTTCAGACTGCAAATAAGGCCGGAATTTCTCCAAAGCTTCCTTAATTCTGTCCTCAAGAGAACCTTTATTCTGCTCTTCCATCATATTCTCCCATAAAAATCAAATATTATTTTAATTTTCTTTTCGGGCGGCTTTTTGCGGTTAACCGCAAAAAACAGGCTTTCCGTACTTCGCCGTCTTAAAGCGGCTCATCCACTCGCTACGCTCGGGACTGCTACGCAGGTACTTCAATCCTTGCCGCAGGAAATCTTACAAAAAAACTAAAAACCAACTGTTAAAACATACATAAAAAAAAGCTTTTCGGCTAGATTTTTAAATAAAAACCAAACAGCTTTTTATCCTCATCAATTTTTCAACAATTTCTGTGCAGTTTCCACAGGTGAAATATCATAATAAAGCCATCCGTACATTGCAGAAGCCGAAACAATTTTACGCCCATATTCACGGGTTTCTTCAAATGGCACTGTTTCCAAAAATAAATCCATAGGCAGCTCATTCTTTGCAAATCCAAGTTCCTTGCAGGAATTTGAAATCCACCTGCGGACTCTCGTAATGCCTCCATTATAGGCAAACGCTGCCGCAAGAGAATTATCGTCCAAGCGCTGAATAAGACTGCTTAAATAATATGCTCCAAACCGAATATTTACCGCAGGATCAGCCAAATCAAATTCCTTAACCTTAAGTTTTTTGGCAACATCACCAGCCGTAGCGTTCATAAGTTGTGTCAAACCTACAGCACCAGCTAAGCTTTTTATCTCTGGATTAAAAAAACTTTCGCTTCGAATAAGTGCGTACATGATTTTTTCTTCAAGCCCAAACTCTGCACTTGCCTGTGCAACTAAATTATAATAATTCTGCGGATAGGCAAGCTTCAAAAGCTCAACTGAAACCGGCTTTTCACTTTCATTTGCAGCAATTGAAGCAATCCTTATGCTTTTATACATATTATTTTCAATCTGCTCAGGGCATTTTGCCATAAAATAAGCTGTATCTTTTAAAATCTCCTGACTCAGAGGAATCTTTTCAGCATATAAAACTTCCCAAAACCCATACATCCGCTGCGGAAAACCAAAATCAGCAAACCCACGCAGAATTTTTTCAGCTTCTTCATCCCTGACGAATTTTTTCTTGGGCTTTGTAAAAAGCATTTTCTGCGCAACATCCTGAGAAGGCAGCTTCAATGCCCGCATTGCAAGAATTTTGTAATAACTGTCATTAAAATCAACAGTCTTTAAAAACAACTGTTTTATTTCTTCTGTAGAATTTTCTGCAAGACCTTCTTCCATCAACCTTGCACTCAAATACGCATATTTTGCACAAATCCTGTTTTCCGCAAAATCTTCAATTATTTTGAAAACCCGGTAAAAATCATTCCATTTATGCGCAGAAAACAAAAGTACTGACATCGTATCCAAAAAATCAGAAAAATATTCACAGTCATGCCACTGACCGCTGTATTTTTCCAAAACCTTTATCGCCCTGTCTGTAGAAATTCCAAGATTCAAATTGAGCAGATACCATAAAGCATTATCAAACTGAAAATCAGAAGCAGAACATTCCATTGCCCTTTCAAAGTTTACTGCAGACCGGGTATAAAAACCCCCAGTCTTATCATACAGCCGACCTGCATAAAAACAGGCATAATATTCACACTCAGAATTTCCTGCATCTTTCATTTGCCGGGCAAGTTTTTCAAAAAAAGCTGCATTTTCCAGCCAATTCTGGCTTCCAAAAAGGCATACTTTTCCAAAATCTGAAATCAGCATCTTTTCCAGCAATAACTTTTCATTTTTCTGAATAATCAAAAGAATTTTTTCAAGCAGACTGTAAGCTTCTTTATAATTCCTCAAAAACACCATCACCCGGAATTTTATTATTTCTTCAATATCAGAATCTGTAATCGAGCCCTGACCTTTTCTAAAAAAATCCAGATGATCCTGAGAAAAATTCCTGGAAATGTACCACCTGTAAATGCTTTCCTCAAGCCTTGAATCCTGCCTTGCTGCCATGGCGTACAGCCTTAAAGCAACCAGAGAATTTGAAGATTTTTCCAAATCAACATTTTCTGTCTTTTGAATGATATAAGAAAATTCTTTCTGTTCGCTCATGTTTTTGGCATAAAGCAAAAGAGCTTTTTCATCATCATACTTATCCACAAGATTTTCACAGGCAGCAAGTTTTTCCTGTACAGTTCCAATTTTTGTAAGCTCTTCAGCACTCAGTCTGGCAGTATACAAACCTCCCTGCCTGACTCCCTTGCTAAAAAACCTCAAAGCTTCTTTCTTATTTCCATTTTCAAGATTTTGCAAGCCCAGAAAATAAAACGCATCGTTTCCATATTTCTTTTGCAGGGAAACATTTTCCGAAGAACACGAAAAAAGAGGAAAAATAACGAGAATTACAAATAAAACCTTTATTTTCCTGCAAATTCGCCAGAAAAAATCCATTGCATCAAAATCTATTCCAAGATAGTGTAAAATTTTCATTCAGCAGGGATGATGATTGTCGTTCCAGAAATAATATAATCTGGATTCCTAATTCTGTTATAGTTGGCAATTTTGCTATATTTCCATGGAGTTCTGTAATATGCATCAGAAATATCCCACAAAGTGTCGCCCCAACGGATTTTATACTGAATGTTTTCTTTTTTTACAGAAGTTTTTGCAACAGGAACAGTCGGAACAATCTGTTCAACAGGGGCGACCACAATCTGATTTTCTTTTGCAGGAACAATCACCAGTTTTTCTACAGGCGCAGGAATTTCTTTTTCAACTGGTTTTTCTTCAGTTTCTTCAGGTTTAATGACAAGAGCTGGAGATTCAGAAACAGGCAAAGCTTTTTCTCCTGATTTTGCCTTTGCAAGATTCAATTTTGTCGGAATCACAAACAGGAAAAGCAAAGTCATTACAATGCAGATAACTGCACAGATTACGCAAATAACCGCCGCCCTTTTTGTTTTTTTTGAATTTTCTTCACATCCGCTATATTCTCTGTCCTTATCTTTTTCATCATCAAAGACAGAAAAATCATAACTGTCTTTTCCATCAGCAGAAGAATCAGAACTAAAATCAGTCCCACCAACAGAAAAACTGTCTGAAAAATCATAGGAATTTCCAGCATTGTCAGACAAAGAATCAAAATCCATAGAAGCAAGCTCATCAGACCCCAAAGCCTTTTTGGCAAGCTCTTCTCCAGCTCCAGCTGAAAAAGTCTGCTCTGTCGGAGTATCAGACAAATCAATACTGTCAAAATCAGGCAAATCAAAGAGGCCTGTTTTTTCATCATCAAAAGCTTTAAAGGCATCTGAAGAAGCTGTATCATTTTCCGCCTCAAGCGGCACTGTTTCGTTAAAATCAATATCAGGCAAATCAACCGACTGAACTTCTGGCAAATCCTTGTTTTCCTTCATAGCAGAAGCTGCTGCAAGCAGACCCTTCGGCTTTGATTCAGAAAAATCCTCAGAAAACATATCATCACCAAAAGTTTTTTCTTTCTGAGCCTGACTGTCCTCAACAGAAAAATCAACAGGAACTTCAGAACTGCCATTTACTTCATTAGTCGATTCATCATTCTCCAGACCGTCAAAATCAGAAGAAATATCAGCCATCTCAGGCGGCAAAGCAAAGTCATCACTTAATGAGCTGTCAACAACATCAGGAACTTCATCGGCAGAATCTGAAAGTTCAGGCACAGGCATATTCAGTTCTTCAGTAGAAACAGGCATCTCATTGGTTTCAACATAATCCGCAGAATTCAACTCAAAATTTGCAGGCGATTCCCGCTCATTTTCATTTCTTGTAACCAAAGTTATAGAAATATTGCTTTTTCCACCAGATTCCGGGTCGCAAATCTGTGCAGAAAGTTTATTCTCTTCATCTAAAGAAATTTCAAAAGCAAGGGATGGTTCCCCATTCGGATGAGCAATCAAATTTTCAATTTGAAGAGAATCAACATATTCCGCATCTTCCATGGAACCATTTTCTGAACGGTACAAATCAACCTGAACAGTTTCCTGATTGTCCTTTACCGTCGTTAATTCCATTCTCTTTTTTGCAGGAACACCCTCTTCAAGAATCGGATAAAATGTTCCGTCGGCAAGTTTTATTCCTATTGATTTACTCATAATCATCCTCTTACAAAAGGTTTCTTCTACTGCAAATTTCTATTTTTCGTACTTGTATTCGCTCATACCCACAAGCTCATTTACAACCGTATCAAACTTATTTGCAACATTATATACAGTTACACGGACAATATTTTCGCCAGCCTCATCATAACGGTACATTTCTCTTTCTTCCGTGCCAGTCACAATATTGTAAGTTGCAGTTTCAGTATTCTGCCCCTTTTCGTTAAATCTAAAAAGCGTTTTTTTCGTAACATTTCCCTTGCTGTCACTACTGTCAATTTCTGTCAGCAAACCTTCATCATTGTAAATATAAGCAAGCTTCTGATCCAAAGCCCCATCAGCAAAATACTGCTTTTCTTCAAGCTTTCTGTTCAAAGCCACATCAAATTTACAAATATTTTTCCAGATAAGTTCCCCTTTTTCATTATAAGAAGATTCTTCAATCCTTGACTTATCCTCAGAATATTTTGTTATTGTTCTTCCAGAAAGTTCATCATTTTTATTAAATTCAGACTCGTCTACAAGCAGTCCTTCCTCATTGTAAGTATAAGCAATACGCCATTCAGCCACATTTGAACCATCAGTACTTACAATTGAAGTCAAAAGCCCTTTTTCATCGTAAGAATTTACAGTCTTACTCAAAAGAGTTCCGTTTGCACTCATTTCAAGACACTCAGTTTCACGACCTTTTTCGTCATATTTATATGTGTAAAGCACATTCGGAGTTCTAAAATAATCCCCAAATTTTTGAGAAATTACATATTCCGTCTTTGTATAAGACTTAACTTTCCCCTTCACTGCAAAAAAAGGAGATTCTGCGACCATTTGATACACAGGAATTATAATCAGCAGCAACATAAAAAGCGATTTTTTACTCATAAAAGCCTCCCAAGACTAAAAATATTATTCTTATTTTTTCGGGGTCATTCCTGCACTTTTCAAGTACAGGAACCGGGCTTTTCAGGGTTCCATGCCTGCGCATTCCATTCCTACGTTCGCTTTCAGCTCACTACGGAACGGCTACGCCGCCCTTACAATCCCTTGCCCAAAATCAGTTCATCAGTTTATCGGCATAAAAAAACACTTTCAACACAAGTTTTTACAGGAATCCAGAATTACTTTTTAAACCAATTGTGCTATACTTCGTTCCATGGAAAGCAATATTCTTATAAAAATAAACAACTGCCGTATTCAAAACCATCAAAAAATTCTGATTTCCCAACTAAACTGGCAGATGCAAACCGCTCAGGCCTGGCTTGTTACAGGAGCAAACGGCAGCGGAAAAGCCGAATTCCTAAAAATGCTGGCAGGACAGGAACAAATCATTCCTAACTGCGCAGATTTAACAGAAAAAACAGAAAACGGCATTTTTTTCAATTTTTTTAAAGATTCTGCAGAAATAGTTTCACTAGAACGGGCGGCATCATTAATAGAAGAAGAACGTGCAAATGACGAAAGTGAATACATTGAAGGAGGCATTGACAAAGGTCGTTCTGGCAGATTTTTTCTAACTCAAGCGCTGACAGGAAAAAATTTAAAAAAAGGAGAACCTTTGCCACAGGAATCTCAAACACTCGACACAAATAAATTTGTGCAACTTTGCGGAATTAATAAAATTCTGGACAGAGGCCTCAAATATATGTCCACAGGAGAAATTCGGCGAACTCTTTTATGCCATGCCCTTCTGGCGCAGAAAAAACTTTTGATTTTAAGCGACCCTTTTGCAGGCCTTGACGCAGGAAGCCGCACAATTTTATTAAATTTCTTCAATGAAATCGTAAAATCCCAGCTTTCAGAAAATCCTTCTACGAAAGACAGCAGTCTGCCTGTAATAATTCTTGCAATGGAACGCTATTCAGAAATTCCTCCAGCTATTACAGATGTTCTTGAATTTTCAGGTGGAGCAGTAAGTTTCTGCGGAAAAAAAGCAGAATATGAAGCCGTTCTGGAACAGCGCAAAGCAAACGCAGACACAACATTGCAGGCAGAAAGGCAGGCTTTTTCTGAAGAGGTTTCAACATTAAACGAGCAGTCCCTAGATTTAAGTACAGATGAACTCCATTCGCAGAAAAGTAAAATCCCTCTCGTTCAAATGAAAAATGTTACAGTCGGCTGGGACGGACATACAGTTCTTGACCATTTGACATGGACATTAAACAAAGGCGAACACTGGCTTATCCGAGGACCAAACGGTTCTGGCAAAACAACATTTTTGGAATTAATTACCGGCGACAACATGCAGGTTTTCTGCAATGATGTTTCGCTTTTTGGCAACCGCCGAGGTTCTGGAGAAACTGTTTGGGAAATAAAAGCCAAACTCGGCATTGTTTCCTACCGCATGCATGTAGAATACAGAATGCTTGGCGGCACAGATTTGGAATCAGTTATCATTTCAGGCTTTCATGACTCCATCGGTCTTTACGAGCAAAAAAGCGATGTAGAAATAGTTGCCGCACAAAAGTGGCTTAAACTCGGCGGATTTGCAGGCCGTGAAAAAGACACTTTCAGCAGCTTGAGCTACGGAGAGCAGAGAGCACTGCTCATTTTGCGGGCAGCCGTAAAATGTCCTTCCATCCTCATCCTTGATGAACCATGTCACGGTTTGGACGAAAATTTCCGCGAAAAAGTCCTGAATCTTCTTGAAACAATTGCAGAAAGTGGAACAACAACGCTCCTTCATGTAACACATGACCCTACAGAAGTTCTTCCCTGCGAAAGACATATTCTTGAACTATGTCCAGACAATAATCCCATGTACAAAATCTTAACCAGATAATGAGGAAATCATGAATAAACTTGCAAAAACTTCTGTACATATAAAAAACACCTTTTTAATCATCATTCTTTCGCTTCTTACAGGCATTTTTTCGGGAGCAATATGTACACTCTTCGGCAGAGTCCTTCTTTACCTTAATGCTGCCCGTGTAAAACATCCTTTGCAGCTGATTCCATTTCTTGCGATTGCCGGGCTGGTAATAGTTGCATCCTATGAAAATTTCGGCAAAAACGCAAAAGGCGGCATGTCACTTGTTTTTGACACAGCCCTCGGCAAAAATCCCTCAATTCCTCTAAAAATGATTCCTTTTCCCATGATTTCCACATGGGTTTCAAATTTTTTCGGGGCAAGCGTAGGTCGGGAAGGAGTTGCCGTTCAGCTTGGAGCAAACATCGGCTTTCAGCTTTCAAGACCTTTCAAAAATCCTGTAATTTCCAGAACATTAATCATTGCAGGCATTGCCGGAGGCTTTGGAGGACTGTTCCGCACACCAATTGCAGCCGTTTGCTTTGCCATTGAAGTTCTTATTGCCGGTGAACTTATTTTTGATGCATTGGTTCCAGCATTAATCTCTGCCCATACAGCAGCATTTGTTTCAGGACAGCTTGGCCTGCATGCAGAAACAATTCCATTAAATGAAATTATAACTTTTACTCCCAGCAACATCGTAAAAATCGTTGTTGCAGCCCTGCTTTTTACATTTGCCGGACAACTTTTTTCATTTCTTTCACATTTCTTTCATGAAAAACTTGCGAAATTATTCAAAAACAGTTACCTTCGGATTTTCTCAACAGGAATCTTCGTAAGCATTCTTTCCATTCTTCTATTCAAAGGACGCTATTCAGGCTTAAGCCTTGAAATAAATCACGCAGTCTTCAACGGAGGAACAGTTTATCCATGGGACTGGATTTTAAAACTGCTGCTGACAGTAATCTGTCTCAGCGCAGGATTCCAAGGTGGAGAATTAACACCATTATTCTGCATAGGATCTTCATTCGGTTTTGTAATTTCCAGTTTTTTGGGGCTGCCTCCACTCTTTTGTGCGGCATTAGGCTACGCAGCAGTCTTTGGAAGTGCAACAAATACCTTTCTGACACCTATTGCCATCGCCTGTGAAATATTTGGCTTTCAGTATATGCATTATTTTTTCATAGTCTGTGCCATTGCCTATTCTTACAATAACAACCGCACAATATATTCAAAACAACAGAATCTTTCAGCAGACTTCCTGAAATGCAGCTGAAAAATTTTCACATACGAAGCATATAGGTATTCCGAATTTATTTTATTTAGAAACCCATACACTATACACAGCGTAGAAGCAGAACCAGGGAAGTGCTGATTAACACTTAAATCGATTACTCAGCAGTTCCCTAAGTTTTTTTGATGAAAGAATGGATTTGAAATAATATTTTCATTAGGATATGATATAAACACTTTAAAAACTTATTTTTTTTGAGGTTTTACAAATAAAATAATATAACAAGCGGGGGATTTTATGCTTTTTTCACCGATAGAAATTCAAGAAACTGTAAACATGTTCATGCGTCAAAAACTTGACGTTCGTTGCATTACAATGGGAATTTCACTTCTTGACTGTGCAGACTCAGATGCTCAAACAGCCTGCAGAAAAATTTATGACAAAATCATGAAAAAAGCCGGAAACCTCGTAAAAATCGGCATGGACATTGAAAAAGAATTCGGTGTGCCGATTATAAATAAACGAATTTCAGTAACCCCAATTGCATTGGTTGCAGGAGCCAGTAACGCTCAGAATTATGTGCCCTATATAAAAACACTGGACAAATGCGCAAAAGAACTTGGTGTAAACTTTATCGGCGGATTTTCAGCACTTGTCCAAAAAGGCATCACCCCTGCAGACAGGATTTTAATCGACTCAATCCCAGAAGCCCTTGCATCAACAGGATTTGTATGCTCTTCCGTAAATGTCGGTTCAACAAAAAGCGGAATCAACATGGATGCCGTAAAACTCATGGGCGAAATCATCGTAAAAACAGCTGAAGTTTCAAAAAACTGTGAAGTCAACGGATGTGCAAAACTTGTTGTTTTCTGCAATGCCCCGGAAGACAATCCTTTTATGGCAGGAGCTTTTCACGGACCAGGAGAGGGCGACTGCGTAATCAATGTCGGCGTTTCAGGCCCTGGAGTTATTCTTGCAGCGGCAAAAGAATACAGAGGCCGTCCTATAAATGAGCTTGCCGATGGCATCAAAAAGATGGCATTCAAAATTACAAGGATGGGACAGCTCGTTGGTTCAGAAGCAGCCAAACGCCTTGGAGTAGATTTTGGAATTCTCGATCTTTCCCTTGCTCCCACCCCAGAAGTCGGCGACTCAGTTGCACGCATTTTGGAAGAAATCGGTCTTGACGGAGCTGGTGCCCCTGGAACAACAGCAGCTCTTGCCATGCTTACCGACATGGTAAAAAAAGGCGGTGTTATGGCAAGTACAAATGTCGGCGGACTTTCAGGAGCTTTTATCCCTGTTTCAGAAGATGAAGGCATGATTAATGCTGTTCAAAAAGGTTCTATCTGTCTTGAAAAACTTGAGGCCATGACAACTGTCTGTTCTGTCGGCCTTGATATGATTGCAATTCCAGGAGATACCCCTGCAACAACAATTTCAGGTATTCTGGCAGATGAATTCGCAATCGGCATGGTAAACAACAAAACAACAGCCTGCCGTCTTATTCCTGCTCCTGGCAAAAAAGCCGGAGAATGGGTAGAATTTGGAGGTCTTTTGGGTGGCTGTCCTGTAATGCCAGTAAGTTCATTCGGTTGTTCACAATTCATCAATCGTGGTGGTCGTATTCCTGCTCCAATACACAGTTTCAGAAACTAAAGGAATTCCGGCAAGGAAAATTAAGTAAAGGCTTTTACCTACTAAAATTATATTATGTTTAATTCTCATAGTGTTTCAGGTTTTTATAAAAAACTTTTTTTGATAGCTGTTCCCATTACCCTGCAGCAGTTAATGCAGACTTTTGTTAATATGCTGGATACCATCATGGTTGGCCAGCTTGGAGCCGTAGAAATCGCAGCTGTAGGTCTCGGCAACCAGATATTTTTCATGCTGAACATGATTCTTTTTGGAATTTCCAGCGGAGGATCTGTTTTCATCGCACAGTTCTGGGGAAAAAAAGACTTGCCAAGAATCCACCAGACTTTGGGAATCATGCTTTTCCTTGCAACAATTATTTCAGTTCTCTTTACTTTTGCAGCGGCTTTTGTGCCAGAAATACTGATAAGTTTTTATTCAAAAGACACATCTGTCATAAGTTGCGGAGCAAAATATCTTAGAAGCGTCTGCCTCAGTTACCCCATAATGGCCATAGGATTTGCCTTTCAGTTTGCCTTTAGAGGAACAGAGCATGTAAAGCTCCCCATGATTGCAACCATAATATCATTCTTTTTCAATGCAATTCTGAATTTTCTCCTTATTTTTGGTGCTGATTTTTCATTTGCAGGCATAAACTTCTCTGTTCCAGCACTCAATGTTACAGGAGCTGGTCTTGCGACACTTATTTCACGATGCATAGAAACTTCCATCCTGCTGATTTTTTCTTATGCAAAAAAATACGAAGTCTGTACTCGCCTAAAAAACATTTTCAGCTTTGACACTTCTTTTTTTGCAAAATTTTCAAAAATCGCATTGCCTGTTATTTTTAATGAAGCTCTCTGGGGCTTTGGAATGACAACCGAAAATGCCATTTTTGCACATGCAGGAACAGCAGCAATTGCAGCCTTTAACATAACAGGAACAATTTCACAACTTACCTGGGTTTTAATTATTGGATGTGGCAATGGAGCTGGAATCATTATCGGTAAATACATAGGTTCCGGTGATGAAAAATCAGCACGAAGCTATGCAACTAAACTTGCAGTATTTATGCCAACAATGGCAACTTTCATTGCATTTCTGCTTTATCCACTTGGACTTTCTCTGCCTCACCTCTTCAAAGTTGACATATCTATTTTACATCAGGCTCAGCTCATGCTTCTGACACTAGCCTGCTTCTACCCTTTTAATGCATTCAACATGTGCTTTATTGTCGGGGTATGCCGAGCTGGTGGAGACACAAAGTATGCAGCTTTTCATGACCTTTTCTGGATGTGGGTCATTGCCATTCCAGCAGGATTTTTTACAGCCCTCTGCATGAAATGGATGCCATGGCAAGTCTATGGCTGTCTCCTTTCTGAAAATCTTTTCAAGGCAACAGCAGGATTTTTCAGGCTTCGCTCTGGCAAATGGCTCAATAATCTTACAAGCTGAATCAAAACATAAGAATATTTTAAAATTAGCTTATTTTTTTAATTGCAAAATACATCTTTTTTAATTGCAAAATAACATTTCTATCGTATAATTACTGTATGGAAAAAGTTCAAAATATTGTTGAATACTACGATGAATTGTATCCGGTAACCGAATCTCAAAAAATTTTTTTTAAAAATGAAAGCTCAGGATGTAAGCAACCTGTAAAATATCTTCGTATTGGTTGCGGAACAGGTATGTTTGAAATTTCTCTTGCCCAGGAAGGTGCAGATGTAACAGGCATAGAACCTTTTAAAGAACTTCTTGACTCTGCAAATCGTCACAGACGTTCACAGTTAATGTCAATCAGATTCTTCCAGATGTCTCCAATTGAAATGAATCGTTTTCTAGGTAAATCATTCTATAACATTATTTCATGCTTAGACAGCCGCATTGAATTTATAAATGACCCTGTACTCATCCGCAAATTTTTCTTTGATACAAAAGAACTTCTGGCAAAAAACGGAAAACTCATTCTCAAACTTAGAAACTATGAGCATTTTACAAAAAACCTGGAAATTTTACCAGAAATAAGCAACATAAGAATCTGCATGAGAACTCAAATTCGTACACTTGAAGATGGAAAAAAGGTGCTTGATCAGGAAATAAAAACAGGAAACGGTCATATTTGCTCAGTATTTAAAGACAAACCTATCTATCCACTCACAAGAACTGAAATTCAGGAATTTGGGCGTGAAGTAGGATATAAAAATTTCCAATTCTACAGCAATTATGACAAAGCTTCGTTTTCTTCCAATTCAGAAGAGCTAATTGCAGTAATCAGTTAATCTTCCAGTAATTATTATCTTTATAGAAGCGGTTCGCATTTACTTCAATAATGCGGCCGTCTTCTCCACTCATTTTTATCATCGAAGAAATAAAGTTTATTTCAGTAATTTTAAATTTCGTTCCATCATAGAAAATAGTCACACCTTCTGGAGGCATTTTTTTCCTTGCCTCTGCGTACCAGTTATACTCATAGGAAAGACAACATAAAAGACGACCACATAATCCCGAAATTTTCATTGAATTAAGGGACAAATTCTGATCCTTTGCCATCCTAATTGAAACAGGTTTTAATTTATCAGAAACAGCATGACAACAATAAGGTCTTCCGCAAACTCCAAGACCGCCTGTTATTCTAGATTCATCCCGTACTCCAACTTGTCTTAATTCAATTCTCATCTTGAAAACAGAAACCAAATCCTTTACCAGTTCCCTAAAATCAACTCTGTTATCAGAACTGAAAAAGAACAGAACCTTCTGCTCGTCAACTAAAAAATGAGTTGCTATAAGTTTCATAGCCAGATTATGCGCTTTCACCTTTTCTTTAAATACCGTAAAAGCCTCAGCCTCTTTCTGTTTCAGAACCCTTGCATGTTCCAAGTCTTCCTTAGTAGCAATCCGTTCGACAGTTATAATATCAGAAGCCTTTATCCCGACAGGAAAATTGACTTTTCCCATAACTCTGGCCATATCTTTGCCATATCGAGTAGGAATAATTACAAACCCGCCGGCTTCCAGTTCTACATTCTCATCTTTTACACTGGCATAAACGCCTTCACAAGAATACTCAAGTTTCAGTCTGTAAAGCGGACTTGGATAAACAAAATCTTCGTCATTAAAATCCTGAGCTTCGATGTCCTCAGAATCATCAAGTGCATCTATATCTATCGTCTGATCATCTATATCGTTTTCAAAAATATCACTCATATTCTAAACCTTAGCTTATAATAATGCCTAAACCGCATATAAATCTACAATCAGACCATTAATTTCCCCAACTTTTGCTAAAATTTTCAGTTTATCAAGATGATTATACAGCAAATCAGCTGCAAGATTATCTAATTTTTGATTTATAACCTGAACTTGAACAGCAGGATCCTTTTTTTTCCCTTTACGGTTAAATCCAAAACGCTTATGCTCTTCAATTTTAAAATTAGTTTTTACAATATAACTTATAAACTGTTTAACTTTTGTTTTATATTTTATAAAAGATTCTGAAGTCATCTTTTCAACAAGCTCGTCGCCCGCCAAATCAACAGCATCCTTCAAAAAAACTGCCGCATCTTCCATAGAAAGACCTGCAATTTCAATTGGAAGCCCCTGCTCTATTAAAAACGATTTTTCAGAATCTTTACTTGCTTCAAGTATTTTTCCAAACGAAGTTTTTACAGAAGCAGCTTTTTCTTTACGCTTAGCCTCAGTCGCAGCAGTTTGTGCAGCATTAAAATAAAGGGAAGAAGAATTCAGCAGATTTATAGGATTCATCAGAGCAAAACCTTACTTCTTACAGCTGCTGAATCCAAATATTCTGCAGATTTCTCATTAAAGCTGTTTTCATCAGAAACCGCAATACAATGCCCATGAAAAACAACTTTATCATCTATCTGAATATGTCTGGTAACAACATCACCAATTACAGCAGAAGTTGATAAAAGTTTTACACTCTCACTGGCAGAAACATTTCCAATGACAAGACCACCAATTATTGCAACTTTTGCTGTTACATTTCCATGAATTCTTGCCTTTTCACCAATAATAACACTTCCATTGGTCTCAAAATTTCCGTCAATATCACCGTCTACCCGAACAAATCCATTAACTTTTATATCTCCAGAAACAACAGAGCCTGAGCCTATAAAAGTATTGATTGTAATATCATCTACACGGTACTTCATAAATTCTATTTTGAAAGTTTTACGTTAATATGCTTGATAGGATCAACAACATCCGAACCAATGTGAACTTCATAATGTAAATGAGGACCTGTTGTAACACCTGTATTTCCTATAAGCCCAATAACATCCTTTTGAGAAACCATCTGACCTTTCTTTACACGAATTGTTGACATGTGTGCATAACGTGTATAAATACTGTATTTATGCTTTATAATTACATAATTCCCAAGACTTGAATTATAACCAACTGTTACAACCTGTCCATTTGCAGGAGCAAGAATCGGATCTCCAGAACGCCATGTAGAAAAATCAATTCCTTTATGGATATACCACTGTCCAGTAATAGGATGAATAGCAGGGCCAAAAGGCATGGAAATGTGAGTATTTTTTGCCTGAACAGGCCAGATACTCGGAATATCCGTAAACAAAGAATTCTGACTTTCAAGCATTTTTCCAATCTGTTCCAAAGGCTGAACTGCACTGTCAAGATAAGTTGCAAGCTGACGAATATCAGAAGTTTCACGCAAAATGCCAGAAGCCATATCCTGAGTATCGAATAAAGACGAAAGGTCACTGTCTTTTACAGCAGCCTTAGAAATTGGGTCAGACTGATGCAGACCAAGAATCGAAAGTGACTGAGATAAAGATTCCTGAAAACGCTTTGCAGTCTGCAAAAGATTATTATTTTCATCACGAAGTTCATCAAGACTTGCGACGGTCTGCCTGTTTTCATTCATCAGGCGGACAATCTCGTTATTTGAAGTTACAACCTGCTTGTTGAAATAGAAGAAAGATGAAACAACCCCAACAACCAGCACAATACCAAGGATTACAGCAAAAACATTTGTCTGGAAATTTATAACTTTCCCCTGAGAATGGGGAACTATCATAATTGTAAGTTTATTATCGAACACATGAAAAACTGAAAGGAAAAATCGTCCTACAGCTTTCAATCCCATCCCCACAAAAGAAGAAAGGGAGAGGGTATTTTTTTTCTCATGAAATCTATATTTCTTATATGCCTGTGTCAAATTATTATCTCCAGAAACTTGCCTAAATATGAAGTATAATAAATAAAGTTTCATCTGTCAAAGCCATATTTGACAGTACAAAAAACCTATGGTATCTTTATCGGTAGGAATTCATAAAAAAAGTATAAAAATCTGTACATATTTTATTTATGAATCCAGAGGGATTCCGCCCTCTTATCACTATTCTTTTTTGGAAGCTAAGCCATGCAATTTTTTGATACTCATGCCCACATTGGGTTAACCTATGATGATCCTATAGAACAACTTCGTGTTATTCAGAAAGCAAAAAATGCTGGAGTAACTCGAATCGTAAGCATTAATAACAGTCTCCATGATTTTGACATTGTTTACAACAATTTAAAATCACTTTCTGGAATTTATCACGCAGTCGGAGTTGCTCCGTCTGAAGTTACAAATCCAGGAAAAGACTGGATTGCAAAAATAGAAAATTCTCTTCAACTGCCAAATGTAATTGCTGTAGGCGAAACAGGCCTTGACTATTACAAACAGTTTGGAGACAAACATTCTCAAATCGAACTGTTCATCACACAGCTTGAACTGGCTCAAAAACACAATGTGCCTGTAATCATTCATAACAGAGATGCAGGAAAAGATGTTTTTGATATTCTCTCAGAAAAAATCCCGGACTCTGGAGCTATCCTTCACTGTTATTCAGAAAATGCCGAATATGCAAAAAAGTGTCTGGATATGAATATTTATTTCTCCTTTGCAGGAAATCTCACCTACCGTAATGCCCGTAACCTGCATGAAACAGTATTAAATATACCGTTGGAAAAAATTCTCATTGAAACAGAAAGTCCGTTTATGATTCCTGCACAGAACAGAACGCATAAACGCTGCATGCCAGAATTCCTGCCATCTACAGCAAAATTTCTTGCAGAAATGCTGGAAATGGATCTGGAAGAATTGAGTATTCAATTGTGGAAAAACAGCTGCAAGATTTTCAAACTACCAGAATAATGTTGTACCATTCTGTAAAAATCGGCTCCCTTGAACTTTCAGGTAATCTCTTTTTAGCACCTGTTGCAGGTTACAGCGATCGTTCTTTTCGCTCAATTTGCATAGAAGGTGGAGCCGCTTTTACTTACACAGAAATGGTTTCAGCTGAGGCCTTAACAAGAGGCTCCGGAAAAACAGCATCTCTTATGCTCCGTGCTCCTAATGAATCAGCCTATGCCGTTCAGCTTTTTGGAGGAAATCCTGAAACTGTAGCAGCTGCTGCAAAACTTGTTCTAGAGCATACTCCAGCCGACTGCATAGACATTAATTGCGGTTGTCCTGTTCCCAAAATCGTAAAAACAGGTGCCGGTTCAGCTTTAACAAGGGAACCAGAAAAACTTTATAACATCGCAAAAGAAACTGTTAAGGCAGTCGATGGCAAAGTTCCTGTAACTGTAAAAATACGCTCTGGTTGGGATGCACAGCACATTACATGGAAAGAAGCTGCACAGGCAGCACTGGATGCTGGAGTTTCTGCAATTACAATTCATCCAAGAACACGCTCTCAAGGTTATGAAGGCAAAGCAGACTGGTCAATTTTAAAAGCTCTGGTGGAATTTATTGACGGTCGCATCCCCGTTTTTGGCTCAGGAGACATTTTTTCTCCACAAGATGCAAAAAATATGCTGGAACAAACACTTTGCTCAGGAGTTATGTTTGCCAGAGGTGCAATGGGTCACCCTTTCATCTTCAGGCAGACTCAGCAGTTATTGGAAACTGGCAAATTTGAAGAAATTCCTCTTGAAGAAAGAATTCATGCAGGATTTAAAGAACTTTCCCTTATGATAAATGATAAAGGAGAAGAGGTTGCCTGTAGAGAAATGCGCAAACGATTCTGTGCCTATTCAAAAGGAATTCACGGAGGAGCAGAATTAAGACGGCTTTTAGTAAGTGCTTCAACAAAAAAAGACTATGAGTGCATATTTAAGGAAGCATTGAATAACAGCTTAAAATGTTAATCAGTTTTTTCTTAATTCACAATTAAACATTAAGGAAAAGAATAAAAAGACAGATATTTAGAATATGGGTATTTTTCAATTACTTAAAGAACTTTTTGAAACTTTATTCTTAAGCGCTTCCCCAGAAGTTCAACAGAAACAGCAGCTCAAAAAACTCGAAAGCGAATTACGTGCAATTCAGCCGCAAATTTATAAAAACGGTTTGTTGCAGCCTAATTTTGCAGAAGCAATACGACTTCTATATGTACATACAAAACCTCTAGATAACCTTTTTTCTTCAACAATTATAAGTGAAGACGTAAAACGTAACGAGCGCTTTATGGACAAACTTGTTATAAGTGGCTTTGCCCCAGAAGAGCAAAATATTTTGGAAAATTTGACCTATGAAAAGCGCAAAGCTGCAATTTCAGAATCTGATTCGTCCCCTATGAAAATTTTTGAAACACAACGAAAAAACATGAATAGACTGGTTTCATTACTGAGTACCCAGGAATTTCTAAAAATTGACGTTATTCTTGCAGATTTGATACAGCTTACAGACTTTTGCCGATTTAACTTTGTTTCACTGCTCACAGCCTTTGACAGCAATTTTTCAGGGTTAATACCAGATTACAAACCTTCATTTAACCCAATCGAGCCAAAAGAAATTGAAAAACTTTTAGCAGACTTATATTTTTTAAGCGGAAATTTGAAGATTACAAACTCCGTTGCAAATGCAGCGGTTGCGTTAATTCAAATAAAAAAAGGTGATCTTCCTTCTGAACAAGAAAAATCTTTTATTTTAAACCATTTAAAATCAATTCTCTACATATTAAACCATATTTTAACGGCACAAACCTTGAAAAGTATAATTTTTATTGCTCAGCAAAATCCAAATGCCATACTCTCGCTTGCAAGCTATAAAAGTTCCGCCAGACAGAAATTTTCGGCTCGTTTTCAGGAACAGTTTGAAGCCGATGAACGCCGCATAAAACAAGACCTGAAAGATGAAACAACAAATTCAGAAATAAACCAATTATTTGGAGCAAATCCGCTGGAACCTTTGACGGGCTATTCTACCAGTCTTAACAATATACTGCAGAATAATTCACCTTTTTCTTTTATGTGGATTCGTCCATTGGAAATAATAAAATCCTTTTTGACCATTTATTTAACACCTTCCATAATTTCTCTGCTGAAAGATATTGTAATTGAAGGTTTTTTTAATAATCCAGATTATAAGAGCCAGTTTTCATCTATAGTTTATGCCTGTTCAGATAGCCTTGACCATATAAAAGAATTTGAAGCAAAATTTTCCACAAAAAGTAAATATGACACAGCAATGATAGAAGGCTATATCAGAGACAGTCATAAAAATTCTGATTTTACAAAACAGCTGGCAAACCTGATAGAAACAATAAATTCAGAAGCAAAAGAAATTGTAGTTTCTGAAACCAGTGCCCTTTTTGATTTATACAATACCGTAGGCGATATTCTCATTGATGCAAAAAAAGCAAAAAATGAAATAATCGACAACTTGAAGATACTGTTGCTTTCTTCAAGAAACAGAGACAGTTCTGATCTGCTTGAACAGCAGTATCCTTCATGGAAAATATTTTTTGAAATAATGAAAAATTATGCAGTTTTTTCAATGAGGAACACTCAGGACAAATTAGCAGGAACAAGAAAAGAGTAAAATATGAATAAATTATTTTTTAGGAAACCTTTTAAATACACATTTTTTAATGCAACTCTTTATCTGATTCTTATCAATTTTGCAGTTTTTCTTCTGACAAACATAATGCCGAGATTAAATCCGCTTATGGGATTAAATACAGCATATTTTTTGCGATACAGGCTTTACTGGCAGATTTTCACATATATGTTCGTTCATAATGACTTGAGTCACATACTTTTCAATATGCTTGCACTTGCATTTTTTGGAATGCCTGTTGAAAAAACTGTTGGCTCAAAAGAATTTTTACTGTTCTACCTGATTAGTGGAATCATGTCAGGATTTATTTCTTTTCTTGTTTATTCAAATTATAGAATTTTCACTTTACTGATAGGAGCCAGCGGTGCAATTTATGCAGTACTTTTCATGTATGCCGTAATATTTCCCCGTTCAAAAATATATATCTGGGGTCTCATTCCAGTTCCTGCACCGCTTTTAGTTATAATTTATGCCATCATCGAAACAGGCAGCCATCTGACCTATACCTTATCGCATGTAGCTCATTTTACGCATCTGGCAGGCTTTTTTATTGCCTGGCTGTATCTGGTCATCCGCATGGGAATTCATCCTTTAAAAGTATGGAAAAACGCTTACTGCTGCCGGTAATAATTTTACTGACCTCTTTGAATATTTTTTCACAAGCTTTAAGCCAGCAAAAAAACGTTCAGCTGTATTTATGGGCAGGTCTGGATGCATACCCTGAAATTTTTACGGAAGAAAAACAGAAGTATCCAGAAAATGTACCATTCGCATATCCTGTACAGAAAATAAAGGAACTTGCACCATTTCTTCTTGAGGGCATGACCTACGGCTGGGAATTCACTTATGTTCCCTATGATAAAATGCGTGGTGTTTCTGAATTTTTTGAACGCAAAAGCATAAAATCCTTTGAGCCCTACAAAAAAAAGATAATTTACAAAAAACCTGTAATAAAAGATGGAAAACTTTGCGTTTGGATTGAATTTGAAAGGACTCCAGAAATGATTTCATACCTGAACTTTTGGAATTCTCTGCATCATGACAAAATACATGGAAAAGGTTCTGCGTCTTTAGAAAAAGGTTTTGATGGAATTCAGGAAGCATGCGACCTTGCATTAAAGGAAGCTGTACGAGAACATTTTAGAACCCAAATCAAAAACAAGCCAAAAGAAATTACAGGTCGGGTTTTAATAAAAAATCTTCCGAAAATAACTTCGGTTTCTGGCAAATATATAGTTGACCTTGATTTTTTCGTTGAAAAAGATAGAATAATACAATACACGCAATACTGATTTATTTCAAAATTCAGTATCCGGTTATTTTTAAAGTTTGCGTTGCAAATTTTTAAACTAGTCCTTGTTAAATAAGGACAAATTAAAGTCAGCTAAGACTTGACTTGGGAGAATTATTATGAGAAAAACACTTGCAGTAATTGCATCTTTATTGTTTTTTGTGGCTTTTGGTTTTGCAGAAGAAAGTTATGACATTCCGGAAGAAAAAAAATTTGACACCACAATTGAAGTAATTACTCCAAAAGACATTCATTCAGATGTAAGAACAGCTTCAGTACGCATTGAATATACACGTATGGCCGATGAGGTGAGAATCTATTACTCATGCCTTGACGTTCAGTTTGATCAGGGTGAAGCAATGAATACAATTCTTGCCTGCCTTAAAGATTTTCAGGCTGAAAACCAATATTTCAGCTATACATTCCTAAGCAAAGACAGAACCCGCTATTATACCGACTCCCGCACAAAAATGAAGATGGCTCAATATTCATCTTATGTAAAGTTCAATAGATAAAAACAGCTTGGAGCTAAAACAAAAATGGACATTTCAACAATTATAAAAAACTTACATCCTCTTGAAATAAAAGTACTTCTTAACTACTCCTCTTCCGATAAGCTGACTTCTGAAAAACTGCAAAAGGAGCTTGGCTATAAGGAAGGGCATGCAAATCAGGCTTTTTCATGGCTAGGCGGAAAAGAATTAGTAAAAGTTGAAGAACGAATTCCTCATACTTTTTATGAAATTACAGATTTTGGCTGTAATCTGTCTAAAAATGGAACAATTGAAGAACGCACAGTTGATTTTCTTAAGAAAAACGGTGCTAAGTCTCTGCCAGAAATAGCAGCTGGCCTTGGCATTGAAAACAAAGACATCGGTAGTGCTTTCGGTCAGCTTTCAAAAGAAGGCATCCTCAAGATGAATGCTGAAAAACAGGCTGAATATACAGGAAAAGAACTTCCTGCAAGAATTCAAATTGCATCCAGCCTTCTGAAAAAAGCAGAATCTGCAGAATCTAAGCAGCTTGACTCCAAGAATCTTTCAAAGGATGAACTTGCAGTCATGGGAACTCTTGCCAAAAAGAGAGGAGCTGCAGACAGTCCTTTTAAAATTGTTGAAAGAGAAACCGTAATTTATAGCCTCTGTGGTAACTATGCAGAGGTTGTAGAATCTCTTAAAAAATCAGGAATTACAGGCAACGAAATTGGTGAACTTACTCCAAAAATGCTCGAAACAGGAGAATGGAAAAACGGAACTTTCCGTGGATACAACATTTCTATTCCGCCTGCAAGAGTCATACCAGGCCGGACAAATCCTTATGTCCAGTTCCTTGAATCTGTCAAAGATAAACTTACAACACTTGGTTTTCAGGAATTCGACGGGCCGCTGGTAGAAACTGAATTTTGGAATGGTGATGCTTTGTTTATGCCTCAGTTCCATGCAGCACGTGATATTCATGACGTTTACCGCATAAAAAATCCTACACATGCAAAAGAAATTGAAGAGCCATATCTTACAAATGTTGCAAACATTCATAAAAACGGTGGAAATACAGGAAGTCGCGGATGGAATTACGCATTTGACCATGAGTTTACAAAGCGCTTGATTCTCCGCAGTCAGGGAACGGTTCTTTCTGCACATCAATTACATAAAGCTGAAATTCCTGGAAAATACTTCGGTATTGCCCGCTGTTTCCGCTATGACAAAGTTGACGCAACTCATTTGAGTGATTTTTACCAGACAGAAGGTATTGTTCTTGGAGAAGATGTAAATCTAAAAACACTTCTAGGATTCCTTGAAATGTTTGCAAAGGAAATTGCAGGCGCAACAGAAGTAAAATATGTTCCAGGCTACTTTCCGTTTACAGAACCTTCCGTTGAAGTTCATATTAAACATCCAGTTTTGGGCTGGTTTGAACTTGGTGGTTCTGGTATTTTCCGTCCAGAAGTTACAAAAGCAATGGGCGTTGATGTTCCTGTCCTTGCATGGGGTATAGGCATTGACCGCATGGCATTGATGGCTCTTGGATTGAACGACTTACGCGAACTTTTCTGTGAAGATATTGAAAAGGTAAGACTTAGAAAGGCTAAATTTTAGTTTGTTTTTATACAGAAGAAGGGGCTGTTCAAAAAGTATTGTTATGCTGAATTTTGTTCAGCATCTACATTGTATATAGTGCATAAATTCCGAAATGAATTTGAAATAACACTATTCTTTGAACTTATT
>JAEDIW010000090.1 GCA_016296655.1 Treponema sp. | reverse complement strand
AACTAACATAAATTTGTTAGACAATATCTTATAATTGTGTTATATTATTTTCCATAAAACTGTACTTTTGTGGAAAATTATGGAATCGGTAAATCTTGTTTTATGCTCTGATAATAGTTTTGTTTTTCCGACATTGACAGCAATTGACTCTATTTTAAGGCATAATGCAGAAAGTTTTTTTGCAGTTTTTATTGTTACAACAGGATTTTCTCAAAAAAATATAGAAACAATAGAAATTTTTTCAAAACAGAGAAAAAATCAGGCAAAAATAGAAATTATCACAGCAAACGATGATATTCTAAAAGACTGTCCAATAAAAAAAGGCGACCATGTTTCTATAGCTGCATATTTACGGATTTTACTGCCGTCAATCCTGCCAAAAAATATAAACAAAATTCTCTATCTTGACGGCGACATTATTTGTGTATCTTCTCTTTTAGATTTTTACAATGTGGATATTTCAAGTAAATCTTGTTCAGCAATAAGAGATGAACGGAACAATGATGAAGAGAGTTTTAATCGGCTGGAATATCCAAAAGACTGTGGGTATTTCAACTCTGGTGTAATTCTGGTAAATCTTGATTACTGGAGAAAAAATGATATTCAAAACAAGACTTTGAATTATATTGTCAGCAACAAAGAAAAGTGCTTGTGGCATGACCAAGATGCGCTCAACGTAACTCTTGCAGGAACTGTTGATTTTGCAGACTTTAGGTACAATCTTACCCAGGGCTTTCTTTTTGACAAAAAACAGCTAAAAATAGATTCAAAATATTATCCAAAGATTGACTGTGCAATTAGACATCCATGTTTGATTCATTATTGCGCAACATACAAACCCTGGCATATTGAATGTAACTCACCTTTTAAAAAACTATGGCGGCAAAGTTATAAAAAAACATTCGGAAAAAACTGTCGCTTGCAATTCAAAAACAAAGGCGCAGCAAGAATAAAATGGTGCATAAAATTGATTTTGAATACGCTCAAGATAAAAAAATACGCAGATTTTAGAAAAAGCATAGTGGAATAGAAAAATGATGAATATATGCTTTGCAACTGATGACAATTATGTAAAGACAACAGCAATCGCGATAATGACAGTCCTGCTTACAAACAAAGACGAAGAAATTTCTTTTTATATTTTGTCGCAGTCATTAACAGAAACAAACAAAGAAATTTTAAAAACTACAGTTTTAAGCTACTCATCAAAAAGCCACATTCAATTTTGCATTTTAACAAGTTCAATAATTGATAAGTTTTCTTCAACAATAAAAAAGGAAAATCATGTTTCTCTTGCTACTTATATCAGGCTTTTTATTCCAAGCCTCTTGCCAAATAATGTCCATAAAATTCTTTATCTTGACGGAGATATAATCTGTACCGATTCTTTGCGCCCTCTTTACGAAACTGACTTAAAAGACTGTTCGCTTGTAGTCGCACATGATGAAAGAACCCGCGATTCTGAATCTTTTCAAAGATTAAAATATCCTATGGAAAACGGATATTTTGGAGCTGGAGTTCTTTTGATAAATGTTGATTACTGGAGAAAAAACAATATCCAGCAAAAAACTCTTGATTTTGTTTTTAAAAATAAAGAAATTTGCGTATGGCACGATCAGGATGCTCTGAATAAAATCCTTAATGGAACAGTAAAATTTTGCCATATAAAATACAATGTTTATGAACATCTCTATGAAAATGAAAACAATTATCCCGCTTTATTTAATAATGAAATAAAAGAAGCTGTTGAAAATCCAGTTATAATCCACTTTTGCTCTGGAAGAAAACCTTGGACTTTTGAGTCGCGCTGCCCATTTACTGCAATTTGGCTGAAACTATACAAGCAATTATTTGGAAAAAAATGCCGTTTGACTCACCGCTACAAAGGAAATACAAGATTTTTATGGAGTATTAAAAGAATTCTTCATAAACTTGGAATAAAGAAGTATGAAGAGTTTGACTATTCAAAAGGCTATTCTGGTTTGAGAAAGCAAATTGATGAAAGATATTTCAAGGATAAAAAATGAATAAAAATCCAATTGTTACAATATTAATGCCGGCATACAATCATGAAAAGTATATCTCACAGGCAATAGAGTCCGTTCTTGCACAAAAAACAAATTATCCTTATGAACTTTTGATACATGACGATTGCTCAACTGACAGCACACTAACTATCGCTCAAAATTATGCAACAAAGTTTTCTGACAAAATCAAGATTTTTACAGAAGAAGAGAATCAAGGATTGCTGAAAAGCTATAAACAACTTATAGAGCAGTCAAACGGAAAATATCTGGCAATTTTGGAAAGCGATGATTATTGGCTGGATGAAAACAAGCTTCAAATACAGATAGATTTTCTTGAAAGTAACTCCGACTATGGAATAGTTGCTGGAGACATTATAAGCATTGATGAAAATGGCAACATAATCACCCCCCCCTCCTGCATAAACACGCATATACGGAATACAAACCGATGGTACGAAAAACTTTTAGGAAACAATGGAATTTATGGTGCTTGCTCTGTTGTATTTAGAAAATCAGACTTTTTGTCATATTGTGATATAGACAGTTGGATTGAAAACAGTTTTGTAACATTTGACCAACCAACATGGCTTTCAATTTCATTTCATAAAAAATGCAAGTATTTTGCAAAAACTCTTGCTGCTTACAGAATTGTATCAACTTCAATTTCCAATAATGCAAATAAAGAAAAACAATTAGATTTTTCAGTAAAAATTGCAACTCTAGAAGAATTTATTGTATCGAAATATGGTTATGGAAATCTTTCGGCGTTAGATTATAATCAAAAAATCTGTTTAGATATAGCAGGCAGAGCCTTGAAAAGAAAACAGGAAAAAACATTCTGTATTTTTGCAAAAAAACTAAAACCCATTTCTATAAAGCAAAAATTCATGCGATATTTTCCGCATTTATATTACTGGCAGTTTATTATAAGACACTAAAATACACAAAGTTCTCTCTTTATCTTTAGGAATAAATAACTAAAAAAATCATCGGTTTATTTTTCCTCTTTTCTATGTTATTATTTTTCCATGCAAAATATCAGAAAACTGCCTATTGGCATCCAGAGTTTTGAAGACTTACGAAAAAACAATTACATTTACATAGACAAGACGGAATTTGTGTACAATCTTGTGCATTCAGGAAAGGTTTACTTTCTTAGCCGACCGCGCCGCTTTGGGAAAAGTCTTTTTCTTTCAACCTTAAAGGCATATTTTGAGGGCAAGAAGGAACTTTTTAATGGACTGAAGATTGAGCAGCTCGAAAAGGAAAATCCGGACGCGTGGAAAGCTTATCCAGTCATTTATCTGAATTTTGCGCAGGACAATTTTTCTTCCAAAGGAACACTTGAGGACTGCATAAACCTGCAGCTTAAAAAATATGAGGAAGAATACAGCATTACAGAAATTGAAAGCCGTTTTGCCGGACGCTTCATAAACATTGTGCAGACCGCGCGGAAAAAAACAGGTCTTCAGGCGGCAGTTCTTATAGACGAATACGACAAGCCTCTTCTTGACGCCCAGAGCAACGAAAGTCTTGTAAACGAGAACAGGGAAATCTTGCGTGGTCTGTATGTCACTCTCAAAGCATTGGACGAAGACCTGAAATTCGTGTTTTTAACAGGTGTTACAAAATTCAGCAAGGTGAGCATATTCAGCGACCTTAACCAGCTGGAAGACATCTCTCTTTCCAGCCAGTATGCAACAGCCTGCGGAATCACAGAAAAAGAGATGCTCGAAAATCTCGGGCAAGAAGTCAAAGGCTTTGCGATACAGAACAAGCTTTCAAAAGAAGACTGCATAGCTCAGCTTGAAAAGATGTATGACGGCTACCATTTCTATGAAAACAGCGAAGGTGTCTACAATCCTTTCAGCCTTCTGAATGCGCTGAAAAAACAGGACTTCTCGTTTTACTGGTTTGCAACAGGAACACCGACTTTCCTTATAAAAAAACTTCAGGAAAGCACGATGAACTACATGGATCTTTCAAACGGCGTGGAGGCCACCGCGCAGGAGCTACAGGACTACAGGAGCGACAACCCTAACCCGGTTCCGCTTTTCTATCAGACCGGCTACCTTACAATAAAGGGCTACGACAGGGAATTCGGTGTTTATCTTTTAAAATACCCGAACAACGAGGTGAAGTACGCGTTCATAAACTCTCTTGCTCCGGCAATCCTAAACAACAACCGCTCCACAGGGCTTGATGTTGTCTCCTTTGCCCGCGACATAAAAAAAGGCGACGCAGAAAGCGTAATGGCAAGGTTCAAGTCTCTTTTTGCGACTCTTCCCTACACAACCGCAAGGAAGGAAAAACAGGACAGTGTCATAGAGCAGAATTTCCAGAATGTGTTCTACCTTGTGTTCACGCTGCTGGGCCAGTGGTCAACTGTTGAGGAGACATCCTCGTTCGGCAGGGCTGACTGCGTGCTTTTGAACGGAAACAATGTATTCATCTTTGAATTCAAGCGGGACAAGGGCGCAGACGAGGCATTGAATCAGATTGAAGAGGCAAAATACGCCGGGCCGTACAAGTCAAGCGGAAAACGGATTATAAAAATCGGCGCAAGTTTTTCCACAAAGGAAAGAAACCTTGTTAAATGGAAAATTGTGGAAGAATAGCTTCTTTTAAAATTTTCAGTTTTGCTTGACAAAAAAAAAGAAGCAATAGAAATATGAAAAAAAATGGAGTAAAATAATATAAAAAAATGGTACAAAAATCTCTAAAAAAGAATGCGATCTACAGTTTTATAAAAGCCCTTATGAACCTTGCTTTTCCGCTCATATCTTTTCCATATGCTTCCAGGATTCTTCTTCCTGCCGGTATTGGAAAGGTCAATTTTGCAAATTCCGTAATTGAATATTTTACGCTTGCAGCAAGCCTTGGAATTTTCAGCTATGCAGCAAGGGAAGCTGTAAGGGTTCGGGACGACAAGCACGCTCTTAACAAAATTTTCCGCGAAATTCTTACAATAAATCTTATTTCAACGGTCGTTTCCTATATTCTGCTTTTTTTTGCCCTTGTCTTTGTAAATAAGTTTTCTGAATACCGTGTACTTTTAATCGTTTGTGCCACAAAAATCCTTTTTACAACAATCGGAGTAGACTGGATTTTCAATGTACAAGAAGAATATAAATATGTAACGATACGCTCTGTTATCTTCCAGGTCATAAGTCTGGTGCTTCTTTTTGTTTTTGTACGAACTCCAGATGACTATGTCGCATATGCTTTTATGGGAGTGTTTTCAAGCGTAGGCTCAAATATATGCAATATTTTCTATGCACGAAAGTTTGTAAACTTTTTTGAAAAGACAGCAATAGAAATTAAACGGCACTTAAAACCTATATTCACATTTTTTGGAATGTCTGTCGCATCAAAAGTACACACTGCCTTGGATTCTGTGATGCTTGGCTTTATGCTGACTGACAGTGCTGTAGGTTATTATTCCGCCGCGAATAAAATCAAGGGGCTTGTAGTAGGTCTTATTACAGCAATTCTTGCAACACTTCTTCCCCGCT
>JAEDIW010000089.1 GCA_016296655.1 Treponema sp. | reverse complement strand
AAGCTATCAATACTTACCGTTCTGAAAACGCTGGTCTTTTGGATCAGGATATGCACGAATTTGTTGTTGCAAAAGATGGAAAACCTGTAGGTCCAATCGTTGATGGTGACTCAGTAATCTTCTTCAACTTCCGCGGTGACCGTTCTTTGGAAATTACTGCTGCTTTTGAGGAAGATGATTTTACTCACTTTGATCGGGTTCGTCGTCCTGCTGTTGAATATGCTGGAATGATGGAATATGACGGTGATAATCACAAACCTGCTCAGTTCCTTGTAAATCCTCCAAGCATTGACCGCACAATGGGTGAATATCTTACAAAATCTGGCGTTCACCTGATGGCAATTTCTGAAACACAGAAATATGGTCATGTTACTTACTTCTTCAATGGTAACCGTCCTGGTGAATTTGATAAAAATCTTGAAACTTATGTGGAAATTCCTAGTGATGTTGTTCCTTTTGAACAGCGTCCATGGATGAAATGTGCTGAAATCACTGACAAGGTTATTGAAGCTATTGAATCTGGAAAATATGACCACATCCGTTTGAACTATCCTAACGGGGACATGGTTGGACACACTGGTGTATTCAACGCTGTTTGCTGTTCTATGGAAGGAATGGATTTTCAGCTTGGTCGTCTTAAGGCTGCAATTGAAAAGGCAGGTGGTATCCTCTGTCTTACAGCTGACCACGGAAACAGTGATGATATGTACGAACACAAAAAAGACGGTTCTGTTGCAATGGGCGCAGACGGAGAACCAAAACCAAAGACATCTCACTCTTTGAACCCAGTTCCAGGTATCATCTACGATCCTGAATATAAAGGTGAGTATGAATTGGAATTGAATTCTGGTTTGGGAATTTCTAGCTGGCCTGCAACTCTTATGAATCTTATGGGATATAAAGAACCTACTGATTACGACAAGAGTTTAATCAACTGGAAATAGTTTTTTAATTGAGGTTGAAACGGCTGAGTCAAGACCTTGAGTGAGCGAAGCGAACGTGTCTTGACCAGACGTATCAATTTGAAATAAATGCAGCGAGTTTTGGCTTGTCCAAAACTCGGTAAGCACGCTTGCGTGCGACTTTTGCTGGTTTTTGCGGATGCAAAAATGGGAGCCTTGCGACCAAAGCGAAACTCGGTAAGCAAGCCGAGAATCGGCTTGCGACATTTGTTCCACCAACAGATTACGATAAAAGTTTAATTAATTTAAAATAATCTTGCACAAGTTTTGACTTGCCCAAAACTTAAGGTAAGCAACCGCAGGTTGCGACACGCGCTCGTTCTCGTTTTGAGGGCGGGCGTTTTTTTTACTCTGAAATACAAGTGTTCATTTGTATACACTATCAATCTTCAGTTCATCTTCATTTACGATGCACTGTAAAAACAAAACTTCCACTCCAGCTTTTTTTGCTTCTTTCAGGGCCTGTCCAAATTCCGGATGGGTTTCTATGTTTGGTAAAACTGTTTTTACTCCGGGAACTTGAATTACAAAAGCCAGATAGCACTTATATCCATGCTCCACTGCGGCTGCAAGTTCTTTAAGATGTTTTACGCCTCGTTCTGTTGGAGCATCAGGAAAATATCCGATGCCATTTTTTTCTAAGGTGCAGCCTTTTACTTCCATAAGAAATTTTTG
The DNA here is from genome assembly GCA_016296655.1 of Treponema sp. Lineage (GTDB taxonomy): Bacteria > Spirochaetota > Spirochaetia > Treponematales > Treponemataceae > Treponema_D. The sequence continues at coordinate 3,920 of JAEDIW010000089.1, read as the reverse complement.
ATAAGTTGCAGCTTTTTGTTCTTCTGAGGCGGTGGTCTTTTTTTCCATATAAAAATCTACTCGGGAATTTCCGTATGTGAATTCTGGTTTTATAAAATCATAGTCTTGAAGTGCCAGCCATTCTGCTACAACTTTGTTTGGTGCCTGGCTATCCATATTTATGAGAAGGAAATTGTGGTTTTTATAAAGCGGGTGAATTTGATCAAGATTTTTGTAAACTGCAATCAAGTCAAATTTTGTCTTTCGGTTTTCGAAGCCTTGCCGGTTACGAAATTCTTCAAGAATTACTGTGCAGCCGGGAATCAAAAGTTCTTTACAGCGACCTGTATTTTTTACATGGACAGTTTCCAGCTTTCCTTCGATTTCTACATGGGCAATAAAACGGTTTGATCGGTCTTTAAAAATTCCTTTAACAATTTTTTCGTAACGCATAGGGGTATTTTACAGGAAAAAAAGGGGAATGTCCCCCTCTGTCTTCAATTTAAGCGAAGTGTTTATTTTATGTGTGATAGATTTTTGTTTTTGCCTATTTGAGGTTTCTATTTCCCTCTGATGTCATCAATTAATGTCTGAATATGTGAAATTTGAGTCTCACTCAATTCTGTAGTATTTAAAGTATGATTTTCTGAAAGTCCCAGAAGAAAGTCTGTAGTTACTCCAAAATATTCAGCAATTTTAATCAGCATATCTATAGAAGGCATAATGTTTTCATTTTCCCAGTTAGAAACACTTTGCTTTGTTACGCCTAAACATTTTGCAAGTTCAACCTGATTTATTTCTTTTGCTGTTCTTAAATTCTTAATCTGTTCGCTAAGCATATCTTTTCTCTGTCAATTTCTGTTTTACGATGATATAAAAATTCGTTGACAAACTAAAAAATACTAAAGTACAGTAATATTTGTCTAAAGTTAGAGATATTTTTACCTTAGTCCGTAATCGTTGATTACAAATAAAACTTTTTTTAGGAGAAAAACTACGGCTTATACAAAACCACAGGTAATTGCACAGAACACTTCCGCCAGGTTTATGTTTCGGCATCCATCGCATTTTCCCGTGTTTGCCGCGAAACCGTGTTATAATAAACACCTGTTCGGAAACCTCGAACCGGAAAAAAATGCCGTCCGATGGCGAGATTTTCGAGCTCGTAAAGGATTTTGACATGGAGTAAGGCTTGAAATCCGTTCCGCATTAAAAAAGCAGGGGAAAAGCGCTTTTTCCCCGCACAAATTCGCAGCGGTATCTGCAGAAAACTGCCGAACAAAAAAATAAAGAGAAACACTTTTCCCGAGCAGACGCATTTTATCGGCGTGCTGCTTCCAGAAGACATAACGCTTATGCTTGAGGATTGCCAGCGCTACATGCGCGAATCCTACGGCTGCAAATCGGGATACGGGACTCCTGTCCACGTCACGCTCGTCCCGCCGTTCCGCCTTCCAAAAGAGTATTCGACATCCGACATCGCGGAGGCGATTGCTGATACCGTCGCGACGAAAGGGCTCGGCTTTGCGGCGAAAATCGACGGTTGCGAACCGGGACATTCCGGAAGGTGCATCGACGAAAGCGCTCGAGGCGCTGAACGGGATGGGCTTGCGCGAGGAATTCCCCGTCGACGGAATAACGGTGTTCGAGCGGAACGGCGGAAAGTGGGAGGCGACTGCCACGGTTCCGATTTCGTGAGATTTGAGAGATGAATTTTTGCCCCTACCGCTCTGCTACTCCTCAACAAAAAGGCGAACTCTTGAAGAAAAATTCGCCTTAGAAATCACCTTTTCGGGGAATAGGGGTTACAGTTTCCGCTAGCTAAAAGCTTTTTCGCCGCCTTCGATGATTTCTATCCATTTGAGCAGGGTGCTTTTCTTGAGAATCATGCGGGCGGAGAGTCTGTGTTTTTGACCAAAATCTTCCATACAGATTATCCAATCATCTTTTTTTTTGATAATGTCGAATCTTCCATGAGCGAAACAATTGCGGATGTGGTAAAAAATGCATTCAAGTTGATTTTGATTGCTTTTTTTATAAAAACATCCCCTCTCGTTTTCGTTATCCAAAGGAAAATTTGAAACTAACTGTGTTTCAATCAGGACATCTTTCATTTCTTCCCATTTTTCGCCAAAAGCAAATATACTTTCTTTTTGCGGAGCAATTCTCATTGCTTTTTTCAATGTATATGTGTTATTCCACCCATGCACATCTTCAAGAGATTTTGCCCTTTCCGAGAGTTCTTTACACGGGGTAAAAATCACAAAAAAGTTTAGGATTTTTCGAAATCCTTCATCTTTCAAATTTTCATCAATAGAATTTTTTATCCATTTTGCGGGTGTGTCCGCATGAATATAGTTATCTTCATTTTTCTTATTTGCCATTTTTTATTTCCTTGACAAAGTAAATAGCGGGGATTGCTCTTTTGCCATATCCCCGCAAAAGTATGCTGATTTTATTCCGCATTGCGAACAACACGGAAGCCAAAGTAGCCCTTGGGGCCTCCTGCGATATAATGGTTGCTTACGAAAGCGGAGTAACGGTACGAGACTATACAGTTTTCAACTCTAGAGTACCAAGGCCACCGCGCTGTACGCGATTTTTTTTGCCTGATACTCCATGAGCCGCCCCAGTCTCCCCGGTAGATTTATAAATATAATTATACCAGTCCCAGCACCATTCCCATACGTTTCCGCTCATGTCGTAAATGCCCAGGGCGTTTGCACTGTCTGTGCCAGTAACTTTATCAGTTTTTACTTCGTGTGATTTGTTCGCGCTGTTACTTTCATACCAGGCAACATCATCGATAGTTTTGCTTCCACTATAAGGTGTGCCAATTGTTTTTCTTTCCCTTGCAATATACTCCCATTCTGCTTCTGTTGGTAGACGGTAGCCGTTGGCTGAAGTATCAAAAGTGACGTTGTCCCACGTGTCTTTATGTGCAACTGGACCACAGTATTTTGTAACATCACCTGTGGTAGTGCTTACAATGCCACTCCATTTTCTTGGGTCAGTTTCATATTCCAGTACGTAAACAGGGGTTAATCCTTCATCAATAGAACGCAGGTTACAGTAGACTATTGCATCATACCAGTTAACAAAATATGCAGGGTAGTTGTCGCCCATTCCGTATTCATCACTTGGACTATAATCAGAACCATATTTGCAGTATTTTTCGTATTCTGCCTGTGTCACTTCGTGGTCGCACACATACAGGTCGCCGATGGTAAGGCTTCTTCCGCTTACGAAAACCTCTGATGCAGGCCCCCAGTTTTCGTTGCCTGTTATTGTAGTGCCGGTTACTTTTACAAAGCCTTCAAGCCATTTTGCTTTGAGCGTAACGTTCGATTTAATTGCACTTGCAAAGTCAAAGGCCGAGTCGCCATTGTACCAACCCAGGAATACATACGACGTCTTCTCTCCCGATTTTGTGGGGTCGGCGGGTTTGGTGGCTGTCTTGCCGCTTTCCACTGTTTGGCTTGCGACTTCGCTTCCGCCGTCGCTGTCGAAGGTCACAGTGTAAGTCGCTACAGTTGGCGTTTCGCCCGATGTTTCTGGACTTTCTGTCGTTACATCTGTGGTCTCTGGATTTTCTTCAGAATCACCGCTTCCTGATGAGTCAGCTGGATTTCCAGTGGTTATAGTTGTGGTCCCTGGATTTCCTTCGGAATCACTGCTTCCTAATGAGCAGGAAGCAAAGCTCATTGTCAGTGCCGCGCACAAAGTAAACGCGAAAGCCCCAAAGAATCTTCTCATTTTTTCTTCTCCTGTTTATTTATCCAAACGCAAAAAGGCACCGCACCCACGCAAAAATGATTCTGCATGGGCCGGTGCCCTTCTGTTTCTGTGCTGAATTTATAAAAAGACGGAATTATCCCTTCACTGAACTGAACTGAACTGAACTGAACTGAACTGAACTGAACTGAACTGAACTGAACTGA
>JAEDIW010000088.1 GCA_016296655.1 Treponema sp. | reverse complement strand
TTTCATATTTGTTACTCCTTTTCAAATAAACCTGTATCATTAAGACGAATTTTCATTTCATCGTATCTTGCTTTTACATTGTCGCCTTGTTTCCAACCATCGGGCATATCAGTTTTAAAACGCTTATCAAGTTCATCATTTTCTTTTTTCGTGATAGTTGCAACATAATATATATCAGAAAGCAGCTGATAAACTTTTTCTTTAAATTGATCTTTTTCGGTACCTTCAGATAAATAACTATTAATTTTATCAAACAAATATTGTCTCTTTGGAACTAGATGTTCATACCTTAAATCAATTTTCTGTTTATTTTTCATGGCAGAAAGAGCTGCATCTGAGATAAAATCCGTCTTTCTATATTTTGGATCATAACTTTTAAAATCACTAAGATTATCCGCCATAGTCAGATTTTTAAGAATAACATCTACTATAGGATGAACATCTTCCGTAACTAATTTTACGTAGGGATTATCCGAGACTGTCTTTGTGCTAAATAAAAAATCCGCAATTTCTATTGCACGTTTTTTGTAAAAATCGCTGCGCTTTCCGTTACCGTTACTTGACATGTTCTGCTTTCCTTCTCTACTAAATCTCTATTTATTCCTTCAAATCAGATTTCATGAATTTGAAATCACCATATTTGTAAGGCTCCATTTTTTCTTTGCCATCCGAAATGAAAAAATCAAATTGTTCTGAAAGTTCTTCAAGATTTTTTTTCCCCACTGTGCAACCTTTACATAGATGTCCGAAGAATTGTTTTTATCTTCAAAACTGTAGATTTCCTTGTGATTTTCACTTACCGTCACCACAGGCAACAGTTTTTTTCCAGTTCAGAAGCATCCGTACAGTTTAATGTCGCTGCAGAAATTGGGTCGGTACAAATATCTTCAATAAATTCAAAATCCATCAAAAACTCCTATTTTCCCAACTCAACAACAGTAGTCATCATCAAAATAATCTTCATCAAACGTCAAAAGTTCACAACCATCATCATGGTCACAGGAATCGTCTGAACAAAGAATAATTAAGTCTGCCAGTTCCTGTTCTGTTGAATAGCCGTTATCACTTTCAAAATAAATCTCATTTATGGTTATCTGAGTTCCATGATTGTGATATCCCATTACATACTTCTTTATTTTTTCATCCCTTTCATCATCATTAATTTCTTTATTTTCACTGTCCCAATCCACATATACAGCAGTGAAAACACCTGAAGGTTCTGCAATAAAGTAATCGTAACTATCTGTATTGCGAATCAAGGCGATATAATCTGTATACTTTCCGTCTTTTTTCTGAGTCAAATCTTTCGCCCAAAAAGAAACTTCATACTCGTCACCATTAACTTTGATTACATGAACCTTGTTCAGATCAACATCAGTGTTGCAGTTTTCTTCCACTTCAGGTTCATCTTCATTTTTATTTCCATTCATAAGCGCATCAAGCCGGGCATCAATGTCTGCCTGCATTTTGTTCATTCTTTCTTCGATGGAAGGGCGGCTAGCGCGTTCTGCAACTGTTGAACCTGCAAGCTTTGTTCCGCAGGTTTCACAGAAAGACATTCCCGCTGGATTTTCTGTATTACAATTTGGACATTTCATGTTCTAACCTCTATTTTTTTTCTGGAAGTTCCCGCCCTTGCGGGCGGTCGGGCTATCCGCGGCTCCGGCTTTCGCCTGCGAACACGGTAGTTTCGACAGGCTCAACCACCGTGTTTTGCTTTCGCAACCGCTACTATCCCTAACTTAATGCGCGTAAGCGCATACGTTAAATCACAAGTTTTTGAAAAAAACTTGCAAGGTTACGCATCGCGTAACCCTCCCTAACTCATTTAATTCTTACAAACTATTTCCACATTCACCGCAGAACCTTGCGCCTTCTTCAAGTTCGGCTCCGCAGTTTGGACATACATTTCCAGGAATGTCTTTACGAGTTGTGCTATTGTTATTGTTTACAACCTGTTTTGCAGCAGGGGCAAAAATTTTTCCGGCGGCACCATAAGCGGCAGTTGCCTGTGTCTTTATGATGTTTTCCATTCTGTCCTGATGTTCATTGGCATCTTTACGAACACTGTCAATTTCTGCCTGCTTCTGAGCCTGCTGACCGGCAAACATCTGACCCATCATTGCCATCATCTGCTGCATTGTTGCATTCTGCTGGGCTGAATTCTGTTCCATGATTCGCTGAATGTCTGCACTGTGCTGATTAGCCATGTCAATCTGAGCCTGTGCATTCTGACTCTTGAACTTTTCGGCAAGGGCGGCAGCGACTTCCGGTGTGATATCCGGATTTGCGGCCATAATCTGTTCGGCACTCATATTCTGGAACATGCGGCGCATTTCTTCCTGATGCTTCTGTTCCATTTGGGTAAGGGTGATTTCGTGGGAGCGGGCAGCGGCTTCTTCTTCCATTTTGCGCTTGTGCTCTGCGTCCTCCCGTTCCTGGCGGATTGCCTGTGCCTGCTTCAAAAGTTCCAGCTGGCTTTCCTGTTCTTCTCGGTCCAGCTGAATTTCTGCACGTCGGCGTTCGTCGTCGTAGGCTGCCTGCATGCGCTCTCGGTCCAGGGCGTTCTGTACGCGGCGGTTTCCTGTTTCGATTTCCCACTGCAGTTTCTGCTGGTCAAGGGCGATGTTGTTCTGCAAAGTGAGCATGGCAAGTGCCTGACCGTCTGTGAGGTTTTTAAGGTTCTTTCTCTGTTCGATATCGGCCTTAAGAGTGCTGATTTCTTCTTCGCGCAGAAGTCCGTTCTGTTCAAGCTTATTGAGGGCGGCGTTTCCTTCGTCGGCATTCTGGGCTTCCCGGAGTTTTCGCTGCCAGTAGAGCATATCGGCAAACTTGGCTTTTTCATCGGCGGTAAGCTCGTTCTGCTCGTCAATTTTATTCATTGCGGCAGTAAAATCAGCCTGGGTCTGGGCGTCGTGCAAAAGCTGCTGATTTTTTTCATCGTTCAGGCGGTTCAAAAAGTCGTTTCTCTTGCTAAGCTCTACGAGTTCTTTTTCGCTGATGTAAAGCTCTTCACGCATGCGGCGAAGCTCGTCAAGTTCTGTATTTGTGGCTGTAAGGCGGATGATGCGCTCAAGGCTGATGTAAGGATAGATGTCGCTTACGCTTGTTTTGAGCTGGCTCAAAAGCTCTTCCCGCAATTTTGAGTTTGAAGGAATTTCTTCGGCTTCTACTGTGCTCAGCTTTTCTTCAAGAAGGGTGCGGACTGCTGTTTCAAGTGATGAAGAAAGCTTTTCTACGCTTACAAACTTCTGGTCTAAAAGCTGATTTTTATAGAACTGAATTATATTGCTGATTTTTGCTGTTACGTGGAGGGCAACGTCGCTTCTGAGTGCCTTTGTAGGAATGTCTTTTTCAACAAAGATAAGAGGAAACTCGCCTTCGCGCATAAGGATGATTGAAAGTGTTGTTGCTGACTGAAGGGCGGCGCGGGCCTTTTCGCTGAAGAAAGCCGCTATGCACAGAAAAAAGCGTTTTACTCCCTGAACTTCTGTTACTCCCAAATCTTTGAAAGGATATTTTCCGGCTCCAAGTTCTCCTGCAAGAACTCCGTCTGCAAAAAAGACCGCCTTTAAGCCGTCCTGAACTACAAAGCCCTGAACGTTGTTGTAGTGGGCAATGTCGGCCTCATCAATTTTAAGGGCAATCTGACCCGGAAGAATGTTCCAGTGGATAAAGCCTGAACTTACTGTAAGGTCATTTTCATTCTGGCCTTTGCCTGCCTTTGCCGCTGCCTGAGAATCAGCTGAAACCGGGGTTCCGCACTTTCCGCAGAATTTTTTACCAGGAGTAACTGGAGCACCACACTTTGAACAGATTACACCGCCGGCACTAGCAGGAGCTGCAGCTCCCATTGGGTTTCCACATTTACCGCAGAATTTCTTTCCTTCTGCAACTTCATTTCCACATTTAGAACAAATCATATTTTTTCCTCTCTTATTTACTTTCAAGTATATTTTTTACCTTTCCGTCTTTTTCAAACTTTACAGTTACCAGCTGGTCGCCAATAACGCCCTGCTTTTTGAACACGGCTGAATAATCATTGTCTTTGGAAGACTTGTAATACTTTGGTTTGATGCCCTTAAAGTCTTCGTATTTTGAATAAACCATTTCTTCAATTGCAGCTGCAATTTTTTCATTTACTGTTGTAAGTTCCATTTTTATAGCCCTCCTGATATTTGGAAGCGGAATATGTACTCCTTTTGTAAAACTTTTTGAATTGTCTTTTGAAAAAAGCCCTTTTGAAGCAAGGGGGTCTCCTTTCATTCGCGCACTTGGGTCGCCATAAAGCGAAAATTCTGCCAGCGTTTTTATGCTTTCTTCTGAATCGTCCTGCATAAGGACTTTTCGTGCTAGGCTAAGGCTTTCTCCCGCGCTCATGCCTTTTTTAAGGTTTTTAAGATGTTCTTCGGCAATTACGTCGGCACAGCAGCCTTGCGGACAAGGAGTTCCAAAGGCAATGCGGGAAGAGCCAAGAAAAGAAATGCACTTGCCCTTTAGTGCCGAAAGCAGAATTGAGTTTACGTTGCTTCTTCCTTCGTAAAAAGCTCCGTAACAAGCTTCTACCATCAGAAAATAGGGACTTGTTACATAAGAAAGGGAATTGTGATCCATTGCTGTAGGATATTCGTTTCCAGTCTGACCGTACCAGAATTCCGTTTTATTGCTTCCGTGAAGATTAAAAAGGAAAAGGTTTGTATTTTCTTCTACCAGATTTGTGATGGTTGTATTTTCGCAGGCCGGGGAAGTAAAAACCTGTCTGTCTGAAATATTTTTGTAAATGTCAGCAGATTCTTCCTGCCAGACCTGGGCACTAAGGGCAAAAGTTTTTGCCTCTTCCAGCTTGCCGCAGCCTGCTTCCAGATTTTCAAAATATTTTTCCAGGTCTATGCCGATTTCCGGAAGGCGGCCCACTTTTAGGCAGTTATCAAAATCATATTCCTGTCCGTCAAAGGGTGAAGCCGTGTCCAGGGTAGAATAGGGCAGGTCGGAAGAAACGTCTGCATCAGATTCAAAATCACTGGCTTCGTTTTTCCATACAATTGACGGAATTATTTTTGAAGAGCCAATAATGAAAAGGTATTTTGGATGATTCTTTTCTACAAGGGCTTTTATGATGGCAATGTGCTGGTCTACACTGCCGCAACCTGCTATGCTTTTAGAAGCGTCGCAAAGCTGGTAGCCGATTCCGCGATTTTGGGCAGTTTCAATAAATTTTTCAAGAATTATTGTAACTTCGCCTTCTGTTTTCTGTAAATTTTCAGCCAGAAGTGGAAGGTTTGTATATAAAATTCCTTCTTCAATAACAGCTTTACCCGCTCTTACAGCAGCAGATTTATTTTCAGTAACTTTTGCACCACAATTTTCGCAAAAGAGCACTCCCTCAGAAAGAGGGGCTCCGCAGTCTTCACAAAATGCCATACCATAATGATAACATCAGATTTTTCTGTTGTATTCAGTGAAAACTCACTTTATTTTAGTGAGTTAACTCAATGAAGTTTTGCAGGAGGTGGGGATGTCGCTAGAAATTAACGATATCGGGGAAATTAACACTTGTAAAATTAACGAATTTGTGGTTATATGATATTATAAAATTAACGATTTTGGGGTTTTATGACATTTAAGCGCAAAATCTATGACAAATTCCTTGAATGGAAAAAAA
>JAEDIW010000087.1 GCA_016296655.1 Treponema sp. | reverse complement strand
ACTCCTTTGCGCCATTTTCAATATAAAATCGGTTATAATGCGTTTGCCCTGATTATATACAGGTTATGACTCATATTCAGCTTTATGCTACCATATCATTATGAAATACGAAAAAACCGTAACAGGAACCTTTATTGAACGACCTAACAGATTTATTGCTTATGTTAATATAGACGGAAAAAAAGAGACAGTTCATGTAAAAAATACAGGCCGCTGCAAAGAGCTTCTTGTTCCGGGATGCACCGTAATTATGGAAGATTTTCGCAACAGAAGGGGATTTGAAAACCGCAAAACAAAATTTGATCTGATTGCTGCATACAAAAAACTGGAACCACAAAGTCCAATCAATGACGGAAGCGGTCAGGTTCTTATAAATATGGACAGTCAGGCACCAAATAAAGTTGTTTATGAATGGCTCAATTCCCTTCCAGAAAGTGCAAAATTTGATTATATAAAACCGGAATATACATGGGGAAACTCCAGAGTTGACTTTTATATGGAAAAAAACGGTGCCAGATATCTTATGGAAATAAAGGGCTGTACCCTGGAAAAAGACGGTACCGGTTTCTTTCCAGATGCACCAACAGACCGGGGAGTTAAACACCTCCGTGAACTTGCAAAAGCAGCTCATGAAGGAATCAACTCATTTATAGCTTTCGTAATACAGATTCCAGGCGTAAAAAAAGTTCTTCCTAATATAGAAACTCATCCGGAATTTGGCATTGCCATGAAAGAAGCTGAAGATGCCGGTGTAAAAGTGCTTTTTCTCACCTGCCGGGTAAAAAAAGATGAACTTGCAATTTCTGATTCACTTTTTTTTCTGAGTAAAACTGACAGCTTATATAAAAAGTGTTATACTTTTGAAGTGAAAAAATTTTTCAGCATTCTGATTTTAACAGCATTTTCTCTCCATTATGCGTTCAGCCAGAAAATCATAATCATAAATGCAACTTCATCAAAAGCTGCTGTAAAAGTGCAGAATGAAATTAATTACGAGTTTGATAAAGTCATAATTGGACCTGAAAGCTTTGTTGAAATCGAATTTTCTTCAGCACGAAGAGTTACAATTGCAGATTCCAATTTTTTCTATCTTTTGCATTCAATCAAAAATGGAAATGAAGTATTTACAATAAACAGGCTGAAATCTCAGACTGGTTACGAAGACTCAGAATGGGAAGAAGAAAATTACGACGAATCAGACTATTCCCAGGACTTTTTTTCAGAAGAAACACCTCAGTCATCGGAAATTGAAGCTCCATCCACAGAAGAAACACCTCAGTCACCGGAAATTGAAGCACCATCCTCAGAAGAAGTTCCTCAGTTACCGGAAATTGAAGCACCATCCGCAGAAGAAGTTACTCAGTTACCGGAAATTGAAGTTCCATCCGCAGAAGAAGCACCTCAGTCACCGGAAGCTGAAGCACCTGTTTCTGAAACTGCTACAGCCCTGGACTCTACCACTCCGATCATGTCTTCAAAAAGCCTTGTTTCTGAAGAAGAACAAAATATGGAATACAATTCAAATCCAGATTCAGGTTTAATTCCGGACTCATCCGGTATGGATTTTTTTGAATAAACGATTCAATTTCGAGTTTTTTAATTTTAAACAGTGGCAAGGATCACGGGGATTGGACTTCGTCCAACCCCTGCGAGTTTTCTTGCGAAAACTCGTTTATTTACTTGTGCGCGAGGACGCGCACGGCCTGCCTCTCCCTTTGGTCGTGGCAGGGATTGTAAGGGCTGGCGTAGCCAGTTCCGAAGCGTAGCGAAGGAATGAAGCGATAGCGGAACCCTGAAAAGCCTGTTTTTTGCGAAGCAAAAAGCCACCCAAAGAATAAAAAAAAAACTCGATATTTGTCCTAAACAGCATTTCAGCCTCTACCCCTGCTTAATCAAAAAATGGACAATCTGTCAAATAAAGTGTAACATCTATAAAGTAATGAACAAAAATTCCTTCGACAGCGCCCCTTTATTTCTGTATTTCATTATAGTCGCCCTGACAGGTTCTCTTTTACTTTCCCTTCCAGCTGCTTATAAAGCTGGAGTTTCCTGTTCCTATATTGATGCTCTTTTTACGTCTATTTCTGCTGTATGTGTTACGGGACTTTCCACAGTTTCCATGGATATTTTCAGCAGAACAGGTTTTGTCATCTTACTTGTTTTAATTGAACTTGGAGGCCTTGGATTCCTTTCTTTTATTGCCCTTTCAATAGCTCTTCCATCAAAAAAAGTTTCAATGAAAAACAGAAAATTTATTAAAACTTTCTTTATTGATGATGTTGAATACAGTTCCATTCGAATTTTACGAAGAATCATTCTGCTTACGCTGAGTATACAGCTGGCAGGATTTCTTCTCCTTTTACCGGGACTTTATTACTGCGGAAATGAAAATTTTATTTTTGATTCTCTTTTTCTGTCAGTTTCTGCCTTCTGCAACGCAGGATTTTCAACAAAGGCCGATTCTCTGGCCTCATATAATTCCAGCTGCTATGTATTATCAGTAGTAATGCTCCTTATAATTCTTGGAGGACTGGGCTTCGTAGTAATGGATGATATAAAGCTGAAAATCAAATCACTTTTTACCGGAAAAAAACATTACTTTTCACTTCACAGCAAGCTGGTACTTATTCTGATTCCAGCCTTTATATTTACAGGTGCTGCAGTTTCTTTTTTTCTGTGCAGAAACCACGCTTTTTCGGACCTTTCAACAGGACAAAAATTATTTCAGGCACTTTTTGAATCAGTAACTTTGAGGACAGCAGGTTTTGAAACTATTTCTCAGGGCAATTTTACCCACGCAGCAGGTTTATTTCAGATATTTCTTATGTTTACAGGTGGAGCACCAGGTTCAATTGCAGGTGGCGTAAAGATAACAACAATCTTTATTACCCTGATGTATGCCTTTAACGAAGACGAAGGCAACAATGTAGCAACTTTATATAACAGAACAATTCCCTCTTCTACAATCAACAAGGCAATTACAATTGTCTCAAGAAGTTTTATATTTCTCTCTCTTTCAGTATTTTTTATGGCAATGGCCGAACATGAAAGTCTAAGCTCAGGAGCATTCAGAACAATAGATGTAATTTACGAATCAACCTCAGCTTTTGCAACTGTAGGACTTACAAGAGGAATTACGCCTTTACTTACAACAGCCGGTAAAATAATCATTATGGCCACAATGTTCATTGGCCGAACAGGAATATTTGCCATGGCCTTAAAACTCGGAAATCCAAAAGAAAATAATTCAATAATCACATATCCTCAGGAAACTATAATGATAGGTTAAAGGAGAAAACCATGCTTCAGATTGCAATAATTGGACTTAGTACATTTGGAAAAAGAATGATTGATGAACTTTACGCTGTAGGTGCAGAACTAATTCTCATAGACAGGAATGCCGTTGTTATAGACCAGTATAAAGCAAAGGCTAAAGCCTGCTATGTTGTAGATGTTGCAAATGTAAAAGACTCTCTGGAAAAACTTATTCCTCAGACAATTGATGCAGCAATTCTTGATTTTGATGACAAACTTGAACCATCAATTCTTATGACTCATTTTCTTCACCAGATGGGAATCAAAAACATTATTGTAGAAACTCAGTCAGATACTCATGCCGAACTGCTTGAACTGGCCGGTGCTACAAGAATCGTTTATCCGGAACTGGAAGCTGCCAAAAACATTACACCACAGCTGCTTTCAAAAAAATTAAGCAACTACATTCAGCTGTCAAATGATTTTGCCATTGCAGAAATTGAAATCTCAAAAGAGCTGGAAGGAAAAACCTTAAAAGATTCAAACTTCCGCTCAGAATTTAACCTTAATGTTGTAGCATGCAGAATTTCTGGAGAAGAAGAATTAAAAGCCCTTTCAGATCCTAATTTTGTTTTTACAAAAGACTGTAATGTTGTTGTTGCCGGAACAAACGAAGCCATAAACAAATATGTGAACAAACATTCACCAAATTCCAGTTACTCAGAAAAAAGTTACCTGACAAGATTCTTCAAAAAATAAAAAACCTGTGCTGAGTAATGAACCTTACAGTAAAAGTTGTGGCTTCTGCAATTTTCAACACCGTAAGATGAACTTTTCAGCCGGCTTTTTCAGGTACACCTTTCCAGAAACACCATCTGTTACTTTAAGATTTCCTTCATCTGATTTAAAACCTGTGAATAATCTTCAAAGTAATGAATGCTGTATTTTTTTATTTCGTTTCCGTCAAAAGACATCTGAGTATACTTATCATAAATGCCAGCCGTAATAAAACCGGCTCCTTTTGCAGTTTTAAGCGAATACAAAGCATCTTCAAAAACATAAGTATGTTCAGGATCACAATTCATTCTTTTTGAAGCTTCAAAAAAAATGTCAGGAACACTCTTTGAAGTTTTAAGTTCAGAACAGGTTAGAATACAGGTAAACAAATCATAAATCCCAAGCCGTTTAAGACAAGGTTCAAATAAAAACCTGTCTGTATTTGTAGCAATGGAAAAAGGAATGTTTTTTTCTTTCAGAAAATTCAAAAATTCAATAACACCATCTTTTGCCATCACTTTTTCTGCATAATACTTTACAAGCAGGCTGTTGATTTCCTGACAGATTTGAGGAACAGAAAGTTCAAGCCCGTAAGTTTTTTTTATGTAAGAAGCACCCTGCTCCATATTCATTTCCAGAAGTTTAGGACCAAGCCCCTCTTCAGGAATAATATTCATTGATTCAAGATAATAACCTCCGGCATTGACCCAAAGTCCCATAGAGTCGAGAAGAGTTCCGTCAAGATCAAAAATTATACCAGTTTTCATAAAATCCACCGCAAAATCTTTCGGTTTTGTACATCTTTAATTATCCTTTAATACACAAACAAGAGTGCATTGATTATGGTTACAGTTTAGAAATTTTTTCGGGGGTGCCGGCTAAAGCCGTCGGGTGTTCCAGCCTTCGCTAACCGCTCATCGTCCTCGCTTCACTTCGTTCCGCTGCGGTCGACTAAAGGGCTTCCATACCCTCACCCATTGCAAGACTCTTTATTCATCATCTTTTGTCCATATGTTGGCTAACATTTTAAATGTTGACTATATAATTTTTACATGCTATTATTTCTTATCTAAAATATCTGGAGGTGTCTATGTGCAGAACTTCAATTTACGAGGCTAGAAACAACCTTTCTAATTTTGTAAAAATCGCGGAAGGAGGCGAACCTGTAGAACTTACACGCTACGATAAACCTGTTGCGGTAATTATAAGCTATGAAGAATACGAAAAAATAGAAAAACCGTCATTTCTGGAAAAACTTGCAGAACTAAAAAAAGAATATGCCGATGTTCTGAATGACGAAGGAATTCCTCTTCGACCGAAAATTTTTCAGGATCCAAACAGGGTTATTTTTGAAGAATAATTTTATTCACAACTTTAAAAATTTGCATTGCAACTTTATTAGACTTTATATAGGAGTAAAAATGAACAAAGTTTATCTTCTTGACACAAACATTGTTTCGGAATTCACAAAAGACAATCCGAATCAAAAGGTTCTTGCATTATATACAGCAAGAAAAAATATGTGTGCAATTTCTGCCGTAACTTGGCAAGAGCTAGTATTTGGACTTTCAAAAATGCCTGAAGGAAAACGTAAAAATTACTTAAAACAATGTTTTGAACTATATGAAGAAGAATTCGAAATAATTCCTTACGATAGATTTGCGGCAGAAATCTGCGGCCAGCTTTCCGGGCAATGTTCAAAAGAAGGCAAAACCCTTCCCTACTGCGATACTCAGATTGCGGCAACAGCAAT
>JAEDIW010000086.1 GCA_016296655.1 Treponema sp. | reverse complement strand
TCAAGGAAATAAAGCATTATGGTTGCCCTGATTACATGAAAACATATTTTAAGCAATTTGCAGAACTTTACAAGAGTATCGAAAAACCTGTTATCTTATCCAATTAAGAAAGAGGCTGTCCCAAAAGTATGGGGCAGCCCCAATTATTTTAAATTTACAAGTGAATTCAAATCTGCTAAAATTTAAATATGAGCAGAGGCGTAAGCGATAAAATCACATACAAACCATATAACCAGGGCGAGCAGTGGCTCCTGCCACCAAGTCTTGATGAGCTGGTTCCGCAGAATCATTTTGTAAGAATTGTCAGTAAAACAGTAGATGAACTCGAAATTGAAGAAGTGTTTGCACGAAACACAAAAGGAGGAGGAGCAAGCAGATACAATCCGGTCATGATGCTTAAAGTATTGATTTACTGCTACATGACAGGAACCTATTCTTCACGACAGATTGCAAAGCAGTGCCGCGAGAATGTAAACGTGATGTGGCTAACAGGATTCCAGAAACCTGACTTCAGAACGATTAACACATTCCGAAGTGAAAAGCTGAAAGACTCAATCGAAGAAATATTTGTATCGACAGTGAAGCTTCTGAACAGAAAAGGTTATGTCAGCCTTGAAAAATATTTCGTTGACGGAACAAAAATAGAAAGCGCCGCAAATAAATATACCTTCGTCTGGAAAAGAGCCGTAGAGAAAAATGATTAGATAAAGAAACTGTTTTTCGCGAACATCCGTGCTTTGGTCCTTGCAAACACAACAAGGGCAGAATTCACCTGCCTGTAGCTCCAGGATGCAGAACCTTACATCAACATTTTCAGACACTGCGCACATTGCCGTGCAGATGCAGTTGGAGTTCCTGGAGTTTATGATATTGGGACACAAATTTACATGAACAGAATCAACATAAAGGAGACATACAGCCATGGCTGATTACAAAATAGCAGCAGCAAGTTCAGACGGTCAGATAATTGACAGCCACTTTGGGCATGCTACCCATTTTTATATTTACGAAGTCAATGAAAAGACAGGTGCTTTCAAAGAAATTGAAGACAGAAATGTAAATGCAGCCTGTGGTGGTGGAGAATGTGGCGGAGTTGCAAATAAAAAAGCAGCAGCAGGAGCAGCCCCTATGGACATAATGGCGGAAAAACTTTCAGATGTCGATTATGTTCTGTGAGCAAGGATAGGACCGCATGCAATTCAATCTCTTGCCAAAAAGGGAATCCGGGCATACGATATTGTTTTACCTGTTGAAGACGCAATCGCCAAAATCAACGCTTTTAGAAAAAAAACTACACATTAAGCATAAACGTTAAGTATGATTTTTTTTGCAGATAAAAAAACAGAAATTACAGACATGACTCAAGGCAGCATTGCCAGACACATCATCAACTTTGCCATGCCACTGATGATGGGAAATATTTTTCAGCAGCTATATAACACTGTTGACAGCATAATTGTTGGAAACTATGTAGGAAAAGAAGCTCTTGCAGCCATTGGGGCAACAAGTCCGTTTGTAAATACCTTGATTGGCTTTTTCATGGGCTTTTCAACAGGCGGAGGAATTTTAATTTCTCAATATTTTGGGGCAAAAAATATTTCAAGTCTGCGGAAAGCCATTCATACAATGATACTTTCTACTCTCATTCTTGGCTTTTTCTTTACCGCTGCAGGAATCTGGTGCAACCTTCCCCTGCTTCACCTGAACTCAACACCTCAAGATATAATCGAACAGTCTCATATATATCTTACAATTCATTTTTCAGGCATCATATTTCTCATGCTTTACAATATTGGTTCAGGAATTCTGCGGGCTTTGGGTGATTCTAAAAGACCTGTCCAGTTTTTGATAATCAGTTCAATTATAAATGTACTTTTGGATTTATTTTTTGTAATCAGCCTGAATCTTGGAATTGCAGGAGCAGCCTATGCAACTATGATTTCTCAAGCAGTTTCAGCATTTCTTGTAATTCACGCAATTTCCACAGGCAATGAAGTTTATAAAATAAATTTCAGCGAACTGAAAATCGATTTTAAAATACTCCACAAAATTCTTGTGCTTGGAGTTCCAGGAGGAATTCAGTCCTCACTGACATCTTTTTCAAATGTTTTTGTGCAAGGTTACATCAACACATTTGGCTCAGACTGTGTTGCCGGCTGGGCAACTTTCAACAAAATCGACCAGATTTGCCTTCTGCCGATACAAAGTCTGCAAATGAGCATAACAACTTACGTAGGACAGAATTTCGGAGCAGACAACATTTCCAGGGCAAAAAAAGGCGTATGGATTGCAATAATGATTTCTCTTGGAGTAGCTGTACTTACATTTGCTTTCATGCAGGCCTTTGCCACTTCCCTTATTATGCTTTTTAACAAAGACAGCGGTGTCATTTACTACGGAAAATATTTTCTGCGCGTCTGCACGGCTTTTTACATGATAAGGGTAATAAATCCAGTTTTTGCAGGTGCCTTGAGAGGTTTTGGAAATACAACAGCTCCAATGCTTCTACTACTGAATGGCTATGTTTTTTTCAGGCAGATTTACCTTTTCGTAGTAACACATCTGACGCAAGATTTCTTCCCTGTTTCAATCTGTTACCCAATCGGTTGGGCAATGTGTTCAGTTTCACTGCTAGTTTATTATATCTGCTGGACACAAAAAAAATTCCCAAAAAACAAACTGTTACGCCATAACTGAAAAAGTGCTATACTGTGCGCATGAAAAAAATTCCTGTCATTATCGACTGTGATCCTGGAACTGATGATGCGCTCATGCTTCTTCTGGCTTTTGCAGCAAAAAATATTGATGTACTAGCTGTAACCGCTGCCGCCGGCAACCTGAACGTTCATCAGACAAGTTTAAACGCAATGAAAATTCTGAATTTTCTTGGCAAAACAGAAATTCCTGTAGCTGCCGGAGCTGAAAAACCTCTGGCAAGGGAATGTCGTCTGGCAGGCAAGATGCATGGAAATACAGGACTTGGAACGCTTGAACTTTTGCCTCCTTCTTTTAAAATTCAGGAAAAAAAGGCCGTTGACCTGACAGGCGGAATTTTGCAAACTCTGCATGAAAGGCCTGAAAAATATGAAAAAGTTACGCTTATCTGCACAGCTCCTTTGACAAATATAGCCCTTCTGCTTGAAAAATATCCTGAATGTAAGTCAAAAATTGAAAAAATCATCCTGATGGGTGGCGGAATCAACCACGGAAATTGTACACCTGCAGCAGAATTCAACATGCTGTTCGACCCGGAAGCTGCACAGATTGTCTTTTCTTCAGGCATTCCAATAGTAATGTGCGCTCTGGACATGACCGAAAAAGCCTTCATTTCTTTTGAAGAAATCAAAGAACTCAGGCAAATTCCCAGAAAAGCTGCGTCCATGGCCTGTGAACTTCTTGAATTCATGGAGATTTTTCACAAAAAAATGGGACACAGTGGTGTTTTTCTGCATGATCCCACGACTATAGTTTTTTTACTGCACCCTGATTTTTTTACAGTGCAGGAATTTTCAATTGAAATAGAAAATCAGGGGAAATTTACCACAGGCATGACCGTTGCCGACAGGCGCAGAAGTCCTTTTTCAAAAGCGCCAAATGCAAAAGTCTGCATGGACATCGACAGAAAGGCATTTATCAACTTTGTAAAAGAATGTCTGCTCTCTCTTCCTTGATTCATACTGATTCATACAAAAATATTTGTCTAAAACATTTAATTTCACTATAATCGTTCTGTCATGGCTGGTTTTTATGATTATTTTGACGTTGCTGTAGTTGGCGGCGGACATGCAGGAATTGAAGCTGCACTGGCTTCTGCCAGAATGGGTTTGAAAACTGTATTAATTACTCAATCTGTTGATTCGATTGGCAGGATGTCCTGCAATCCGTCTATTGGAGGAATTGCAAAAGGAAATATCGTCTGCGAAATTGATGCGCTTGGCGGTGAAATGGGAAAAATCATTGATAAATCAATGATTCAGTTCAGGCTTTTAAATAAACGCCGGGGACCTGCAGTTCAGGCGCCGCGCTCTCAGGCTGACAAAATCACTTATTCACAGATTGCACGCAAAACTGTTGAAACAACAGAAAATCTTTCCACGCTGATGGACACCGTTACTGACATTCTGACAGTTGCTTCCGACACAAAACTGCCACCAAATTCTGACACATCAGCAGAAAAAGGCTCTATTCCTGGTGAATTCCGCCCTGAAGAATATAGCCATAACTGCATGAGTGATGCTGCAAAAAGCGGTATGCGCCAGAAAGTAACAGGAATTGTTACAGAGCGCGGAAGAATCATTCCAGTACGTGCCGTTGTTCTTACGACAGGAACTTTTTTGGGAGGGCGCATTTTTATCGGAGATTATGACGCTCCTTGCGGACGCTTAGGCGAAGCTGGGGCTTTTGGACTAACTCAGTCGCTGCACAGACTTGGATTTACTACTGGCCGGTTGAAAACTGGAACCCCACCACGAATTTTAAAACATACTGTAGATTTTTCAAATCTTGAACTTCAGCCGTCAGATGACGAAGTAATTCCTTTTTCTTTTGATGATGAAAAAATTGACAGACCCATGGTTCCGTGCCACGTAGTTTACACAAACGAAAAAACTCATGAAATTATCCGAAAAAATATCGGCCGCTCGCCACTTTACAGCGGAAAAATTTCTGGAATCGGGCCCAGATACTGTCCTTCCATTGAAGACAAAGTCATGCGTTTTGCAGAACGCGAACGCCACCAGATTTTTGTAGAGCCAGAAGGCCTTGAAACAGATGAAATTTATTTGAACGGACTTTCTTCTTCTTTGCCTGAATCCGTACAGGACGCTTTTCTGCGTACAATGACAGGCTTTGAAAATGCTGTTGTTGCCCGACCTGGTTATGCCGTTGAATACGACTATGTTGAACCAACTCAGCTGTATCCGTCTCTTGAAACCAAAAGAGTTGCAGGACTTTTTAATGCAGGACAAATCAACGGAACTTCTGGCTATGAAGAAGCGGCCGGTCAGGGACTTATTGCAGGAATAAATGCAGCCCTTTATTCAAAAAAACACAGGGAATTCTGCGGCCCGCTCTGCCCTTCAAACGAAGAAATGCCCGTTTCTCCGTCCTCAATGGAAGACGGCTGCCTTTTGATGAAGCCACGCTTCACAGCAGACGACTTAAAAATGTTTGATGAAATTTCTGCACATCAGACGGCAAGCCTGAACAGGTATCTTGAACAAGCTCAAAAAGCTGCAGGCCTTTCAAATTTCAGGGCAATTCCTGAATGGCAGCCTTTAATTTTGCGCCGTGATGAAGCTTACATCGGAGTTTTGATTGATGACCTTGTAACGCTTGGCACAAAAGAACCTTACAGAATGTTTACGGCTAGAGCAGAATATCGGCTTAAACTCCGTTATGATACAGCTGACCAAAGACTCTGCCAGTACGGCTTTGACATTGGCTTAAAATCTAAGGCGCAGCTGGACAAAATGACGGCAAAATATGCCCTGGAAGAAGAAATTGTTGCCCAGCTTTTAAAAAAGCCAAAAATGGAAAACCCCGGCTATCCTGAGAAAGCATGGGAAGCTGCCCAGATAAATTTTAAATACAAATATTACATTGAAAAACAGGACAGACGCGTTGAAAAAATGCATAAAATGGAAAATGCCAGGATTCCTGTTGATTTTGACTACGGTGCCATTCCGTCGCTATCCAGCGAATCCCGGCAGAAGCTTGAAAAAGTCAGGCCTTTAACACTTGGGCAGGCTGCCAGAATCAGCGGAATCAGAAACAGCGACATCATGCTTCTGATGGTTTATCTGCACTAAAGTCAGCAGCTGGTCTTCCTGCAGCAGTGATTGAAG
>JAEDIW010000036.1 GCA_016296655.1 Treponema sp. | reverse complement strand
CGGCTGTAATCTAAAACCGTCTTTTTAGTCTTAAGTTGATGATGTTGCGCAACGCTCCCCCCTTCCTATAAAAAATTTATGAATGAGAGTTTTGATAGGCTCGGGATATTTCTAAAAAGGAATCTAATTGTTTTTCAGTCAATTTATTTATAATGTTATTTATTTCTTGTTTTTTCCAATCTGTTGAATGAGATTGTAAATTGGATTGTCCTGTTACAAGATATTCTACAGTAGTATTTAATACTTTTGCGAGCTTTACAGCTATGTCTGCGGATGGTATTGAATTTCTGTACAGATACATATTTAAGGTTCCCAGACTTATTCCTACTTTCTCAGCAAAATCCGTTTTTGATATACCGTGATATTCAATTTCTTCAATTAATCTATCTTTAAATGATGAAAGTTCCCCAGACATACAAAAAAAATATCAAAAATATGTAATTGAAAGTTGCTTTTATAAGTAATTACGACTATAATTGTATGTTATAACATACACGAAGTAGTGTAAAAACATACAAAATGGAGGATTTATGAAAATTAAAACAGTGATTACCGTAGCTCTTGTTGCGGTATTGGGATGTACGAATGTTTTTGCTGCAGGTAAGGCAAAAGACCAGAAGGTAAAGATTGAGATAGTGAACAGACCAGGTATGGCTCTTGGCACTGATATCCCGTCTTGGGTTGAAGCTGTTCTGGAGGGAGACAATAAAACAATCGCAAAGTCATTGAAAATTGATTTAAAAGAATATCAGATTTTTGTTTTTTCTAATCAGGGAACAGATTTGGAGTTCTTAAAAACATGGACAGATCAGGTAGATGTTCAGCGACAGGTTGCCAACTCTTTTTCTATGGCAGTAGGACAAAGTGCAAATGCAGTTTTTTCTGGAAGTTCTGGAGATGAAAATAAAAAGAAAATGGCTATAGATCAAACAATAAAAGCACTTTCCGCAATGGAAATAAATGGTCTGTTGAAAGAATCTCAGTATTGGATTCAGTTTAGAAAGCCTAAACAGGGAGTAAAAATTACAAAGAAGTCTCCTGACAGTTCTTATGAATATTATTACGAATATTACGTTGTATTTACAATGAGTAGAGATTTATATGATCAGCAGTTAGATGCTGCTTTAAATGGAGTTGAAGATAATGCCTCTGAAACTGTTCTTTTGAAGAAAGCTTTGAGCCAAGACTTGAGACAGCCTCTTCTTGATAAGGTAAAGGACGATAACACAGAGTATTCTTTTGATGAATAGTACGGGGGAGACAAATATGAAGAGAGTAATTCTATGCTTAATAACAGCATTTGTTATTCTAAGTAGTTCCTTTGCTAAAAACGTAAAACGAGGGGGAGATGAAAATTTAACTCCATATCTTAATGAATCTGATTGTAGAGCAATCTGTAAAGATATGGTAGGTCAAATAATTCAGAATCCGAGAATATCAAGATTTGAGGATAAAAATGGACGACCTCCAGTTGTTACCATTGGAAAGATAAAGGATGAAACGGGAGAGTTTTTTGACACTCAAATAATTGCAAATAGTTTGAAAACTGCGGTTTTAAATAGTGGTGTTTTGGAATTTATGGCAAACGCAGATATTCGAGAACAAATGCGTGATGAAGTAATCAGCCAGCAGGATCATTCTTCAGAAGATGCTGCTAAAGAACTTGATGAAGAGGATGCCGCTGATTACATGCTTACAGGGTCTGTAAAATTAATGGTTCAGAACAATGGTAAAAAGCAGGAAAGAACATACATCGTAAATATAGAACTTACCGACTTACAGACTCATAGAACAATAGCAATGTTTGAACCTTCCGAAGAAACAAAAGACTATTTGAAAAAAGTAGCAACAATTAAGAGTAAATAATTTTTAAAGGAGATATGTATATGAAAAAAATTACAAAGGTATTTGCAGCGTCTGTAGTTCTTGCAAGTTTGTTTGTTTCTTGTGCAACAACAAAAACTGTAGATGAATCAGCACCAGAAAAAACTGAGAAAACTGCTAAAGCAGAAAAAAAAGCTGAGACAGAAGAAAAGAAAACTGCAAAAGCCGAAAAATCTAAAAAATCAGAAAAGCCTGCTAAAGAAAAAAAATCTAAGGCAAAAAAAGTAAAATTTGATCAGGCTGCTTATGATAAGGCATATGAAGCTGGTGATTACGCAACTTGTATTGGAATGTTGAATGGAAAGGGTAATAAGACAGATCTTATTAGAGATGAACTTGATGCTGATATGCTCACTTATTTCTCTGCTGATTATACAGGTGCAGGAAAAGCTTTCCTTGAAACTTATAATAAAATGCAGCAGGTAAGCTCAGAAATGAATGCAGGTGATGTAATTAACGCGGCTATGACTGCTGAAAAAAATGTTACATATTCAGGTGCAGAATATGAGCGTTACCTTGCCTGGTCTATGCGTTTGGCAAGTGCTTTGAGTACAAATCAGATTGATGTTGCAAACGGAATAATGAAAGATTACATTGGTACTTTCATGGATGAGATTCAGGCATTGCGCGCAAAGAATCAAGAACTTGAAAATGGATCTGCTGCAGCTTTGGACGGAGATTCTTTCAAACAAGCAGTTAAAGTATTGGAATCATTTAGTATTAACTTGGGAATTGGAGATATGTTAGACTTGGTGCCACCAAAGAGTAATCAAAAATATGAGTATTCTCCTTTCTTTAGTTATTTAGGAACTGTAGCTTATGCTGCAAATAATGATTTTGACCATGCTAAAGATTTTGCTTCCACATATAAGGTTAACAATAATCTTGTAAATGAAGTAATTAATGTACCTAAAGGAAAAGGTCATTTGGAGGTAATAACACTTACAGGAACTATTGGAAAAAGAGAAGATTCAAATCTTAAACAGGTAGCTGTAAATGTTCCTAATCTTCCTAAACCAATTTATACAAAAGTTTCATATCCTGTATTTAAGGGAGAAAACCATAAGATTGATTCTGTAAAAGTTAGTTTATCTGATGGAACAAGTAAGACGATAAACTTAAATAAAGAATATATTGAAGATTTTGATAAGGCTGTTAAAATCGATGTTGCTCAGAAAGCAAGACCTGCTGCACAGCGTTCAATCTTCAGAAATGTTATAAAGAATTCTGCAAGTATTGCTGGTCTTATTGCCGCAAATGAGGGACTTAAGAAGGCAAGTGCAAATCCATTAACTCAAAAAGCTGCACAGATTGCTTTTGATAAAGCATATGATCCAATCGTTGCTGCTATTATTGACCTTGAAAAAGCAGATACTCGTCAGGGAGAATATTTCCCAAATAAAGCAAGTGTTGCAGGTTTCTCAGTTGCACCAGGAACATATTCTGTAACAATTGAATATATGTATGGTGGCACAGTTGTAGAAACTAAAACAATTGATAATGTAGTTGTTAATGAAGGCAAAGTTAGCGTAGCTGTTTCTTCATGCGAAAAATAACAAAAACACTTTGTAAAGTTTTTTTCTGCCTGTTTGTTATGCAAATGGGCAGTTTTTGTTATGCAGCAAAAAAATCCAAAAATGTTATGCCTGAGTGGGTAAATTCGCCTTCTTCAGTTTATCCGCATGCATCTTACATAACATATGTTGGTACTGCTGCAGACAGAAATGCCAGTGAAGTAAATGCTTTACAAGGAATAGCGGCTGTTTTTGGACAATCGGTAAAATCTGAATCAAATGCATCAAGCAGAATGACACAAGCAAAGGCCAATGGTTTGGTTGCTAACTCTAGTATTCAAACTTTTAGCCAGGATGTAAAACGTGTTGTAGATATTGATTGTCTTATTGGGGTCGAAACAAAAGAGTTCTGGTGTGATGATGACGGAAAGTGGTATGCAATTGCAGTATTAGATAAATCAAAAGCAGAAGATATCTATACAAATATGATAAAGAAAAATGCATCGGCTATTTCAACTGTTATTAGTAATATAGGAGATGACGAGTTTTCTTTTGATGGTTTTTCTGCATATGATTTTGTTGAAGATATTGCTATTGAAAATGAAAAACACTTAAATAAGATTTCTGTTATAAATCCAGACTTAGTAAACAGCTTAAAGTCTTATTGTCCATCATCAAAAAAATATCATGGCAAGAAAATGGAAATAGCAAAAAATATTCCAATTTGTGTACAGACTTTTAATGATGAACATGGAAGATTTAAAGAAGCATTTAGTCAGGCAATTGCTGAAGCTGGATTTAAAGGCACATATGACGATTCTGTTCGTTATATTCTTATTGCTAAATTTGAGTTTGAACGTTCAGATACAACAGATAAGAAAACAGTAAGATGTAGATATAATGCAGAAAGTTATATTTTAGATACAGCAACACAGCATCAGATTGTTCCTTTTACTGTTAAAGGTCGTGAAAGCCACGTAGATTATGATGAGGCAAAACACAAGGCTGAAACAACTATGGTTTCCAAAATTAAAAAGGATTTCTCCAAAGCTTTTTATGATTACATAAGGTCGTCCGTTACTGAATAAATATGAAAAGAAAAATAATATTCTTTTTAATAACGGTATTCCTCAACTTCCATTTCTTTTCAGAAATTGTTAACTGGAAAGGAATGGAAGTTGGAACTAATCCGTATCCACAATGGCTTAAAAATTATATAAATAATAAGAATGAAAAATTATTGCGAAAGAAATTTGATATAGAAAAATCAAAAAACATAATAATAGGAATTGGTAAATCTGATGATATAACAAAAGCCAGATATTTTTCACAAATTGATGCACAGCAAAAATTCTCGGAACATACTGGGAGAGAAAAGAAAACGCATCTGGAATTTATATATGAATATTGGATGGAAGATGATGAAACTGGCTTCTTAGTCTATTCTATTTATGCATGGTAATGCAAATTTATTTTTAAATAATCAAAGTAAAATTCAATTTGATTTATTACGCAATATCTAAAAGCGGACCAGAAATAGTCTCCCCTTTTTCATAAATAACGTATGAATCGATATCTATACAGTTAGATTTGTCATCAGTCCCGTCTAAAGTCCAGGCTAAGGTTCCATTAAGTACGGTACAATTATTTTTATAAAAATCAATATCTTTTAATCATTCGAAAAGGCCTTTGCCTACAAGATGAGAAATATCATATTTTTTTATAGCCCCATCAGCAAAGTATACAATAACTATATAATCTGAATTTCTGTGAGCCTGAAAGTTTTTGTAAATATTTGATTTCAGAATTACTCTTTTATTTACCTATTTTAAACTTAAGAATGAATTGGGGACAGACCTTGTTTGAAAAGCTTACCTTGCGTGAGAGATTGGAGCACCGCCGAAGGCGTTCCGAAGCGAAGCGAAGGAATGGAGCGATAGCGGAAGTGCGCAAAGCTCGACGGCTTTAGCCGGCACGCCCGAAGAAACTTCTAAACTGTAACCGCAATCAATTCACTCTTGTTTGTGATTACAAAAAGTCGTATTCCGCGCACTTGAGGTATCGTGATGATGGCTTCTGACTCCGCGTATAAATTCACTGTCATAATCTGGTCATAGCGGACAACGATAACCTGCGAAATATAATCGGACTTTGTCATCGGGTGATTGAATTTTATTGAATATTGACCGTCAAATTCCTGAATAACAGGCTGATACTCTGGTTCGCTTCTTGTTTGTGCCGAAACCGGCGAAAGTTTATTACCGCAACAGCTCAATTCCACCGATTTTATGCTTGTTACAAGATTTCCACACGTTGGACATTTGTAAAATTTCAAATGATTCATATTCTCTCCAATTTTTTTATTTTTATCCAGATATCCTTGTAAAATACTTTGGATATCAACTTCTAGAACTTTCGATAACTGAGAAATTAAAGTAATGTTCGGGCAACCTCGTCCTTTTTCCCATTTACAAACTGCTTTGTCGGTTACGCAAATCATATGAGCAAGTTCTTTTTGCGTTAACCCTTTTTTTATTCTCAAACTACGAATTAAACTTCCTGTTTTTTCCGCATTCATTATCCAATATTCCTGATATATTCTTCTTTGCTAATCATCAAACTTTGAAGACTTTCTATAGTTTCTGGTGCAAGACAAAGTTTTTCTGCATATTCTTCGCCGGCACTTTCAAATGCTGCAATTTTTTGGTCTGCAACAGGTTTTGCTTCTGAAATATTGAGCAAAGGTGTTTCAGGCACAAAAATTTTTGTAAGATTTCCAAAACATAAATCACACTGGCGGGACAGACCTTCAAAATTATGTTCATAGTTTGGAAAACCGCAGCCGCTTATCACGACTGTATGAATTTTTGAAAAATCTACCATTGGAACATGACGTGTTATACCATCAACTATTTCCATTGTCATTTGAGTTAATGGAATTGTTCTGTCCAAAACTGCTTTAATATGACTTGGCATTCCGTAGCAATACAAAGGAAAACTCCAGATAATCAAATCCACTTCAGGATACAAATCAAGAATCTGATTCTGATCATCGTCAATCAAACAATGCTTGTTTTTTACTTTCCAGCATCCAAAACAACCTCGGCAGGGTGCAATTTTTTTTTCTATAATATTTAGCACAGTGATTTCGTGATTTCCACTTTTATTGATTCCTCGTAAAAAAGCATTTGTCAAAACCATTGTGTCACTTTTTTCTTTTGGACTTCCATTTAATACTAAAATTTTCATTAAACCACCTCTTTTTTTAGAAAAATATAGTAGCGACATACCTCATTATCTCTTCTTTCCAATAAAGAATATCATTTGATAAAGAAACTGTAAATCTACGTGGCGTAGAGTATTAATAAAAAACAAGGTCTGTCTCTCTTTTTACAATTCAATTGGGGGAGCCGGACTTTACCACAATCTCATAACATGCTGCATCAGAAGACTTACAGCAGTAATACAGATCCAGCAGCAGGCACCCATAATCAATGGTTTTCCTCCGGTTTTAACAAGCTTAATAATGTTTGTATTGAATCCGATTGCAGCCATAGCAAGGATGATAAAGAATTTTGAACAGTTCTTAAGGAACTTGAAAATGTCTTTTACAACATTCATTACATCAGGATTTGAAACGAAGTTATAGCACAAAGTTGTAATGAGGCTTGCAGCAATAAAGTATAAAATGAACCATGGGAAAATTTTCTTTAAGCTGAATGAAGAAGTACTTTTAGTTTCATTTGAAACATCTGAACTTGCTAATGCTTTCTTTGCCTTGCTGGCTTTATATAATGCCAGAACGAGGGTGATAGGAATAATAGCAAGGGTACGGGTGAGTTTTACAGTTACTGCTTTATCCAGGGTTTCGGAACCAAGATTCCACATTGCATCCCAGGTAGAAGCACAGGCTGTTACAGAAGATGTATCATTTACGGCAGTTCCGGCAAAAATACCAAAGGCTTCTCCGTTTGTTGTAGAAAATCCAACCATCTGACCAAAGTAGGGAAAAATGATTGCAGCAAGAACATTGAAAAAGAATATTACCGAAATTGCCTGAGCAACTTCTTCATCATCTGCACCAATTACAGGTGCAGTAGCAGCGATTGCAGAACCGCCACAAATTGAAGAGCCTACACCAATAAGAGTTGAAATGTTTCCAGGGATTTTTGCAAGTTTGCAAAGCATGAAAGCTACGATTAACGAAGTTGCAATTGTAGAACAGATGATTGGTAAAGACTGAACTCCGGTTTTTGCAACAACTCCAAGATCCAGTCCAAAACCTAAAAGAATTACTGCCCACTGTAGAATTTTTTTAGATGTAAATTTGATTCCACTTTCAAAAGAAGATTTATCTTTTACAAATATAGTAATTATCATACCTGCGATAATAGCGATAACAGGTCCGCCAACAATAGGGAACAGCTTTCCTAAAAACCAGGAAGGTATAGCAATCAAAAGGGAAATGAGAATTCCTTTCCAATTAGTTTTTATAAAATCCATAGATAACCTCTAGGGAATATTATAGTACTTATTAAGGATTTTGTAAGAATGAAAACTGTGCAAATCTGTTATTTTTGATTTATTATGTTACAATAAAGGATAGGTATACCACCCCGCAATTTTTGGAGGGCGTTAACCTATAATTTTTTTAGAAAAAAATGTGTATAGAATGGTTATTTTTTGATGTGGGAAACACACTGGTTGATGAAAGTAAGGCTTACGAAACCAGACTTCGGGAAGCGGCTGCTTTAATCGGTAAACCTTATGAACTGATTCAGGAAGAAGCTCTGGATTTTTACAGACAAAACGATAAGGGCGATCTGGCGGTAATGGACAAATATGGAATTCCAAAGCCAAAATGGCCTAAAGAAGACGAGCGTTTGTATCCAGAAACTGTTGAAGTTTTAAAAGCTTTAAAAGCAAAATATAAAATTGGAGTAATTGCAAATCAAAGTTTAGGAACTGCGGCTCGTCTGCAGGCATGGGGTATTCTGCAGTTTATTGATCTGGTGATTGCTTCTGCTGAAGAAGGGGTTTCAAAACCTGATCCACGGATTTTTGAAATTGCTCTTGGGCGGGCTGACTGCAAAGCTGAACATGCGGTTATGATTGGTGACAGAATCGATAATGATGTTGTTCCTGCTAAGAAAATGGGAATGAAAACTGTGTGGATTCGACAGGGGGGCGGTGGGTTATGGCAGTTACAGGGACCAGAGCAGCAGCCAGATTTCACTGTTGATAATCTTGGGGAACTGGTGATTATTCAAATCAAGGTTTAAACTGAACGGCAAAATGGTGCCGTCCAGTTTAACATGTGTTTTCTTGGAAAACACTTATTTGACGTGTTCGCTTGCGCGAACCAATTGAATATCCTCGGAAGTTGAAACTTCCTGCGGAGCTGATTTCTGAAATAAATGCTTTGGAAATTGGCGGACTTAAAGTAAATGTTCTTTTCTTATTAAGCGGGGCTTTTGTAAATCTGGAGTATCCTCTTTCTAACGGGACTTCGGTAAAGTTTTTGAATGATAAAGATGTTTATCTTGGAAACCAGATTGAAAAGAATGATTCGGAACGCTGCTATGGTGTTGTTGCCAATGAAGATTTTATTCTTGTAAGTGATTACGGCTGTAACGGTGCTGAACCAAAAATAGTTTTGTACAAAGAGAACAAAAAATAAAATGGAAATAATAAAAGCAACAAAAAAAGATATTGATGATTTAATGATAATTCGACTGGAAATGTTGAGAGAGGTAAATGGTCTGTTAGATTCTTATGACTATGATGAATCTTTTATCGAAAATTGCAGTAAGAACTTTATTGAAGGAAATCAGACTGATATTCTTTGTTTAGAAAATAATGTTCCTGTTGCATGCGCCACCTTATGTTATATTTCAATGATGCCAACTTTTTCTCACCCAACTGGAAAACGAGCTCACTTAATGAATGTTTATGTAAAAAAAGAGTTCCGCAGAAAAGGGATTGCAAAGAAAATGCTTGGATTATTAATAGAAGAAGCTAAATCTTTAGGTGTAACTGAAATCAGTCTTGATGCAACGGAAGCAGGGAAGCCATTATATAAATCAATGGGATTTACGATTAGTTCTTCTGCAATGACATTAAACTTATAAAGATAAATAAGAATTTACTTAAAGAACCTGGATCACTTTAGATTCCTTTTTTTATACGATATTATCGTATAAATTTGACATACTACGATATTATCGTATATTATAATTGTATGACCAGAGAATTTATTTTTACAGCTACATTTAATAATTGCTGGAAGGCAATGGGGTTGAATGATGAAAACCTCAGAGAACTTGAACAGGAGCTTTTGAAAAATCCTCAATTGGGCGATGTGATTGAAGGTACTGGTGGAGCAAGAAAGCTGAGAATAAAACTGGGTAATCATGGAAAAAGTGGTGGTGCTAGAGTTATTTATCTGGATGTTTTTGAAAAAGAAAAATTATATTTTTTATTTGCCTATCCAAAGAATGTTCAGGAAAATCTGACTGCAGATCAGAAGAAAGCAATTAAAAATATAATTGAAGAAATAAAGAAGGAGGCATAATCATGGCAGAATTAACATTTGAATCTTCATTAACAGATGAACAGATTGCTGAGAATTTTAAGAATATTTCTTTTTTTGATGGATTAATGAATGGATTAAATGAAGCTCTTGCATATGAAAAAGGAACTGCAAAAGCAGAAACATATGCTCGAAAACAAAGCCTTCCTGAAGTTGATGTTGCAAAGGAAAGGGCTGCTCTTAATATGACACAGAAAGCCTTTGCAGCTTTAATCGGCGTTTCAAAGCGTACTGTTGAAGCCTGGGAATGCGGTAAATGTACTCCTTCACCCACTGCAAAAAAATTAATTCATTTACTCAGCTTGGATCCATCATTAGTACAGAAAATGTAATTATCCCTGCAAATAGAAATTGTTTTGGGTAGAAAAAATAATTATAGTAAAATTATAATGCTAAAGACAAAACGCTTAATTCTTAGAAACTACACAATGGATGATTTTAATTCACTCTTTGAAATAATGTCAGATCCAGAAACAATGCAGCATTATCCAGCTCCATTTGATGAAAA
This sequence comes from Treponema sp., assembly GCA_016296655.1. Classification (GTDB taxonomy): domain Bacteria; phylum Spirochaetota; class Spirochaetia; order Treponematales; family Treponemataceae; genus Treponema_D. The sequence continues at coordinate 17,730 of JAEDIW010000036.1, read as the reverse complement.
CCGAACCAAAGATTGATTATCTGGAATATTGAAAACTATAAAAAATATGGTTTTGGACTTTGGGCAATGACCTTAAAAGAAACAGGGGAATTTATAGGTGATTGTGGAATTACCATTCAGAATATTGATGGTGAACTGCTTCCAGAAATTGGCTACCACATCAACAAAAAATATTGGCGTCAGGGATTTGCAAAAGAAGCTGCCAAAGCCTGCCGGGACTGGGTCTTTAACAATACAGAATATAATGCAATTTATTCCTACATGAAATACAGCAATGCTGCTTCATACAGCACCGCAATTGCAATCGGCATGAAAAAACTGAAGGAATATTCTGATCCTAAAAATGAAATTTCCTATGCCTATGCTATTAGCCGGGAAGAATGGAAAAGAACTGTGGGAAATGGTTATTGATGTTGATTGTTCAGATCAACAGGAATTTTTCATTTTAGAGGTAAGAAAAAAATGAAGATAATTTTTTTCTGGGGTTTATTTAGCGTTTTTGTTATTTTATTAATTGCACAGATGATTACTTTAATTCCTATCTTAAAAAAAGAAATAGCAATAGTTTTTTATACATACAGATAGAAATTTAGAGGGAGAAAAATGGACAAGAAACAAGATAAAATTTTATTTATCATAAGCCTTCTTTTACTAGCAATTGGTGGAAGGCTTTCCCCTACAAATACAAATTTGTCTGTATAAGTAGAGTGGATAAAAAATAGAAAATCCGTAAAATCATTTTAAACCAATTTTGATACTTTTCTTATAAAAAAGTCCCCATTATTATAATCACATAAGATCTTAAAACAAAAAACGAACGTTCGAAAATCAATATTTTTCGGAGGATAAAATGGAAATTATGCATCCACTTACAAAATGGGTTATAAACAAAATTGAAAATGAATACAAAGACGATATTGCACTTTTAGTTGGTATTAAAGGGCACTCCACAAATGGTGATGGCCACGGAGAATGTTTTGACTTTTTTGTTCCAGCAACAGAACGGGGAAATGAGCTGGCGGAAACTTTCATCATTGATGGAGTTGGGCATGACTTGTATCCAAGAAGTTGGGAACGTCTGGAAGATTCTGTGAACTTAGATGATATGGCTCTTCTTTTGGATCAGGCAACAATTCTTTATGCTCGCAGTGAAGATGACGCGAAACGTTTTGAAGACTGCAAAAAGCGTATGTGGCAGAATCTGAAAAATGATTCTTTTGTTTACGGAAAAGCTTTGGAATATATGGACAAGGCTCTGGAAATTTACCGTACAATAATCTTTGAAGACAAATTGTACAGAGTTCGTTCGGAAGCTGATTGCATTCACGAGTGTCTTTCTAAGTCTGTGGCTTTTATGAACCACACTTACACAGAATCGCCAGTTTTCAGCGAAAATCAGGCTTACAATGGGCAGGAAGAAAATCGTATTTATTACTGTCCTGAAATGAAGATTGTGCCAGACGGATTTTTTGCCAATGCACGAAAACTTCTGGAAGCAAAAGATGAAGATGTTTTGAAGGACACCGTTCTTGCTCTTCTTAAAACAACACGCGCCTTTATTCTGGAAAGAAAGCCTTCTGTTCAGACCACAGCTGAAGTTGCAGAAATCGATTTTCAAGGATTGGCAAACTGGTATCAGGAATTAAGTTTGACCTGGCGTCGAATTCGATATTTCTGCGAAAATAATATGGTAGAAAAAGCTTACGTTGATGCCTGCTATTTGCAGGAAGAATTCTTGTACATTGCTAAGGAATACAAGATTGATGAATTAAATCTTCTTGATTCTTTTGACAAAGACAATCTTTCGCTGCTTGCAAACAGAAGCAATCAGCTTGAAAAGATAATTCAGGGAATCTTGGCTGGACATGGCATTAAGCTTAATTCGTACAGTTCGGTAGAAGACTTTTTGACTAAACGTGGTTAGTCGCAGGAACAGACCTTGAAATATCGAAATGCAAACGATATTTTTCCCGATGAATTGCTGGCGGAAATCCAAAAGTATTCATCGGGGGAATTAATCTACATTCCCGAATCCGCAGAAAAGAAAAAAGCGTGGGGCGAAAAATCTGGTTCCAGAGATTTTTACATAAAGCGAAATGCCCAGATTCGACAGCAACACAACGAAGGGAAAACCATTGCTGAACTGGCAGACGAGTTTGCCCTTTCTACGGATTCTATTCGTCGTATTCTTTATAGTTAGAAAATAGAGATTAATAAGAATTGATTATAAAATAAACAGAATTGTCGTTATGGATTTTAAAGCAGACTTAAATATTCTAATCAGCTCATAAAGGATGATTGCAATCAGGATGAAATAAAAAGGGAATATCTCAAGCTGGTCAAAAAGTATCATCCGGATGGTGTGGCAGAAAATCTGAAGTCTACCTATAACGAATATATGGTCGTGCTTAATTCTGTTTACGCAAAAGGGAAAACAAAGGTTCAGGAAGTAAGGTTTAAGAAGCCGGAAAGTGAAGAAGATAAGAAAAATCAGGAGAAATACTTCAGAAAGATTTTTGATTATGGGAAAGCGGAGTATGAAAAAGGGTTCCGTTCTATTCATGAAAATCAGATTAATAAGCTGGATAGAAAAGCGGTGGATCAGAACACTTTGGAAATTATGGGACACTATCTGAATGCTATTAAGTGTTTCGGGTTTATCCTGGAAAATTGTACTGATAAAGTTCTTGTTGATTCTGTTGAGTTTGAATACCATATGCTGCAGGATTACAATGCAAAACTAGCCAAAACTTTGCTGAATAATAACGAAAATATGCTGATGGTAAAATTGATTTAAATAACTAATTTTGTGATTAAATGGAAATGTTCATTAAAATTGTAAACCGCAAGTTGTTTCAACAACTGAGGATTTACAATTGGTTCGCGCAAGCGAACACATATTAATAAGTGTTTTCAAAGAAAACACAAGTTAAACTGGACGGCACCATTTTGCCGTTCAGTTTAAACCTTGATTTTCGAGATTAGCATTTTGAGAAATAAAATGTTATTCTATGAATATGCCAAATGATGATAAGCTGATAAAAGTTGGAAGATTAAAATCAAAAATTGAAGATTGTGGTGGAATTGGTGGCTTAGAAAGAATTCAAGAGATTTTCGAGCAGGGAGAAGGAGAAGAATTCGAGAGTTATTGCGAATGGTTAGGTACTTATAAAATTGATTTTACCAAGTTCAACAGAACACCCATTAATAAGAAGTTGGCAAAAGAAGTAGCGAAAATAGATAAAGCATATATGGAACAAATCTGAGAATAGCCATATAGAATATGCTGCTGTAGCGTAAATTTTATTTTGAAAAATTAAGTTTTAATTTGGCGAAGAAATCTTCCAGAATAAAATGGGAATCTACAGATTCATAAACTCTGATTTTTCTTCCAGGAATTTTTTCGCCGTAAGAAGTCAGTTCATCATGATTAAAAAGCTTTGCCTCTCTTTCCACGTATTTTCCGCATCTTGGATACATTGCAATTCCAACTGCAGGTGAATCGCCCAAAGCCCAGCTTTCTCCTTGAGTCCAGGCGGCACGTTCTGTCATGTTGTATTCCACCATCTGTGTAAAAAGATGATGACCAATCTTTCCGTATGGCAAAACCTTACTTTCCAATTCAGCAAGGCTTACAAGCATGGAACCATACACATCGCTAGGAACCTGCCAGAATTCTACACCGCTTTCAAGAATATAGTTGATAGCATCAATATCGTTGTGTGCGTTGAATTCCCGCCAAGGAAGTGGATCTGAATAATTATGCCCGATAATGCTGATTACAGTCATTTTTTCAGCAATTGATGGTTCTGCTTTTAATGCATAAGCCAAATTTGTTGTGGCCCCGATACATAAAACAAAAAGTGGATGGTCGTCTTTACGGTTTGCTTCTTCAATTATGAATTTTGCAGCTGGGGACAGTTCTTCTTTTTCATATTCAGAAAATGGTTTTGTCTGACCTATGTAACTTTTGACATCAGTTATATCCATTGCATCAAGAATTGTGTTCACTTCAGCAAGGCTTTTTTGAACAGAACCTTCTTCTACAAAGTGCTCTGCCGTAATACCTTTTACAATCAGCTTACGGCACATAAGTGCATGGGAAATGGCAAAAGGATCGTCCGCTTCACAGGCTGCATCAGTATCAATAATCACACGAATTTTTTTATAATCAGGAATATCAAAAGAAAGCTTATTAGTCATATCAAAATTATAGCATAGTTTAGTTATTCGTGTATAAAATGATGCAGCGCGAAATGCAGAAATTGATGAAAATAGCTGGAGATAAATTAACAAATAAAACTTTCTTTTAGTCCTAAATATGATTCTGGAAGTGGGACTGTGGTTTTGTGCAGGACAATTTTTTCAATCATAATCTGTGGACTGACAGCATAAAGCTTTAATGTATTCAGACCTTTTTTTAGGTTTACTGTTTCTTTTACAATTTTGATGTTGGAAATGGCTTCTTCTTCCCATTGTCTGCTTAAGAAGAATGGGCGGTCTGGCTGGTGAACGGTATTTACGCAAATCATTTTTTCATCATTTATTGAATAGCCTATATAATGCTTTGATTCAAAACAAACCGGTGTTGTAGGAGACATATACAATATCATTTCATAGGATGTTGATTCTGTGGCTGTAAAGTTGTAAGTAACATAAGGTCTGTCCCCATTTGCACAGTTTTCAAAATTGGCTGTTACCGGGTAAACCTTAATGGAACTGCCGGTTCTTCCATATGGTTCCAAGGTTTTGAATTCAGCACCATCAGCGGAATGATTTTCCTGGAAGTGAGATGCCATCATGGAAATAATTCCATCTGTTTCTATAAAGGCATTTTTCTCATCAGCTTTAGAAAGATTATGGACTTTCAGGATAATTTTAGCTTTTGAAAAACCAACATTTTCCACAGTGAACAATCCTTCTGCATCATCTTGGATTTTGCTTCTGTCGATTTTTAGTGTGATTTTTTTGCAGAGGTCTGTCCCCTTTGTGCCATTTGTACGGCCCACAGTTCCTTCAACAGAAGAAAAACTCATCCAATCACACTCTGTATCAATTTTGAACTTAACTTCCTGTTCGCTGGCACAGGCAATTTCAAAGTTAATTTCGTTTACATCGGGACGAAGAAAGTCTTTCCAAATCTGAGGCTGACGGTCTCGCCAGGTTCCTCCAACAAGATAATCAGTTTTATCAGAACGAACAAGAATCATCCTTGGTTCTCTGGCTGGCGTTATATAAACCTGTTGTGGATATTTGCAGTCTTCGTCATTCCAGAAGGTAAAACCAATATGTTCACCAAGGCCAAAGCCGTCGTACTTGCCATTGTCCACTTTGTGATATTCTTCAATAAGTTCCAGGTCACGCTGCAAGTAAGAAGGAAGTTCATCTGCCAGAAGATTTGCTTCCACCCGATTCTGATCTGCATATAACTTGTTACGGCTGGCTAGAATCCACATTTTGAACAGGTTTGCAGTACCGCAGGCAGGGTAGTAGAGAAGGGAGACAAAAGCACTCATAAAGTTTTCTGGGCATTTAGATTTTAATGCTTCACAATTTTCTAAAATGAAATTACAGGTATCAAGAATTTCCTGAGCTTCTCCAAAATGAACGGGATGGAATATACTTGCGTTCATTACTTCGTGTTTGCGTTTTGCAAGAAGGGTTGTGTAATCATCAAGAATTTTGTCCAGAATATAGAGGTCTGTCCCCTTTGACTCAGTTGAGCCTGCAAACCAGGTAGCAAATTGTTTTTCAATCCAGTTTTTTCTATATGCAATACTCTGACTAACAGGTGCATGTCCCCATTTATCAATGTCGTAAGCTAAATCTAAAAAGTATGATAATCCGAATTCCTGTGTTCCAATATCACCAATATTGGTAACCCAGATTTCACGAACTCCATAATCATAGGCAGTTGTCATCTGATCCTGAATTTTTGGAAGATAACTGGACCCAATCCATTGGAAAGCGTGAGGACCGCCGTGCATATCCATATGGTAATACATCCCATAGCCGCCATTGTGTTTAAGCATTTCTTTGGTTGGCAGAGTACGGGTATATCCCACATTGTTATCGCTAAGCATAAGGGTAATGCCGTCTAGTTCAGGATCCCCGATTAATCCCTTTGTCTGCTGGTTACCGTAGAAAAATTCTTCAACTTCTGTAAATAAAACAATCTGTCTTCTAACTTTTGACAAATCAGGATTTATGGTTTCCCGGATAAGCTGATTCTGGGTCTTCAAAACATTACGGATAAGCTGGATGTTTTCTTCCAAAGTGGCGTTCTGCATAATGGCAGAATCATTTTCACCGCGCATACCCATGGTAATTACCTGTTCTTTATCTGCGGTACGAACAAGCCCGTCTCTCCAGAATTTTGTAATGCCTTTTGGGTTTGCAATAAAATCCCAGGCATCGCCGTATTCAGAATTCTTTCCACGAACCATGCTGTATTCCTGACCGCTTCGCATACAAGGTTCATGATGAGACATGCTCATTACAACTCCCAGTTCATCGGCTAAATCTGCACTTGCAAGACCAGGTCCATCCAGTTCAAAGTTTGAATCCCACATGGCAGGCCAGAGATAGTTTCCTTTTAAGCGAAGCAAAAGCTCAAAAACCTGCTGGTAACATTTTGCATTAATTCCGCCAAAATGATTTTTTGCCCAGGTACCAAAGGCAGGCCATTCATCATTAATAAAGAAACCACGGTATTTTACGGAAGGCTCTTTGGAAATAATATTATCTTGGGAAGAGAAGGTGATTTCATTTTTTTTTGCAGGATACACATGATTCCAGTTTACAAGAGGGGACACACCTATCATTTCAGAAAGGTGGAAAAGTCCGTAAATTGTTCCCCGTTTATCGCTGCCAGCAACTACAAGCATATTTTCCAAAACTGTAATTGAATACACTTCCCATTTATTTTTCAAAGGTTCAAGATTAATAAGATTTTGAGAAGCAAGTTTTTCGAGAATAGGACTCTTACCCAAAGTTCCGTAAATGATTACAGGGTTAGAGCCTGGTGCTTCCAGATTTGTGATAGTATCAGGTCGCTTATCGAAAACAAGATTGAAATCATCTTTTACCAGTTCCGCAATCTTTTTTACACCAGAAAATGCTTCTGCCTCTTCATAAAAACTAATATTCTTATTAATGGTAATCTTATTCATAGGAACATTATAAACTTAGAATAAAGCAAAAACTTCCACAAAAATAAGATAAATATTGCGAAATCCGACTTTTAATAATATAGTGGAAATATGAAGGTTGAAGGCAGCAAAATCTTTTCGTATCTTGAATCAGATATAATTTCTCAGCATAAAAAGGATGTTCTTCATCATAACGAGAAGATTCTGTTTCATACTCACGACGGATATGAAATTTATCTTTTTCTGAATGGAGATGCTGATTTTTTTGTTGAAACCTGCGGACATCATCTGCAGCGAGGTGATTTAATTCTTACTAAACCTTTTGAATTTCATAATGTAATTGCTGGTGAAAATCAAACCTATGAACGCCTTTTTATTAATTTGAAAGAAAATGTGATTACAGAGCTGAGCCAGGGGAAAGAAAATCTTGCTTCTTGTTTTGAAACTTCCATTCAAAAACTGAATACTATTCATCTTGGAGAAGATGCAGTTCAGCAGTTAGTGAGTCTGGGAAATCAGCTGGAACAAAATTTGAGTGAGAATAAATATGCAAAAGATTTACTGACAAATGCACTTCTTACACAGATTCTGATTTTTATAAATCGTAAAATAGAAATAATTGAAGGGGATAATTCTGAATCGAAACTGCTGGTATCTGCAAAAACAATGATTCCGCCGCTGGTAGAAAAAATCCTTATTTATATAAACCAGCACCTGACAGAAAATCTTTCCGTAACAAGACTGGCGGAGGATTTAGGATTTAATTCAGATTATCTTTCCAGAATTTTCAAAAGTTTTACTGGAGCTTCCCTGCAACATTTTATTCTCATAAAAAAAATAAATTACGCTCAGAAACTCTTGAATCAAGGAAAAACTGCGACCGAAGTTTGTTATCTTTCTGGTTTTAATAATTATTCAAATTTTAGCCGCAGTTTTTCGAATATTACTGGAAAAAGTCCTGGAAAATTTCAGAAACTTCATCAGGAAACTGGTGGAATCAGGGTATGATCTTCCTCAGATTAATGGTTATAGTTTTTATGATTTTTTTCTGTCAATGAGATAAAAGATTCCTGTAATTAATAAAACTCCACTAAATTCAATTGCCAAAATTCCCAGCGTAATCATAATGTACATCATTTTCCTTTGACCCCTTTTTTGAAAGTTTTAAATTAGTATTTATGTAATACATAGGTAGTCCGATAACTAAAGATCCACCTGCAATATTTCCAAGTGTTATTGGAACCAGATTATTGATCAGAACCCCTTGTATTGAAAGAGAACTGAAATCTGTAATTCCGTATGTGGATGAAGCAATTTTTACAAAATCAGGATTTGTTTTTGCCAATAAACCGGCTGAAATGTAATACATGTTTGCTACACAGTGTTCGAATCCGCCTGTAACAAAAGGCATTACAACAAAAAATGAAGCAAGCAGTTTTCCTGTAACATCTTTTGAAGCCATTGCCATGAGAACGGCAGCGCACACCAATATGTTACAAAGAATTCCTGATGTAATTCCCTGTAACGGAGTAAGTGAAGTTTTTCCCAAAGCTACTTTTATTGTATAGGCACCAAGAAGTCCGTTTGAAAAGTTTAATTGTCCGCTATAAAAAAATCAGGATCGAAAGAATAAAACTTCCAATATAATTACCAGCAAAAACAAGACTCAGAACACGAACCATTTGAAAAAATGAAATTGATCTTCTGGCTACTGCAGATGACATTAGGCAGTCACCTGTAAATAGTTCTGCTCCCATAAGAATAACCATCATGAGTCCAACAGGAAAAACAATACCGGCAATAAGACGTGCTATTCCTACATTTGTAATTGTATGAGCGGCGACACTACTACATGCTGCTCCCATTCCAATCATGAGACCTGCCAATATGCTTTTAGCAATGATCTTGATTGAACTCATTTTTGTTTTAGAAACGCTGGTTGTAATATATTGTTGAATAATTTCGTCTGGTTTAAAAAACATTTCTTATACTTGTTGTGTTTTAATTTGAATGAAGGTTTAAACTGAACGGCAGAATAGTGCCGTCCAGTTTAACTTGTGTTTTCTTGGAAAACACTTATTTAACGTGTTCGCTCGCGCGAACCAATTGTAAATCCTCAGTTGTTGAAACAACTTGCGGTTTACAATTACGAAGTACTTATACAACTAAAGAATTATGAGGTAAATCTTTTGAAAGTAAAAAAAGTTAAAAAAATAACGATGAATAAAGAGCAAAACAAACCTGCAAATTCAAATTATCAAAAATGACAAAATTTCATATTGACAATCATCTATATGTTAGTTATATTTAATATATAGATAGTTATCTATATGAGGCAATTATGACAGAAGAAAAAATAAGCGAACTCTGCAAGGCTTTAGGTGATCCTAATCGTCTTAAAATCATCAAGCTTCTTACTGACGGGGAACAGTGTGCCTGTAAATTGCTGGAAGCTTTTCAGATTACTCAACCGACACTTTCACATCATATGAAAATACTTTCGGAAACAGGACTGGTAACGGTCCGCAAAGAAGGGAAGTGGACTTATTATTCCATAAGCTGCTGCATGTTCAAGGAATTCAAAGCATATTTTGATTCAATCACCTGTTATAAAGACAGAATTGGCCATTCCGAACCTGCTTCAGAAGGTAAGTCTGAATGCCGCTGCGGAGGGAACTAATGGTCTGGGATTTTATTCAGAATCAGCTCCTTGGAATGAAGTGGCTTACTGTTTTAATTCAGAAACTGCTGACTGCCTGCGGACTTGATGTAACAACTCGTCTTGGGGGAAGTCTTGTTTTCTTTTTAATGGATGTTATAAAAATCAGCATTCTTCTTTGTGTTTTGATTTTTATCATTTCTTATATTCAGACTTTTTTTCCGCCTGAAAAAAGCCGTAAAATTATGGGCCGTTTTGGTGGAATGGGAGCAAGAATTATGGGAGCGTTGCTTGGGACTGTAACTCCATTTTGTTCCTGTTCTTCAATTCCTATCTTTATGGGCTTTACTGCTGCAGGCTTACCTCTTGGAGTAACCTTCAGTTTTCTGATTTCTTCCCCAATGGTAGATTTAGGAAGTCTTGTTCTTTTGATGAGTATATTCGGCTGGAAGGTAGCAGTTTTATATGTCCTCTTTGGATTAGTGATTGCAGTGGCAGGTGGAACTTTAATTGAACATCTTCACATGGAAAATCAGATTGCAGAATTTATCCGTAATACAAAGGCTGCAGAACTTCCGGAAATGGAAATTACATGGAAAGACAGAATACACACTGCTTGGAGCCAGGTGGTTTCAACTTATAAAAGACTGATTCCATACATCTTAATTGGAGTTTTGATTGGTGCATTCATTCACAACTGGATTCCGGAACAGTGGATTGAAACTGCTCTTGGAAATAAGAATCCCTTTGGTGTTGTGCTTGCCGTAATCTGCGGAGTGCCAATGTATGCAGATATTTTCGGCTGCATTCCAATCAGTGAAGCGTTACTTGCAAAAGGTGCACTGCTGGGTGTTGTCTTGAGTTTTATGATGGCAGTTACAACTTTAAGTTTTCCGTCAATCGTAATGCTGAGTAAGGCTGTTAAGCCAAAGCTTTTGGGAATTTTTATTGCAATTTGTGTTGCAGGAATTGTTGCTGTTGGATATTTATTCAACTTTTTACAGGGTATTATTTTATAAAATATAAAGGAGTTTTATTATGGAAATTAAATCAATTAAAATTTTAGGTCGTGACGGATGCCGTAACTGTTCTACAATGTTTCAGAATACAATGGACATTCTTGCAGAAAAAAACATTGCCTGCGACTGTCAGCATGTAACAGATTTGCAACAGATTATGGCTTATGGCGTTATGAGTCTTCCAGGTCTTGTAATCAACGAAAAAGTTGTAAGCTACGGAAAGATTCTTTCTAAGGCTGATATTGAAAAATTTATTGATGCGATTTAGTTTTCAGCTTGGAAAATGTTTCGAAAAGATGAAAAAGAACAGGTTGCAAAAACTCAAAAAAATAAAGAGGAGGGGCGCCTGCCCCTGCGCGTCCACTTCGTTGGCCGCTACCCCCTCTCCTAGGGCTTTGCCCTAAAACCCAGATTAATTGGAGGCTTTATGAAAAAAATATTTTTGTCATTACTAATGGTTATTGCATTATCTTCTATAACTATTTTTGCTCAGAGTAAAACTAAAATTGAATTTTCTGCAAAGGATATTAACAACAAAAATATTACAAGTGAAATTTTTGAAGATGCAGAATTAACAATGATAAACATATGGGGAACTTTTTGCGGACCTTGTATTAAAGAAATGCCTGATTTGGCTCAATTAAATAAAAATAACGAAAATAAAGGCTTTCAAATTATTGGAATCGTGATTGATGCAGTGAATAGAAAAGGGCTTCCAGATTCAAAACAAATGGACGTTGCAAAAAAAATAGTAAAGCAGACAGGAGCAGATTTTATTCACATTGTTCCAGATTCAAAATTACTGAATGGAATATTACAGAATGTATTTGCAGTTCCAACAACCATTTTTGTAGATAAAAACGGAAATCAAGTTGGTGAAATTTATACAGGAAGCAGAAGTCTTGCAGAATGGCAGAAGATTGTAGACAGCTTAATAAAATGAAACATAGAATAATCTCTATTGGTGTGCTAGTTTTAAGTATTTTACTTATAATTTCAGGAATTTTCGCAGGGGAAGCAGAATCTGTAATTGAAAAAGCAACAAGAATCTGTATGGAGTGTATAGGAATTGGGTAAGATTTCGAAAGTACGACTTTTAATACAGGCAGCTTTTACCGCTCTTTCAAATGGATATGTAAAAGGTTTTGCTCATGGAAAAATTTATCAAGGTGATTTGAAATATGTTTGTGTTCCAGGAATGAACTGCTATTCCTGTCCTGGAGCATTAGGTTCGTGTCCTATTGGAGCTCTTCAATCTACCTTAAGTTCCCGGGAATATAAAATTTCTCTTTATGTTTTTGGTCTTATTTCACTATTTGGTGTTATCTTTGGACGGTTTATCTGCGGCTTTTTATGTCCTTTTGGCTTAATTCAGGATTTACTATTTAAGATTCCTTTTGTAAAAAAAGTTCGAAAATTAAAAGGAGAAAAATTTCTTAGAGGCATCCGGTTTTTGATTCTTGCAGTTTTTGTAATAATCCTTCCAATGTTTGTAATTGATATTACAGGATTAGGAAAACCCTGGTTTTGTAAATATATTTGCCCTGTTGGAACTCTGGAAGGGGGAATTCCTCTTGTATTAATGAATGAAAATCTTAGGGCAGCCGTAGGTTTTTTATTTAAATGGAAGGTTGCTATCCTGGTTTGGATTTTACTTTTTTCAATTATTATATACAGACCATTTTGCAGATACATTTGTCCACTTGGTGCAATATATGGAGTCTTCAATAAAATCTCTTTTGTTCGCTACAGTGTAGATGATTCGAAATGTACAAAATGCGGAGTGTGCCAGAAAAACTGTAAGCTTAATATAAAGGTTTATGAAAATCCTAATTCTATAGATTGCATTCGTTGTGGATCATGTAAAGACGGATGTCCTGCCAAAGCTATAAAAATTGGAAAATAGTCTTTGAAACAATGGAAGCCAATAAAATTACAGGAAGCGAAAAAAGAGAACAAAACAGCAACAGAACCGATTACAGAATCGAAGTGAAGAGGCTCTAATAAGTATGGTTATTGAGGCTTACACCAACAGAGTTTCAACAAGAATTCCTGTTGTCTTTAGCCGGCAGGAAGTTTCTAAAATCATTGGAAATCTGACAGGAACAAAAAAACTTATAGCCAAACTTCTTTATGGAACCGGACTGAGACTAAACGAGGCTTTGTCCCTTAGAATCTTAGATTTAGACTTTGACAGAAATGAAATAATTGTTCGTCACGGAAAAGGCGGCAAAGACCGCCATGTAATAATTCCCCGAACGCTCATTTGCGAATTAAGGCGAGGAAGGCAGATGATATTTAGATGAATCACTTATGCAGCGTGCCGTAAAACAGGACATTGTTCTAAATCGCGGAGCCGGTGGTGTACTAAGTTCTCTGGATAAAATGTAAAACTTACTAGTATCCGTGTAAAAATCTGGATACATACGTGAAGGTGTTGTATATTAAGGAATAACTAAAATGATGCAAGATTTTACACTGACACTTTTTGCAGTGTAAACTTCTTACAACTGATGCGGAGAAAATATGTTATGTGGACGCCCGCACTGGGGCGCTGTTTGAGTAGAAAAAATTCAAAAATTTGCTATAATATTTCTTATGAGTTACGAATCAGTTGATAAACTACAAAATCTCTTAGCTGACAATGTATTTTCATATACAAATGATAAAAAAAAAGCAGCTGGAAGGGCTTTAGGTACTTTTCTTGAAATAATTACATATTATCTCATAAAATCATGGAAACTTGATACATTTGCTGCAATAGAACGACCATTGCCAGAATTTGCTAATAGCGAAATAACACACAATGTAGAGTTTACACTACACGGACACAGAAAAATTGGAGAATCAACATATGAATCTACAGATATCCCGATAAGTGGCTCAACAATTGTAAAAAAATTAAATTTAGCAGACTCTATATCTAAACAAAAGTCTGTAATGCTCATAGATAAAGATAATGTACTTAGAAACGCTTGCACGCTTTTATCAAATGAAAAAAGAATAATAAATTCTTATGTAGACTCCTCTGAAAATTCTTACAGTGTATATGAACTTTTTTCAAAGCCATTTGCAATGTTCGAATGTAAACGAGTTGGAGTTGAAGAAGGGTCTAAAAAGGGACCTCAAACAATAGAAAAAGCAAAACAAGGTTCTTATGTCGCTCGTACAGTATCTGCTTTGCAAAGAATTAGAAAATCAAATGGCACTTTAGCTGGATTTCTGCAAAAATCAGAAACTGAATATATGATAGACGACTATTATAAATTACTTTCAAATGTCATTAAGTCTGAAGAAAAAGCATTACTTGAAAATTTCATTCTTACAATAGGTGTTGTTAGCAATCATGGAAATTGGTTTACATCAGAAAATCCAAATAAAGAGTTAAAAGTTCTTGCTCAATCCTATGACTGGCTTATATTTTTAACAGATAAAGGAATATCTGAGTTTATAACAGATTTGTTGATTTCTCCGAATAAAGATTATTCCGCAATAAAACAAGCATTCCAGAAAAGTTACTCTGCTGATAAAAAAGGAAATGTTTTTACGAAAGTAAAAATGGATTATAGCAGTGATGTAGCTCTTTGCAATTATTTTACTAAAAATATCTCAAAAATAGAAAATTGGTTCAACATTATTTCTCCAAAAAATAAAACGCTTTTGGATTTAAAGAAAGAATTGTCTGTTTTATCTAAGAAAAATTGGGAGTCTATATATGGAACAAACTAAATCCATCACAGATTTTGCTGGTAGAAGTGTAAATTCTCAATCACAGCATTGGTGTACACCACCAAAATATGTTGATGCTGTAAAAAAAGTTTTTGGAGGAGAAATTGAATTAGACCCTTGTTCAAACAAAGACTCTATAGTAAATGCAAAAACAGAATATCGTCTTCCCGAAACAGACGGTCTCCATCAAGAATGGAATTTTAAGACAATATATATGAATCCTCCTTATGGTGCAGACAGGGAGCGTGGAACAACCATAAAGAATTGGCTTTCAAAATGTTCTTATACTCATAAGGTATATGAATCAGAAATAATTGCACTAGTACCTGTCGCAACGAATACAACTCATTGGAAACAATTTGTATTTGGAGAAGCGGATGCCGTTTGCTTCTTATATGATACAAGACTCCGTTTTTTAGTTGATGGAAGCACTGATAATAAAGGTGCTCCTATGGCATGTGCTATGATTTATTGGGGTGATAATATTTCAAGTTTTGAAACTGTTTTTCAGGAATTTGGTGCTGTGGTAAGTTTAGAGAACCTCAAAAAAATGAAGTTACAAAACACTCCTCAAGAATTATTGTTGTTTGCATAAAGGAATCACATAACAAAGGTTCGTAGCCGACAGCGGGTCGAGCCCGCTGCGGTACAACCAATTGTTAGGTTGATGGCGCACTGCGCCACTTATCGTTGATAAGGTAAATCTTCCAACAAATTTCTTTTATGTCATTCGTTGAATGGCAAGAATAAAATCTAAGGAGGATTTTATCTATGAAAAAAATTATTTTTGGAATGATAAGCATTTTGTTTATCACATTTGCTTTTGCAGAAGGAACATGAAAAGATCACGGACATTATTCAGGTAGTTACTGCCCTAGCTGTGCTTATAACAAAGGTAAAGTAGAAGGTCATGATGATGCAGCAAAAGGGAGAAAATATGATGATTCCTGTGATATAAAGGATTGGTCTAATTATGGAAAACCAACATATGAAACAAATAAGAATAAAATAAGTGATTGCCAAGATGGATATGATTCTGGTTATGGTGAAAAAGAATGGTGCGAAAAATGCAAAGCGAATTATCCAAAAGGAACTCATGTTTGTAATAAAAAATAAATAAGGCGGGTCAAGCCCGCCTTATTTATTTAACAGTAGAAAAATTAAGTATATATGTTATAATAAAATCAACATTGGAAGTCACGGAGGTATTGTATGGAATATCCTGCTCTTGAAAATAAATTAAAGACTCTTCCTCAGGCCGCAATTGATGAAGTTGCAACTTACATAGATTATATTTTTTATAAATTCACAACACCCGAAAAACAAAATCATACTGTTTCCAAGAAAAAAGGATTCGGTTGTTTAAAAGATATACCTTGTAAAATTTCTCCAGACTTTGACGAACCTCTCGAAGAATTTGCGGAGTATATGTAATGTATTTATTGGATACCCATGCAATAATTTGGTATGTCTCAGGCAGTAACGAACTCTCTTCAACTGCAAAAAATATCATGGAAACAAAAAGATGTTTTTTCAGTTTTGCATCTTTATGGGAAATTGCAATCAAACAGGCAAAAGGTACTTTACAGTTTAATATCGATATTCCAAAATTAAAAACAGTTCTCGAAGATGAAGAATTTATTTATCTACCTCCAACAGAATTTGATGCAGAAGCAATAAAAGCTTTACCAGATATTCATAAAGATCCTTTTGATAGATTATTAATTGCCCAGGCTATTGAAAACAATTTAACAATTGTAACGACTGACTCAAAAATTCCACAATACAATGTGAAAACAATCTGGTAAATATAAATACAACCTAACAAAGGTTCGTAGCCGACAGCGGGTCAAGCCCGCTGCGGTACAACCAATTGTTAGGTTGATGGCGCACTGCGCCACTTTCGTTGAAAGTAAAGTCTCCAACACATTTTCGAATCATTCTTTGAATGATTAAAAATTAAATGAAAATCAGTAGGAGGATTTTTTTATGCATACACTTGGTGAATTGGCAGATGAATTAAACAGACAGGAATGGGCAGTTGAAAGAATGCTCAAAAATCGCGGTTACTTAAAAAATAATGGTGATCCACGAAAATCTACAATTGATGATGGGTTAATGAACAAAAATGGTCTTATAAAAGAAGTTGGATGGTCTGTTTTTATTGATGAATTAGGTTATAAAGACACTGAAGAGGATGAAAACGAAGATGAAGACATCGACGATGATGATGTCGAAGATGACGACGAAGAAGATGATGAACTTGAAAAAGTTGAAGAAGAAGATGGATTTATAAGGTATGAAAATAGTGATAATTGGTGGGAAGGAGAATATAGAGGTTGGAGAATAAGAGACAATAAAAGAATAGCAGAAAAAGGTCAGCGTTTTGAAAGTGCTGTTGCATGGTCTATACTAAAAGATCAAATTGATGAATTTGAAGATAAAGTTGAAACCCTTTTTTTACAAATTGGTGAATATAGAGGTTGGGAAATTAAAGAACAATCTGATGATCGTATTGTTGCAACTAAAAAAGGATATGAAGATATAAGTGTTTATCTTGGTGGTGATATTAGAAGCGAAATTGATGAAATTGAAAAATTTTCTGATGATATAACTTCTTTTGAAGAAGAATATCGTGGTTGGAAAATTGAGATAACAATTCATAAAAATGGACCTTCCTATTCTGCTGAAAAAGATGGAGCTTTTTATAACCCACAAGGAAGTTCTTTAGAATCTATCAAAGAACTGATTGATGAAGCAGAAATAGATTTTGCCGAAACTCAAGATGTATTAGCGGATCCAGAAAGCTTTTCTGAAGAATATAAAGGATGGACTATAAAGGCGAATAATAATGAACTTATAGCTGAAAAAGATGGAGAAGATAATATTTCTGCTAGAGGAACATTAGATGAAAACGGTCTTGATTACTGTAAACAAAGTATGTATGAAACTATAGATCATTATGAGATACATAAAAATGATCCTCCTTATGATTATAATGAAAAAGATGATGACGAAGATTTGCATTATGATTTTTGGAAAAATGAATGGGTATAAAACCTAACACGCATTTCAAAGCCGATGTCAAGGACAAGCCTTGCCACGGTTTAAATGCAAGTTATGGCGACAGGCCACTGGCCTGCTTTTTTAGGTAGAAATAATGAATAGAAAA